>JAFGQI010000154.1 GCA_016935755.1 Anaerolineales bacterium
CCTCCCGCTGGCACGCTGCACCTGGACAGCGAACCCCCTCCTCCCGCTGGCACGCTGCACCTGGGCAATGAGCCCTCCCCTCCCGCTGGCACGCTGCACCTGACCAGCGAACCCCCTCCTCCCGCTGGCATATCTACCGCCTCCTCTCCCCTCCAGGTATGGGGCTCCTTCGGCGCCTTCCAGGGCATGCTCGATCCCATCACCCCCTTCGGGCGGGATGTCTTCTCCGTCCTGGCCGTAAACGTAGCCGAATACCTGGGCTGGCAAATCTCTGTTGAGCAGCAAAATGCCTTTATCACCGCCGGAGAACGTCTGTACGTCAACCTGACCCCCCTGGTGCGCAATCACCTGGGTCGCAAGATCGTGCTGGCCGCCCTGAGCATCGTCGAAGCTGGCCTGTTGGAAATCATCCAACCCGTGCTGGATGATCCTCGCCTGGCTCCGGGCAGAGGCTTCATGCGCCCTGTCACCGCCCTGCGCCTGGCGCGCCTGGTCTTTCCCACCCTCGCTCGCATGCTCCACACCCTGGCTGATCCCGATGCGGCTCGCCAGCGCGCCATGCAGGGGGCCGAGCAGATCATCGCTGATTTTCAGCAGAAAAACCAGAAGGTTGAGACCCTGGCCCAGCACTTCATCCTGGTCAAGGATATCTATCAATCCATGCCGCCCTTCATGATCCGCACGATGGTCCCCTGTTTCGCCCCCGGCATGGCCATGCTCAATCTGCTCAACCGGCTGGCAAGCGGCGTGCCCGGCGGGTCGACTCTGGTGCTGGAGATCACCCGCGGCCTGCCGTATAATGTCACCACCCAGATGGACCTATCCCTGTGGGATGCCGCCCGCCAGATCCAGCGCGATTCAACCTCGGCAGCTCATTTCGCCGGGCGCACCGCTGCCCAGCTGGCGAAGGATTACCAGGCGGGCTGCCTGCCAGCGGTCGCCCAGACCGCCGTGGGGCTTTTCTTAGGGCGTTATGGGGTGCGCGGCGTGGCCGAAATCGACATTGGCCGCACCCGCTGGGGCGAAGATCCCACCCCGGTGATGCAGGCGCTGCTCAGCTACCTGCACATCCAGGATGAGCAGCGCGCCCCCGATGCTGTTTTCAACCAGGGAGCAGAAGCCGCCCAACAGGCGATCGACCGGCTGGCCGAGGCGGTGAAGAGCACACCTGGGGGCTGGCTCAAGGCCCGCCTGGTGCGCCGGGCGGCCTACCGGGTGCGCGCCCTGGCTGGCCTGCGGGAAATGCCCAAGTTCCTGGTGGTGAATCTTATGGGTATCGTGCGCCAAAACCTGCTCCGTTTCGCCCGCAGTCTGGTCGATCAGGGCGTGTTGGATGAAGCGCAGGATATTTTCTTTTTCTACCTGTCAGAGATTGAAGAAATCGCCAGCTGGCAGGAAGATTTAGGCGAGTGGAAGCTGACAGGATCGTTCACCAGTCTCAGCCCGCAGGAGGCTCGCCAGCGCGTGATCGAGCGCAAACAGCGCTTTGCCCAGGAAAAGCGCCGCCGCCAGGTGCCCCGCCTGCTGCTCAGTGACGGGCGGGCATTTTACGAAGGCGTCAGCGGAGCCGCGACAAACGCCGCCGGCGCCATCTGCGGCAGCCCGGTCTCTCCGGGCCTGGTAGAGGGGCGCGTGCAGGTGGTCTTCGACCCGCATCTGACGCAGCTGGCCCCCGGCGATATCCTGGTCTGCCCCGGCACCGACCCGGCCTGGACTCCGCTCTTCCTGGCCGCTGGCGGGCTGGTCATGGAAGTCGGGGGCATGATGACCCACGGCTCGGTGGTGGCGCGCGAATATGGCATCCCGGCGGTAGTCGGGGTGAGCCAGGCCACCCAGCGCCTGCGCACCGGTCAGCGCATCCGCCTGGACGGCTCGAACGGAACGATTACCTTATTGGATTTGGAATAGCGGCGCGGTGGTTTTTATTTGACCTGCACTTCAACGCTGGCCGCTAGTAAAGGCAGATTGGGTACCGAGGCATAGTACTGCGCCCAAAGCTGCGCTTCGCCGTTCTGCTGCAGCATCAGGTTCTGCGACCAGCGGTAGCCGATCGACTGGTAGAACAGTTCCACCAGCAGGGTCAACGGCCCCTGCGCCTGGCCCAGATCAAGCTCCAGCTGGAGCAGGTCGCCGCCAGCAGAGAAATTTTTATCCTGAGCGGCCTCGCCCATCACCGCCGTGTCCTTGCTGGCCTTCTTGACATCAAAACCAACCGGCAGCAGGCGGTTGTCCTTGCCATACACCGCTCCGCGCAGCAGGGTCGTGGTCACCTGCCCGTCGCTGTCGAACATGATGCCTTCATAAATTTGCACCTGGTCCGGGGTGCTGAGCACAGCATAATGCGGCTCGTAGCGGGTCGGGTCATCGTCATTGTCGTTGCCCGTAATCCGCCCATCCGGGCCCACCGCCCCCGACTCGAACACCACCTGGCCCGCCGCGTCCTTCACCACGATGTGCAGCCACACCCGCCGCGAGGGAAAGCCTGCCGGGAACTTATGCCCCACCTGGTTCTGGATGGCGACCTCGCCCAGCAGCGTCTGCCCCTCCAGGCGCACCTTATTTACCAGCATCACCACCGTCTGAATGGACATCTGCTGCACCACCCGGGCGATGGTGGCCTCGAAATGCTCAGCCGAAGCTGTCACCCCCAGCGCTTCGCCGTTAGCCTGCAGGATGCGCCCCATGAAGGCGTTGCCGCCCACAAAGATGTGCTGGTAGAAGGGGCTGCGCTTCGGGCCTCCGGTGGTCGATAGCTGCACCCCACCCTGACCCAGCGGCATGTGGCAGTCCTGGCAGGATTTCCGCTCCTTGTAGGCGCTGTTCAGCCACTCGGAGTAGATCATCTGCTCGCCGAACTCGCCGGCTACCTGGCCTTCCCTGTCCACGTAGGGCGTGAGCAGGTCGTGGCAGGCGCCGCACATCTCGGACTGCGCCAGGTGTTCGCCCAGCAGCGGCTGGTAGCCCGAGACGCTCTTCATCACCGTCGCCTGGGCCTCTCCAATCACATAGGGCCCATACGCCAGGCGCTCGCCCACCGGGCGGGTGGTATCCACCAGGTAGCCTCCGCTGAAGCTCTCCGCCCGCCCGAAGTTATCTGGCTCCACCTGATGGCACAGCGTGCAGGAGACACCGTCCATCGCCAGCGGGTGCAGCGGGTGTTCCACAGACAAAAAGCCCGCATCCAGGATTTCGGCTTTCTCGCCCTCAGCCAGGGCAGTAGTCTCCGCCATAGGCATGTGGCAGGTGGCGCACTTCTTCTCGATCGTCTCCTGCAGCGCCGGGTGCTGGTCTACTTCGCTGCGCACAGTCGCCAGCCAATATGGGTCACGCGCCGCGTTCGCCAGCATAGTCGAGCGCCACAAGGAGTCATTGGAGACATCCTGCCCGCCCTTGTCGACCATGCTGGTATGGCAGACCGCGCAGGCCCCCGAACCAGCGAAGAGCTTCCCCTTGTCGGCTGGCAGTGTGATAGCAGGCGCAGCCGTCGCCGCGGGAGAAACCGCCGTCTGTGCGGGCTCAGCCGGTTTGGCCTGGCAGGCAGCCATCAAGACCGCCAGAAACATGAGGCAAGAAATGAGCTTTGTAGTACAGCTAAGACGCATGGCAACCTCCTGAGATAAACATGGGCAGGATTTCAATTTGCCCCTATTCATGGAAGGGCGGAACCGCAGCCTGGCGCAGTTCGCTGTGCGACAGCAAAAGCACAGCCAGGAGGATCAGCCCGCCCCCCAGCAGAGTGACCGGAGCTAATCTCTCATTGAGCAGCACTGCCGCCAGCAGCACGGTGACCACCGGTTCCAGCGTGGAAAACATGGCTGCGTTGGTCGGGCCGAGGCGCTCCAGGCCAGCCAGGAAGGTCACCACCGGCACGATTGTGGCGATGATCACCAGAGCGAAGATCACCGCCCAACCTGTGAGCGTGACAGGAAAATGAGGCCCGCTGGCAAAGGACAGCCCGCCATAGGTCACCCCAGCCGCGGCGAATATAACCGCCGACGACTGGAAAGCGGAAACGCGCTTCATCACGCCCGCGCCGACAATGATATAGACCGAATAGATCGCCGCCGCGCTGATCGCCAGCAGGATGCCCGCCAGCTGTCCGCCTGCCGGGCCGACCGTCAGGGCGGTGCCCACCAGGGCCAGCGCCAGCGCCAGCCATTTGATGGGTAGGATCCTTTCACGCAGGAAAATCGCTGATAGCAGCGCCACAAAAGCCGGATACAGATACAGCAGCAGAGCCACCAACCCCGCCGAGGCATATTTCAGAGCCGAGAAATACGAGAAGGACTGCCCGACATATCCGATCGCCCCCATCCCCACCAGCCGTAAGAGGTCAGCGCCAACTGGCAGCCGCTCACGCCGGGCTGCGAGCAGCACAGCCATCAGCGCTCCTGCCAGGATAAAGCGCAGAAACAAGATGGTATACACGTCCATCCCCTCGGCATATGCATAGCGCCCCAGGATCGCCAGCGTGCCAAAGGAGGCGGCGGAGATGACAATGAATAGAATACCCAGACGACGGTTCATGGCTGCAGACTCTGTCAGACCAGATGATTGTACCTCGATATCGGGTGACTTCCAGTATCTGGCACAGTGAACATCTTCACTTGTGCAGGCAGCGGAATACAGCTATACTGATTGTGATCTGCTAACTCAAAAGACCATGACCGACTCAGATGCTCTTAACAACAGGAACTTCATGCAGCGACTTTTCAACCGCCGACGCTCCAGACCTCAGCCCGCAGCATCCGCATCAGTATCCGAGCGCCTGGTGCGGGTGGGCTGTCCAGCGCATAACTGCGGCGGGCGCTGCCTGCTGGTGGCGCATGTGCAGAATGGTCGCATCACCCGCCTGGACACTGATGATCGCCCGGATGTGCTGGCCGCGCCGCAGCTGCGCGCCTGCGTACGCGGCAGAGCCTACCTGCGCCGCCAGTACCACCCTGAGCGGCTGCTCTATCCGCTGAAACGCACCGGGCGGCGGGGTGAGGGCAAGTTCACCCGCATCCCCTGGGATGAGGCGTTGGACTGGGCTGCCAGCGAACTGCAGCGGGTCAAAGCCGCCTACGGCAGCAGCGCCCTGTTCGTGCCTTATGGCACAGGCAGCTACAATCAGCTGAACGGATCGCAGACCGCCCGGCGGCTGATGAACCTGTTTGGCGGCTGCCTGGGAATCTACAACAGCTACAGTTGGGCCTGCATCAACGTGGCTACACCAACGGTCTACGGCACGCTGCAGACCGGCAACCAGCGCCAGGACTGGCTCAACTCGCGCTACATCCTGATGTGGGGCTGGAACCCGGCCGAGATGCGCGATGGCACCAACAGCGACTACTTCATCCGGCTGGCGCGAGAAAATGGTGCTCGCGTAGTGTGCATCGACCCGCGCCACAGCCTGAGCGCGGCCAGCTTGGCGGACGAGTGGATCCCCATCCGCCCTGGGACAGACGCCGCCATGATGAGCGCCATGGCCTACGTGATGCTGACCGAGGGGCTGTATGACGCCGAGTTTGTGCGCACCCACTGCCTGGGCTTCGACTCCAGCCAGATGCCGCAGGGTTATGAAGGGGCAGAGAGCTACGCCGATTACCTGCTCGGCTGCTGCGATGGCCTGCCCAAGACGCCCGAATGGGCCGAGAAGATCACCGGCGTGCCGCGCCAGACGATTGTCCGCATCGCTCGCGAATACGCCACGCTGAAGCCAGGGATGCTCTACCAGGGCTACGGCATGCAGCGCCGCGCCTACGGAGAGCAGGTGGTGCGGGCGGGCTGCGTGCTGGCAGCCATCACCGGCAACGTGGGCATTCCCGGCGGTTGGGCCAGCGGGCTGGCGCTCCAGGCCCCAGACGGCGGGCCTTTCTGGAATGTCTTCCCGGTGGGCGAGAACCCGGTCAAAGCCAGCATCCCGGTCTTCTTGTGGAGCGAGGCAGTGCTGCGCGGTCATGAGATGGGCAAGCAGGACGGGGTAACCGGCGCTGACCGGTTGGAAAACGATATCAAGCTGATCTATGCGGTGGCCTCGAATGCCCTGATCAACCAGCACGCCAATATCAACCGCTCGGCGCAGATCCTGCAGGATGAAAGCCGAGTGGAGTTTCTGGTGGTGCAGGACCAGTTCCTCACTCCCACTGCTCGCTTTGCTGACTTGATCCTGCCTGCCTGCACCCAGTTTGAGACCTGGGGGATCGAGGACGGCTGGAAATACGGCGATGAGGTGATCCTGATGCCCAAACTGGTCGAGCCGCCCGGCGAATGCAAGAGCGATTACCGCATCTGCGCCGAACTGGCGGAGCGGTTAGGGATCGGGGCCGAGTATACCCAGGGCCGCGACGAGCGCGCTTGGGTAGGGTGGATCATCGAGCGCTACCGGGAGACGCGCTTCCCGGATATCCCCAGCCTGGAAGAGCTGGAAGCGTCCAATGTTGGGGTCTATGCTAACCCGGTCACCCAGCCTGCCATTGCCTTTGCCGATTTCCGCCGCGACCCACAGGCCTATCCATTGGACACGCCCTCCGGCAAGATCGAAATTTTCTCCCAAAGCCTGCATGAGTTGGGCAGACCCAATGAAATACCCGCGATCCCCAAGTATATTCAAGAATGGGAAAGCCCCTTCGGGCCAGAAGCTAAGCAGTACCCACTGCAGGCGATCGGCCACCATACCCTCTCCCGGGTGCACTCCACCCATGCCAACAACGACTGGCTGGCGGAGGCCTTCCCTCAGCGCGTCTTTATCAACCCGATTGACGCCCAGGCGCGTGGCATCGAGGATGGCGACCTGGTGCAGGTATTTAATGGGCGCGGCGCCACTGTGTTGCCCTGCCGGGTAACCCCGCGCATTCTGCCGGGAGTGGTGGATATCCCCCAGGGCGCCTGGTGGGCGCCTGACGAGAACGGCGTCGATCGCGGCGGCTCGGTGAATATCCTCACCAGCGAGCGCTGGACGCCGCTGGCTTTTGGCACCGCCCAGCACACCTTCATGGTAGAAGTGAAGAAAGCTCGATGACCCAGCTGGCGTTTTACTTCGACGCCAGGGCCTGCTCTGGCTGCAAAGCCTGCCAGGCAGCCTGCAAGGATAAGCACGACCTGCCAGTAGGGGTGCTCTGGCGGCGGGTGTACGAGGTTTCTGGCGGGGAGTGGCAGCAGCAAGAGGAGGCCTGGATCACCAGCGCCTTCGCCTACAACCTGTCGATTGCCTGCAATCACTGCGCCAGGCCGATCTGCGTCGAGGTCTGCCCGGCAGCGGCGATCAGCAAACGCCCGGATGGCATCGTGCTGATCGATGAACGGCGCTGCATCGGCTGCAAGTACTGCAGCTGGGCCTGCCCTTACGGCGCGCCGCAGTATGACCCGGGGCTGGGTATTCTGACGAAGTGCGATTTTTGCGTAGACAATATAGACGCCGGCCTGCCGCCAGCCTGTGTGGCGGCCTGCCCGATGCGGGTGCTGGACTTCGGCGATCTGGAAGAACTGGAAGAGCGTTATGGGCCGGGCGGCAATATTTTCCCCCTGCCCGCAGCAGAGCTGACCGAACCCGCCCTGATCGTGCGCCCGCATCAGGCCGCCCTGAAAGCAGCCAGCCAGGCTGAGATCGCCAACCGGGAGGAGGTGTGAGCTGAAAGAGCGTTCACTGGTCGCTTTCACCCTGCTGCTGCAGATGGCTGCCGGCGCAACATGGATCGCCGCAGCTCTCAGACCCTGGCTGCAAATCCGTTTCAATTCAGATTCATCCCTTCTGGTAGAGGACCTTCTGCTCTGCATTGTGCTGATCACTGCCGTGGGGGTGATCGCTTCGCTGTTTCATCTGGGCACGCCAGTGGAGGCCTGGCGCTCCCTGGCGAACCTGCGCACTTCCTGGCTCAGTCGAGAGATTCTCTTCACTATGCTGTTTGGGGCAGCGGGGGTCATTTGCGCGGGGCTGTACCAGTTCAATATCGTAAATGCTGCCCTGCGCAGCCTGGCAGTGTGGGGCGCAGCTATCCTTGGAGTCCTGATGGTTTACAGTATGGGACGGGTCTACCTGCTGCACACAGTGGATGCCTGGAACAGTCCTGCTACTTTGCTCTCCTTTTTCGCTGCTGCGCTTCTGCTGGGGTCGCTGGCTGCTGGCGTCATGATCACCGTCACGTATCTCACGACGCCTGACCCATGCTTCAGCGGACTGTGTGCTTTGCCTAGCGATATCCTCAGTGGGGTTGGCCTGCTGATTTTATTCTCCCTGGGCCTGGAAATCTTCGCCGCGGCCCTATGGAACAGCCAAACAGACAAAACGGAAGAGCAAAAATGGCTCGAAAGGGCTGCCCTGATCCGCCTGGCGCTGCTCCTGGTTGGAGCCGGGGGTGGGGGCATCCTGCTTTACCGCAGCGCGTTTATTCCCACAACCGATGAGGCTTTGTTCTGGATTGCGCTGTCAGCCTGGGGATTGTGCCTGGCAGGCGAGATCATCGGGCGAATCCAGTTTTACCGTTCCCGAGAGCGCAAGGGGATGTGACTCCCCTTAAATCAAGCGAGCCCACCCGGGGCTCGCCTGCAATCATCGAAGCTCACACTACCGGGAATATTTATTCGAGGGGCTCAATGCCCTTCATTCCCTTAAGGATGTTTTCCAGCGCCATGGTGTGGCTGCAGCGACCGCGGCTCTGGAAAAAGTCGCAATCACACTCCCAGGCGCCGTTTCTAAAATGAACAGTATGAGGGTTGTTATCGCCCTCAAAAGTCACGGTGAGGCTTTCAATGCGAATTCGATCTCTTTGCTCAGCATAACGCTTTGCCTTCTCAATTTTCCCAATCATCCCATAATCCATAGAAGTCGATCTCCTTTCTTTTGAGAGTATTGTTCTTAAAAAAATTAACAAAAAGGCACGCACACGCGTGCCTTTCACAAATCAAGATGAGACTGCCGGGAAACCGATCGATACAATGCGGAGATCCTCTACATAAGTATAAGCCCAGTCAGAGCGAAAGTCAACGGTTGAACGGTCACCTTTACCCCAATTGGACAAGACCTGAAGCGCTAGTCACGGCGTTTAGGCTTCAACTCATCCTTGAGGATCAGGCTGAGCACGACGCTGACCACGCTGACTACCAACGCGCCCAGAAAAGCAGGCAGGAAACCGTCGACCGTAAAGCCCCAGCCAAATTGAGTCCCGACCACGCCGGTCAGGTAGAACAAAAAGGTATTGATCAGCAGGGTACCCAATCCAAGGGTTAGAATGATCAGCGGACAGGTCAGCAACACGATCAGCGGTCGCAGCAAGGCATTCAGCAGGCCAAAAATAAGACCCAGGACGATAAAGGCCACCCACTGCTGAGAGCCGGAACTCTGCATCTGGATGCCAGGTACCACGATAACTGCCACATAGAGCGCGGCGGCATTAATTGCCCAACGTAAAATAAACTTGGTCATGGTTATACTCCTCTCACCACCATATACGCATATCAGGCCGGCTCGTCGCTTTGCTGGTCGGCGGGTTTATTCTGGCGAACCGGCAGGGCAATGTGAAAATGACTGCCCAGGCAGGTCGTTTCATCGTGACCTGGACTTTCCACCCACAGCCTGCCATGGTGAGCCTGGATGATGCCCCGGGCGATCGGCAGGCCCAGACCCGGGCCGCCGCCTTTGAACTTGGTCTTGCCCGTGGAGTGCAGGGCTACTTCACCGGTCTGGTAGAACTTGGTGAAAATCAATTCCTGTTCGTCGGGGTCAATGCCAATGCCGGTATCGCTGATCACAATTTCGACGCCCCCTTGAGGGAACTCATCAACATCCGGCTCCAGATAGCGACCGGAGATGGTGATCCGCCCACCATCCGGGGTGTACTTGATGGCATTCCCGATCAAGTGGTAGAAAACTTTTTGCAGCGCCTCGGCATCGGCGTCAATGTTGGGCAGGCCGTTCAGATTCTCAACAACCAGGGACAGGTTGCGCCGGAGGAGAGCGGTTTCAAAGTTGCCCACCACGTTCTTAATCATGAAAATCACCGGCAGCGGCGTAGGGCTGAGATCCAGGGAGCGGCTGTCGATTTTGGCAATATCCAGCATGCTGTTGACAATCTCATGCAAGCGCCCCGCGCCGGAATAAATCCCATTTGCCAGTTGAGAAAGCTCAGCGTTACCGTGGGCGGTAGACTGCTGCATCAGCATCTGGCTGTAGCCCTGAAGCACCGTCAGCGGGGTGCGCAGCTCATGCGAGGTGACCTGGATGAAATCCGATTTGGTGCGGTCCATGCGCTCCAGGCGGTCATAGGCCCGGCGCAGTTCTTCGGTGCGGGCCTGCACCATTTCTTCGAGCTGCTGATTGAAGCGGGCAAGATTATCGTAAAGACGGGCGTTTTCCAGAGCCAGAGCTGCCTGCCCGGCGTAGGTCTGCGCCAGGGTCACTTCGCTGGGGGTAAAGGGGTCCAGAGTGGCGCGCACCAGAGACAGCACCCCCACCACCTCGTCGGAGCGGATCAGCGGGACGCCCAACCAGGAGCCAACCTGTGATCCACCTGGGAACTGTCTCCAATCCGGGTGTTGGGATACATCGGCGACAGGAACAGGCGCTTTGCTGCTGTAGATGCGCTCAAAAACATCCCCGCCCTGCATGGCAATACGCAGGCTGGTGACCGGCTCTTCGGGCGGGAAACCCCAGCCGGCGACGATCACCAGCTCAGAGCCTTCCAGCAGCATCAGGGCAGATTGGTCGGTGGGGACGATTTCATCCAGGCCCTTCAAAATAAGGTCGAGCACCTCTTTCAGATTCAAAGTGCTCGCCAGGGCGCGGCCAATCTCGTACAGAGTTTCGGCAAAACGACGGCGGGCAGTTTCAACCTGGTACAGGGTGGCGTTGCGAATAGCGATGCTTCCCTGGTCTGCCAGCGAGCGCAGCAGAATGACATCCTCATCTGCGAAGGCGTCCGCCTGATCGCTGAGGATCTCCAGAACGCCGATCATCTTGCCTGCCACGCGCAGCGGCAGCACAAGCTGGGCGCGCGCCTGCGGATATTTCTGCGGAAGCGGCAGGGTTTGGAGGTCAGCCAACTGATTATCCAGGCAGTAATCGCCCGTTTGCACCGCCGTGACGATGCTGTTGGTTGAACTCAAGGGAAGCTGAATTCCCGCCTGGCTGAGATCCTCACCCGCCGGGGAGAAACCAGCCTGGAGGGTGATCACATCTCCCCCTTCCTGCGCCAGCCAGACATTGACGCCATAAAAAGAGAACAACTGATGGAGCAGTTCTACCAACATGCCAAGCAGCGTGCGAATATCGAGGCTGGAGGTGACCGCCCGGCTGACTTCTGCCACGGCGGCCAGCTGCTGAGCATGCCGCCGGTCTGCCTCTTGCGCCTGCTTGATCTCGGTGATATCGCGGGCCGTGCCAAACCAGCCGGTGACCTTGCCATCTTCACCCTTCAAGAGCAGGCGGCTGTTGATCGACCAGCTATCGGGACGCCCATCGCGCCAGGTCTCGCGTTCCACCTGATCCATGATGGGTTGGCCGTCTTCCAGCATTTGGCGCTCGTCGGCTTGCACCTGCTGAGCATATTCAAGGGTATAAAAGTCGAAATCCGTCTTACCGATGACCTGATCCGGCGAGACATGGAACTCCTGGGCGACGGCCTGGCTGATGCGGGTGTAGCGCCCAGACAGGTCTTTGAAATAGATTTTGTCGGAAACGGTGTCCAACAGGGTATGCAGGAGATAGCGCTCATAATCCAACTGCTTGGTGCGGCTGGTCAGTTCGGCGCGGGTATCCTGCAGATCCCGGTTCTGCTGAGCTACCGTTACAACGTAGTCCTGCGTTTCGCGGAACTGTCCCAGGAACTGAACCAGGATGACAATGATCATGAGCAGATCAATCGCGGTGAGGATCCAATCCCGCAGCACGGCGCTGTGCTGGGGGAAGGCGGGAGACAGGGCGGA
This sequence comes from Anaerolineales bacterium, assembly GCA_016935755.1. Lineage (GTDB taxonomy): Bacteria > Chloroflexota > Anaerolineae > Anaerolineales > UBA4823 > JAFGQI01. The sequence goes on from JAFGQI010000154.1 coordinate 11,902, forward strand.
GTGGAACGCAAAACTGGCGCCGAACCAGGTCAGCAGGCTGAGGGCGATGGCAGGAGGCCCAGCCTTGCTGCCCAAGAGCAGGATCGCCACCGGCGGCACAGCCGCCAGGAAGAGCGCCGCCGAACCACCCAGGCCAGTCAAGAATAAGGCGGCCACTCCCAACAGGTAGATGACGCCCAGAAAAACCAGCGAGCGTGTCTGCAGCGCCCAGGATTGGCTTCTCAGGACAAATAAGATGCCTGCGGCAAGGCCATAGATCACAATCCCCCAGATTTCAAAGCTGGTCAGGCGAGCCAGCACGCCTAAAGATGCCACGATGGCGCTTCCCAGCAGCAGGCGTTCTAACAAGTCCACCCGCGCAATCATGATCGCCTGGTCAGGGGCAGTCGTTTCTGCGGGGTGAAGTGAGCCGCTCGAGGCGGGAGGCAGGTCGTTCATCAAGGTAAGCAGTCACTCAGGAAGCTGACTGGTAATCTCATACCTGAGCACTGTAATTATATCGTGCTGCAAGATTTTCGGGAGCGCATCTTTTCACCCAGGATTAAGCTTAACGGATTGTGTTACAATCAACCCACAGGAATCAATCGAACTGCATGGGAGAGTGAATCATGAAACGGTTATCGGCTTTTCTAATCCTGCTGGCTTTAACCGCCTGTATGCCTGCTCCCCTGACATTGGTGCCAGTGGATACGGCAGTGGCTCTGACGATGGAGGCGATGCCCAAGACGGAAACGCCAATCCCGGAGGCGCCGCCGTCTGAAACCCCCATCATACCCACCCAACAGGGCGTGGGAACCCCGGAGATCAACTTCTCCATCCCCGGCGCGGGATGTGTGCCTAAGAATACCCAGCGCACCAAGGCGCTGGTCACTCGCATCCTGGACGGCTCGACCATCGAAGTGGTGATCGGTTACGATATCTTCCAGGTCAGGTATATCGGTATGGACGCCCCGAACATGGTGCAGCCGATCGAATGGCAGGGCCCGCAGGCTTTTGCCGCTAATGAAAGACTGGTCAGCGGGCAGATTGTGACCCTGATCAAGGATATCAGCGAAAGCGACCCCGACGGGAAACTGCCGCGCTATGTCTTTGCGGGAAACGTATTCGTCAATTACGATTTGATCCGCCAGGGATTTTCCCAGGCGGTCTCGACTGCCCCGGATGTGGCCTGCGAGAGCACTTTCCTGGCCGCCCAGGCGGAAGCCAAGGCGGGGGTGATTGGCGTGTGGATACCAACCCCGACCCCCACGCCAACGATCACCCCGACGCCGACCAATACCATCGTGCCAACAGAAACCCTGCGGCCAATCTGCAACTGCGACCAGCACTACACCTGCAAAGATTTCCCCTCCACCTCGGCGGCCCAGGCATGCTATGACTACTGCCGGGAGACCTATAACCGGCTGGTGCTGCCCGATAAGAATGGGAATGGGAGAGTGTGCGAGGGCGGGGCGGGGTAGCATATGTTGCTGGAATCACGTGATTTCAGCAACTTTATTTTTCAATGATCAGGCGCATCCAAATCAAGGTTTGTTGGTTGTAAAAACCTGCCTGCTGGATCGCCGTACTGGACTGACCGGCAGGATATTCCAGCATCACCGGGCGCGGCGAGGGCAGGTGGCGCCGCGCATAAATCAATAAGGCATACAGGGTAAGATCATCGATATCTGCAGGAGCTGCCAGCCAGAGTGTATTGGCGTTAGCCAGGGAAGACTGCCAGGTCAGCGCCGCCCGAATTTGATCGTGGTAATACACCGCCCACTGCTTGATATAGGCATCGTAGATAAACCGAAAAAAAGCGCCCACAATTCCAGGCCGCAAGACATCCCGGTTGAATGACATATGCCAGGAAAGCTCCGGGGGATAGCCCGATCGAAGCCAGGTTTTCTGCCAGGGCCAATCCCGGCTCTGTGGAGGCTGGAAAGTCAGCCCAAGCATATCTTCTGCGGGTGGGAAATCTTTATCACAATACCAGGTAGTCCGGCGGGCCATTTCAACAAAACCCAGGGCGCGATACAAAGTCACCGCGGGGTCGTTTTCTTCGCGCACCTGCAGCCAAACGGAAGGCGAACCCCGGCGGCGGGCATGCTCGATCGCTCGTTCGGTCAAAGCGCGGGCGATGCCCCGCCGGCGATATTCCGGATGCACAGCTACATTCGCAACCAGATAGAATCTTGTCCCTTTCAGAAAATAGGGAATAACACTGGCATTCCCTACCAGGCGACCATCCTGCTCCCACACATAGCCTTTCATGGGCACACTGGCCCATTCTGAGGCGTGAGATGCCCAGCCGAGCAGAGAGGATTTATTGGCTGCCGCGCGCATACGGCTCAGGTAGCTGCGCCCATCCGCATCGAGCGTATCTGTAAAGCATAGCTCGACCAGGTCTGCCACTGCTCCCAGGTCGCGGCGGATATCAAAGGAGCGCAGATGAGGGGCGGTTGAGGAAGCGAGAGTCTTTGCGATCGTAGCCATAGGTGCGCCAAGGGATAGGGTATTTTACCGCAGACCAGGCCTATCATGCCAGGGGCCGCTTGCAGGACAGCGGATTCTCTCCAGCCTCTTGCGCCTATGGCTTTCTGGCTTTACAATATTCCAAACAAGTGTTCTGAATATCGGGGATGGGATTATGTCATTAGATTACCAGCAAGTGCGTGAACAGATCAAGAGCCTGGGAGAGAGCGCAACCGGCCGCGCCGCCAGGCTGCAAAACCTGCGCGTCCAGGCAGGAGAGCTTCTTCGCAGCAACGCCGGCGAGATAGAACGCCTGCGGCAGAAGGTGAACACGATCGTGCGCAACCACGACCCGAACCTGCGCTGCGCCCTGCCCGCCTGGGGGCCCGATGGGGAAGCTGAACCGTTGGATGGGCATTACAGCTTGCCGCCGCTGCCCGAGCAGGCTACCATCCTGGCGGCAGATGGCTCACAAATATCTCCAGACCGGCATGCGGCGGTTAATTTTTGCCTGATTAACGTGGGTACGATCCAGATGCGTCTGAACGATGCCCTGCCCCCCGAGATAACCACAAGAAGCCAGCTGCTTTATGATGAAGACCTATACACAGAGACAGGCGGTATGCTCAGCGAAGCCCAGGTAGCTCTGATGCGAGACCTGAACGAGCGTGAAAGGTTGAAAGACCTGGCTTCAAAGGCTGCCGGGCCGGTTATTACATTCACTGATGGGCCGATGGAACTGTGGGGAGCAGGAGAAGGGGAGAGCAGTGAATTCAAGAAAAGCCTGGAGAAATATATGGGGGTGCTTGAGAATCTATCTCAGCAGGGGGTGATCACCGCAGGCTATGTTGATAAACCAGCCGCCAACCTGATGGTGCGCTTGCTGGAAATTGCTATGCTGCCCGGCGACCAATTAGCTCAGGTGAAGAGGTATTACCCACTGCGCGGCGTGATTGACCGGGATTTATTTCAGGGCCTCCTTGCCCCGGGGGAGCGCTCAGCGGTATTCGCCATTCAATCACGCTCGGTGCAAAATTACCGTGGAGAGCTGGCGCTGCATTTCTTTTATCTGAATGTTGGCCGCACAGGACACCCCTGGCTGGCGCGGGTCGAGATCCCCGCCTGGGTAGCCAGCGAGCGAAAAATGCTGGACCATCTGCACGCAGTACTGGTCCACCAATGCACCATCCTGGGCAGCCGACCCTTCCCCTATCTGCTGCACCGCGCCCACGAAGCCGCGGTGGTCACCCTGGAAGAAAAAGAGCAAGTGACCCAGATGATCCTGCTAGAATTGCGAAACAGAGGCATAGAAGTGGGCGAAATGTCCCAAAAACAAGCCGTAAAGAATTTACAAGGCAGAACAACGTACGAAAGGTGAGGGTTCCATGACTGCTATCGAAATTGGACGTCTGCTGCGCGCCAGCACTGCGGGGTTTGTCGTAGGGTGCCGCGCCTCGCAGCTGAACCAGCCATCCTTTGGAGCGCTGGTGGGGGTGTCGCTAGAAAACGACTGCCAGATCTACGGGTTGATTCACGATATTCACATCGATGACGATGGTCTGGTACGGCAGTTGGTGACCGCGGAGACGGTGGACGAAAATATTATCGCTGACAATCGCCTGAACCGCAATACCCCCCTGGAAATCAGCGTACTGGTGGTGGGTTACGATCAGAATGGGCGCATCTATCACCTGCTGCCGCCGCGTCCGCCGCTCAGCCTGGACTCCATTCACCTGTGCGATCCCGGAGAGCTGCGCAGGTTCTCTTCCGCCGGGCGCTTTGGCTATTTCCGGCATATCCTGCGCGCAGAAGACCTGCCAGTGGGAGAACTGCTGGCGACCCACCTGAAGCAAGCCCATGAAGCGCATTCAGCCAGAGGAGATGGGCGATGGATCCAGGCCGCCACCCAGGAGCTGATTATCCTGCTGCGTGATGACTATCCGACCCTGATGAGTGTCTTGAGCGCGCTGGGCGATGCAATCCCAGGCGAGAATGGATAACAGCGCTATGATCGAGCCTGAATCAAGCATTGGTTATGTTGTAAGCGGCGGGTTGAAAGAGAACCTGCATATCCGCCTGACCGTACCGGCTCAGGAAGTCCAGGAAGGTGGGTTTGTGGTGATCGAGAGCGGGAACTGGCAATTCTACGGGTTGGTGACCGATCTGCAATTGGGCGCCACTGACCCGCGCTTCGCCGATGAGCAGAGCGAACTGCGCCTGCCGCCTGCCCTGGCGAGCCTGCTGCACGGGCAAACGCTTTACACCAACCTGGAGATCCTGCCCGCCCTGATGTTAGAGCGCGGGCCAGAGCCGGGCAGCCAGGAATACGAACGCTGGAGAGAAGAGATCGAGGCCGGCTTGCGCCCAGAGCCACGCCCGCTGCCGGTAAAAACTATCCCGCCTCACCATGCGCCTGTGCGCCTGGCAGGAGAGGGTGATATCGCTGAAATCTTTGGCAAGAGCGAGCAGCCCGGCAATTTTGTCATCGGATACACCCGCGAGCAAGGGCACCCGGTTTGCTTGAACCTGGATAAATTTATCCAGCGCTCGTCGGGAATCTTTGGCGCTACGGGCACCGGTAAATCCTTCCTGACGCGCATCATCCTGGCCGGGCTAATCCACTTCAACCGCGCCTCAGTGCTGATCTTCGATATGCACAATGAGTACAGCTACGATGATACCGCCTCGGACACCGGGCAGAGAGTGATCGGCCTGAGAACGAAATTCCCGAACCGGGTGAGAGTAGTCGGCCTGGGACAGGGGGCGCTGATCCGCGAACAGCCGCCCGATTTCAACCTGGAGATCGCCGAGAGCGACCTCCAGCCTGAAGATATCGAGCTGCTCACACGGGAGCTTAACCTGAAAGAAACCACCCCCACCACACTGGAAGCCCTGGTAAGCACATTGGGGAAAAACTGGTTCTCAGCCTTCCGGCAGATGAGAAATGGGGCAGTTATTGACGATGAAAACGGGAGGAAGATCCCTGCTCCAGACAGTGTAGCCTATTGGGCCAATTCTGCTGGAGTCAACCAGTTTGCTGCCGAAGGACTGCACAGCAAGCTGAGAAGAGTTTTTGATCTGCCTTATGTGGTTGAGAGACCAGCCAGCGACAGTGTCAGCGAGATCATCAAAGCCCTGGAAGCCGGTCAGCACGTCGTGCTATCCTTCGGCGATCACGAAACGGATCTGGATTACCTGCTGGTCAGCAACCTGCTGACGCGCCGCATCCGCCAGGCCTGGGAGAAGCGCACCAATGAGTTCCGCAGTGGGAAACAGGAGCCCCGCCCGCTGGTGATCGTGGTGGAAGAAGCCCACAAGCTGCTCAACAGGGAGATGGCTTCCCAGACCACTTTCAGCACCATCGCCCGGGAGATGCGCAAGTACTACGTCACCCTGTTGATCATCGACCAGCGCCCCTCCCAAATATATGATGAGGTGATGTCTCAGCTTGGCACGCGCGTCTCTGGCTGGCTGGGAGATGAAGACGATATCCGAGCCGTGCTATCTGGCTTAGCCGGGCGGGAGGCGCTGCGCGGGATGCTGGCCCGCCTGCAGCCGAAGGAGGAAGTCTTACTCCTGGGCTGGGGTGTGCCTATGCCTCTGCCAGTGCGATCGCGACGCTATGACGAGCGCTTCTGGAGGGAACTTCAGGGCCAGCCTGAACAGGGATCTGGCGAACGTAAAGATAAAGATATTTTAAGGGAACTGGGATATGGATAATTCGTGGTATATAATAAGCGAGAGGGACATGACCCCCTCAATGAGACAATACTGTATTTTGAGGAGATAAACCAATGCTGAGTGAAAAATTGCTCGAGGCAATCAACCAACAGATTCAGAAAGAACTCTACTCTGCTTACCTTTACCTTTCCATGTCGGCTTATTTCGAGGCGCATTCCCTGCCCGGTTTTGCCAAGTGGACCCGCATGCAGGCCCAAGAAGAAGTGGAACACGCGATGAAGTTCTATGATTATGTCAACGACCGGGGAGGCCGGGTGGTGCTATTGGCCATCCAACAGCCGCAGGTTGAATTCAATTCACCGCTCGAAGTCTTTGAGGCCATCCTGGAGCATGAACAACTGGTGACAGCTTCAATTAATAACCTTTACACCCTGGCGCTCAAGGAAAATGACTATGCCGCTCAGGTGATGCTGCACTGGTTCATTGATGAGCAGGTTGAAGAAGAAAAGAACGCCGGCCAAATCGTTGATCACCTCAGGATGGTCGAGGATCACAAGGTGTCATTGATTAATCTTGATCATCAAGTTGGGAAGCGCGAGGCCGAAGAGGACTAACCCCGTCCTGGACATAAGAAAGAATACACAGTAGAGACGTTCCTTCGGAACGTCTCTATCACATTATCAGCATGGCAAATAACAGAAATCCACAGTTCTCAGCCTGCTCAAAGCTCTCTTTAGATGCCGGCGAAGCGCTCATTGGAACCGCCACACCCACCCAGACCTACCTGCTGCTGGAGTATAACGGCGCCTGGGAGGAGAAAGCATTCAAACAAAGCGCTATGCCAGAAACGGTCAAGAATTACCTGACGCAGCAAACGAAAACCCTTCCTGCCGCAAAACTGCTGCTGATCAAAACCCGACCAAGCCACCAAAAGGCTGGGGTGCATTTTTTCATCGCCTCTACTTCAGAGCAAAGTCCAGGGCTATATGCTTTTCACCTGGAGAAATATGAGGCGCTGCTCGGAATCGATATCCCGGCAGTGCTGGCAGGGGAACCGGCGTACCAACCCCAACGCAGCGATGGTTCACTGCTCCTTGTATGCACCAACGGGCGGAGAGACGTCTGCTGCTCGCGAGAGGGTATTCCGGTTTTCAACCTGCTGCATCAGGTAGCTGGCAGCAGCGCGCTGCAGGTGTGGCAATCTTCTCATGTTGGTGGGCATCGTTTCGCGGCAAACGTATTATGGCTCCCCTATGGTTTGCTATACGGGCGAGTGAATACCGAAAACGCACTCCCTATCTTACAAGCCTGCCTGAACCAGCAGGTTTACCTGCCCAATTTACGTGGGCGCAATTGTTTTCGTGAGGCGATCCAGGCTGCTGACTACTATCTCCGCCAACAAACCGGTGAGACAAACCTGCAGGCTTTCCTGTTCCAGGATATCCAGGAGACCCTTCCGGGGCAGTGGCTGATACGCTTCTCAGAGAAGAATACAGGGCGTACCCACCCGGTCATCATTCGGACTGAACAAAGTTCCAGCCCGGTATACGAAAGCTGCCAGTTAGATAAGTCCACTTTTCCTGTAAATTATCAAGCGCTCAATCCGTAGAGGGCTTCCCTGATCCAGTCTGTGCTAAATCCCCGGGAGCAAAGAAGAATATGAAACTGGCCACGCTGTGCTATGTTCGTCGAGACGGTAAGACCCTGATGGTTCACCGGATCAAGAAGCCAAATGATATGCACCAGGGAAAATGGAACGGTCTGGGGGGAAAGCTGGAGCCCGGTGAGACCCCGGAGGAATGCGCCATTCGTGAAATCCGTGAAGAATCGGGGCTTCAGGTGTTCAACCCACAGCTCAAGGGGCTGCTCACCTTCCCGTCTTTCGATGAAATCGAGGATTGGTATGCTTTCGTTTTTGTGGTCACTGAGTTTGAAGGAGCGCTGATCGATTCGCCGGAGGGCCGTCTGGCCTGGATTGAAGACTTGCAGCTGTTGGATCTGCCGCTGTGGGAGGGTGATCGAGTTTTCCTGAACTGGCTGGATCAGCCCGGATTTTTCTCCGCAAAATTTACCTACAAGCAGGGGGAATTGGTCGATTACAAAGTCATCTTTTATCGAGAATGATGCTTCGTCTGGCTCGATCTCGGTTAGGCAGCTATCTCGTTGGGTGGATCTTCGCGCAGCTGAGCTTCATTCTACCGGTAAAACGCCTGCGTGATACAAGAACCCTGCTGGCTTTCTATCATCCCAGACCCGCATACCTCATTCATATTCTAATCGTGCCCAAGAAGGCAATAGCCGGAATAAGCGATCTGACGGCGGAAGAGAATGGCCTGATGGTTGAAATCCTGCAATGCGCACAAAGCCTGGTGGAAGAATTCGGCCTGGAACAAGTCGGCTGTCAGCTGGTGCTGAATGGAGGTGCGTTCCAGGATGTTCCCCAGCTACATTTTCATCTGGTTTCGGATCAACATGCGGTTATTGAGCAACCTGACCGTATTGCTGATAGAGATTGAGCACCCGGTCTGCATAAGCATAGCCCATATCCATCGGTCCGTAAGATTTCAAAGCCTCACGAACACTGCCTGAACGAGCCAGCAAACCCGCCAAATACTTTGTGCCATAAGATATATTGTATTCAGGGTCATTAAGTTGTGCAGTGGTGGGGCGGTTGCTGAAACAAGGCCCATTTACGCACATGAATGAACTGGCGATGCCATCACTGGGCATAACCTGCATCAAGCCTACCGCACCGCTGTGCGAGTATGCCTGGGAGTCGCCACCGCTTTCGATCCAGATAATCGCTGCTACCAGGTCAGGTGACAAACCGCGTTTTTCGGCGTAGCGGGTGATCAGCCCACACCACTGGCGCACGCTGGAGGGGAATTTGTTGCTAACTGCACAGTCGTCTGAGATAGAGCTGGAATCTTCAACCTCTGGCTGACTGTCAGATGAAAGCTTAAGCTCAATTTCCAGGCCAGAGGGAGATGGCTTATCGATTTCATTTGCCAGCGCGATCTGGGGATAAGCTGTCCCCGTAGTCAGCCAGGATAAAAAAGCGAATAATGACGCTGCTCCGATAATCGTGCCCATTGTGACTAGCTTCGGTCCCAAATTCATCTCAAACTCCTCAGAGGAATATTCACCAGACTCTTGACAAAAAAGAACAATTGTTCTATATTATAGCTATTAAGCAATGCTCTGTCAAGAACCTTTTTTGGGCACCTGCAGCAAATAACACATCAGATCCAACCAGTTTTTCTATCTATGAGGAGATCAACCATGAGCGCGAATACTTATCAAAACCAGTCCGTCTTTTCTGCCTTTCAACGGCTGCGGTTACAACGCGGTTTGGCTTTTGGCATCATCATCATCACCGCGTTGATGGCCTTCGAAATATTCAATTACAGCACGACCGATTACGCCTTAACCGATCTGCTTGGAAATCTAAAATTTCTGGGAGTGCGCTGGGCCACAATCTTATCCATCGCCTTTTGTGGCATTGATTTCGCCGGGATTGCGCGCCTGTTCTCGCCCGATAGCAACTCGCAGGCTTCCAATGGGGGGCGCGGAGCGTCCAATCACAGCGAGACCTGGTATTTATTCGGAGCCTGGCTGCTGGCAGCGACAATGAACGCCATGCTCACCTGGTGGGGAGTTTCCCTGGCCGTCTTGGGTCACGAGACTCTTGGAAATGCCGTGGTCGAACGGGCAACGCTGCTGCGCGTGGTGCCGGTATTCGTAGCTATCCTGGTTTGGCTGATCCGCGTCATGATCATCGGCACATTTTCTGTGGCAGGAGAGCGCTTGTTTGGGGTCAGCGAACCGCGCCGTCAGGCTGCCCCCGTGTACCAACCCAGAACCGCCATCGCCAGCGGAGGTTTGCGCCAGGGAAACAACCGCCTCTCGACTCCCCGCAATGCATCTGCTTCAATGAGTGCTTCACGCAGTGAAGCCAGGATCCAGATGGATGATGAATCGGTATTCTCAAATTCCCGCCCTGAACTGACTTACCATCCGATGTCAGCCAGCGCACCAAACAGCCCCAACAGCCAGAGGCCTCCACTCTCACGACCTGGTCAACCTGCGCGACGATAATCAGCTATGAACAAGATAATCGAGGGAGTATGTCATGACGAATGAGCATACTCCCTGGTTCTATTAATCGTCTGGGCAGCTTCCAGCAGATAGAGGCAGCCAAACACAGAACGTAGTGCCATGAGGATCACGATTGCTAACCTCTATCAGCCCACCATGATTACGGACAATCCAATAAGCGATGGATAGCCCTAACCCAAAACCCTTGCCATCACGGCTGCGAGTGCGCGACTTCTCCCCACGATAAAAACGCTCGAAAATATTGGGGAGATCTTCGGCAGGAATTCCCGGTCCGTTATCACTGACCGTTAAACGTGCCCGGCTCTCTACCTTACCCAGTCCAACAACAATCTCTCCCCCTGAAGGGGTGTATTTTATCGCATTTCCGATCAGGTTCATCAATACTTGTTTGAGGCGATCCTGGTCGCCGCATACCAGTACCTGATCGATTTCGCCCAGGCGCAGCGTCAATCGATCCTTCGCCAGAACACGCATCTGGCTCATTACCTCCAGAACCAGGGTGTCCAATTCCAGGGTTTGCTGAGCCAGGGGCAGTTTGCCCGACTCGGCCTGAGCCAGGAGCAATAAATCCCCCACCATGCGCGTCAGGCGATCCACTTCGGTCTCGATGCTGTCCATCGACTCATCATCGGTACAATTCATGCGCCGCATCAGGTCAACATTGCCCTTGATCACCGTCAGGGGCGTGCGCAGTTCATGACCCACATCGGCCAGGAAGCGCTTTTGGGTGTTGAACAACTTTTCTAACCGTTCTAAGGTTTGGTTAAATGTCTGAATGAGCTGGCCGATTTCATCATTGGGGTTCCCAAGATAAGGGATGCGGCGCGAGAGATCATCGGCGCGAGTAATCTGCAAGGCGGTTTGGGTGACGGCTTCCAGAGGGATTAAAGCCTGATTCGTACTGATCCATCCCGCCAGACCGGCGATGGTCATTGAAACAGCCGCGCCGATAAAGAGCACCCAAAGCAAGAGCCTTTGAACCGAATCAATCATCGACAGTCTGGTGCCGGTCTGGAGGATGCCAACGATGCGATTGCTATCACGGATAATCAGGGGAGTGGTCAGCACGCGCAAACGGGCATTGCTCACCACAACATCACGATATACAGGCCGGGTGGCGTGTAGGTTATCTGGATCGAGAGGAAAATCGAAGCTGCGAATATTCATCGAGGCTGATTCAAGTTGATTGTCCCGGCCCCAGACTTGAATATATACATCTGCAAACAAGTCCAACTCAGGCAGAGTCACCCCCAACGTGCCTGCGCGCGCAGTGCTGATAATTTGATTGGCGGCTCGCGCCAACGTTTCATCGACCTGATGGGTCAACGTGACGCTGACAGAGATATACACTGCCATACCGAAGAGGAAGAGGATTCCTCCGACAATCGAGGTGTAAAGGAGAGCGAGGCGGGCGCGCAGAGACATTCGGATGATCAGGACGCCTCACGAAGCACGTAACCCATCCCTCGCACGGTATGGATCAGGCGCTGTTCGTTGTTGGCCTCCAGCTTCTGGCGCAGATATCGAATGTACACCTCGATAATATTACTTTCACCGCCAAAGTCGTATCCCCAGACGCGATCAAAGATCATATCGCGAGTCAATACCTGGCGAGGGTGGCGCAAGAAAAGCTCCAGCAGCTCATATTCTTTAGCCGTCAGGGCGATGACGCGGTCTCCTCGGGAGGCCTGGCGCGTGCCAGTATCCAACGCCAGATCAGCAAACCGCAAAACCTGCGGGCGGCTGGGCTGGGCGCGGCGCAGCAGAGCACGAATGCGAGCCAATAATTCATCCAGGTTAAATGGTTTCACCATGTAATCATCGGCGCCCATATCCAAACCCTGGATACGGTCATTCACTGTGTCCTTGGCTGTCAAAATTAAGATGGGCACAGGGCCGCCCGCCCGTAAGCGACGGCAGACTTCCAATCCATCAATCCCTGGCAACATCAGATCAAGGACAACCAGATCGGGTGGGTTATCCCGTGCCAGGGCAAGACCTGATTGACCATCCAATGCAGTATCTACCTGATATCCTTCATAGGCCAGCCCTCGGCGTAGAAACTTCAGGATTGCATCATCGTCTTCGATTATCAGAATGCGTGCGCTCATAAGCCCTCCATTTCCCTAATAATATACCACAGGCTTGAGAAAGTAAAAAGGCCACATCAGGTGGCCCGGGCAAGAAAACCGCCCACGACCTCCCGCCCTGGAGGTCGTGGGGCTTGAAATACTCTTATGGAACAACTATGCGACTTCGACGACCGCACCAGCGGCTTCGAGCTTGGCCTTGGCGTCAGCAGCAGCTTCCTTGCTGACTGCCTCCAGGACCTTGCTACCAGCAGTCTCAGCCACATCCTTGGCCTCCTTGAGGCCCAGGCTGGTGAGCTGGCGGATAGTCTTGATGACCTCGATCTTCTTAGGGCCAGCATCGCGAATGATCACGTCGAATTCCGTCTTTTCTTCCACTGGCTCAACAGCAGTAGGGGCGGCAGCAACCGCAGCCATCGCCACGGGAGCAGCAGCAGAAACACCCCAATGCTCTTCCAACTTCTTCACCAGTTCAGCAGCTTCGAGGACAGAGAGCTTGCTCAGTTCCTCAACCAGTTTATCTAAATCAGCCATCTTCGTACTCCTTAATAATCGGTGTGTAAAATTAAAATATTGTAGTCAGAAATACTATGCCGCAGTAGGCGTAGCATCTTTGTCAACGTATGACTGAAACACTGCAGCCAATTGGCGTGCAGGCTCGGCCAACGTGCGGGCCAGTTTGCTGGCAGGCGCCATAATTGTGCCCAGGAGCTGGGCGCGCATAACAGGTAGGGGCGGTAGTTCAGCCAGCATTTTGATATCGGCTGGGCTAACAGGCCGGCGATCCAGAATACCGCCTTTGATCTTGATGAACTCGGAGGTCCGGGCGTATTCGGTTACCAGTTTTACCATTTCGGTTACATCGCGAAAAGCGAAAACGATCGCCGTACTACCATCCAGGAACTGTTCAGGGAATTCAAGACCTGCCTGCTCAAAAGCTACCTTACCCAGGGTGTTCTTGACGATGTGGAATTCTCCACCCGCTTCACGAACCTTCCCACGTAGCTCATCGATCTGTTTCATAGTCAGCCCAGTGTATTGGGTCAACAACAGAGCCTGGCTGCGATTGAGCCAGTCCACATAGTGAGCAACAAGTTCTTCCTTGCGCTGCCGTGAGATTGCCAATGTTTATTCACCTCCTTTCAAAATAAAAGTCTTTGCCTCGCAGTTGATTGGCAAAGACTCTCCCCCGTTTTTGACGGGCGCCTGGGCTGCATAGCGGTTGCCTGGCAGCACAAGGCGAATAGGCTTGGAGTGGTCTTCACCTCGGCAGGAAATTAAGCTGTCCAACCTGGATCAGCGCCCGCTGTCTCTGGCGAAGCGATAAACGACTTAAGTCGTTATTTTATAGATCACCGATATCCATCGACTGTGCCTGCATCGGGTCTACCTTGACGCCAGGGCCCATGGTAGAGGTCAGAGTCACTCGCCGGATGTAGACACCCTTGGCCGCGGCCGGACGCGCTTTCTTAATCGCCTCCATCAGGGCAGCCAGGTTGTCAAAAAGCTTGCTCTCTTCGAAAGAGATTTTTCCAATCGGCACATGCAGATTGGCAGTCTTATCCAGACGGAACTCCACACGACCGGCCTTGGACTCGCGCACGACGCGTGGAATATCTTCGGCGGGAACCACTGTGCCTGCCTTGGGGTTCGGCATTAAGGCGCGCGGACCCAGCACACGACCCAGGCGACCCACCTTACCCATCATATCGGGCGTGGCGACAGCGACATCAAAATCGGTCCAGCCGGCCTGGATCTTGGCGATCATTTCGTCATCGGCGATAAAGTCTGCGCCCGCCTCGCGAGCCAGCGCGACGCCTTCGCCCTGGACGAAAACCAGGACGCGCACCGTTTTACCCAGCCCATGAGGCAGGACAACCACATCACGCACCTGTTGATCGGCGTGACGTGGATCGACACCCAGGCGGATGTGGACTTCTACGGTTGCATCGAACTTGACCGTGGAGGTTTTCTTTACCAATGCAACAGCCTCAGCCGGGCTGTAGTCTTGGTTGCGGTCGACCAGTGCGGCCGCGGCTAAATATTTCTTTCCGTGTTTCGACATAGTTGCTCCTTTGTGGTGCCAGCGGATAGCTGTGCTACCCTCCCACCGGGAATCAGTCTACAATCTCCAGCCCCATCTGTTGGGCCGTGCCTTCGATCTGGCGCATAGCACCTTCGATATCGATGGCGTTCAAATCTTTCATCTTCAGCTCAGCAATCTCGCGGACCTGAGCCCTGGTCACCTTGCCCACTTTTTGGCGCGGCGCCTGAGCAGAGCCTTTGTCTACCCCCGCTGCCTTCTTCAACAAAACTGAAGCCGGCGGCGTCTTGAGCACAAAGGTAAAGGATCCATCCGTGTAAACGCTGATTTCGGCCGGGATGATCTCGCCCATGCGGTTTGACGTACGGGCATTGTACTCCTTGCAGAAAGCCATCAAGTTAATCCCATGACCAGCCAGAGCCGGGCCAATTGGCGGCGCGGGATTCGCCTTACCAGCAGCAATCTGCACTCTTACGATTGTCTTTAATTTCTTAGCCACAGTTATATCTCCTTCGTGGTATTAGCGGGCGATGGAGGAACACCCTCCCACCTTCTAAGCCCTCGGCTGAAGCCGAGAGCAGTAATCACGCTTTTTCAACCTGCAAAAAATCTAATTCAACGGGAGTCTCACGGCCAAAGAAATTGACCATGACGCGCACTTTTGCCCGTTCCATATCAATTTCCGAGACCGTGCCGCGGAAATCATTGAACGGGCCATCGACAATGCGAACGCGCTCACCTGGACGAAATGTAACCTTGATGCGCGGGGCATCGGCTTCCATTCGTTTGATGATCTGGGCGACTTCCTCGGGCCGCAACGGGGTAGGCGTATTGCCCATGCCTACAAAACCGGTCACGCCGGGGGTATTTCGCACCACGTGCCAGGACTCCTCAGATAGAATCATATTTACCAGGATATATCCTGGAAAGACGCGCCGCTCTACTGTTCGGCGCTTACCTTCTTTGACTTCTATTTCTTCTTCGGTGGGGACAACGACGTCAAAAATCCTGTCCTTCATCCCCATACTCTCAATGCGCTGCTCCAGGTTATAACGCACCTTATTTTCATAACCCGAATAACAATGCACAACATACCAAGCGCGACCATCTTCTTCCTGGACGGCTTCGGGTAAGATTTCTTCAGCACCCGCTTCGCCAAGATCAGAAAACAAATCATCACCCACCGGATCCATTTCCGGTTCGGGCTGATTTGCGCTTTCTTTTGATTGATCGTCCTGGTCCAGGTAATCCATACTATTTCCTTGCCTTCTCGATATTCGAAAGGCTATTCCAGAAAACTTATCTCAGGGCCAAATCCGTACTTCTGACTCGAATAATAACCTTGGTGAACGCTAGATCAACAGCAGTTCGAAAATTTTGCTAAAGAAAAAGTCCAGAACGCCGAGCAAAGCGCTCATACTAAAGATCACCACCAAGACAATAATGGTAAGGTTGGTGGCTTCTTTACGAGTCGGCCAGGAGACTTTGCGCAATTCACCAACTGTCTCATTGAAGTAGCGCTGAATCGCATTGGGCTGGCGGCGCTCAGCTGTCTTCTGCTCTTTGCCCTTTGGCTCAGCACTTTTTTGCGCTCTGGCCTTTGGTGCAGTGCTTTTTTGGTCAATATTCTTTGACTCTTTGGTTTTTTGGTCTTTCACCACTCGAGTCTCCTTCTGGAATAAACCAGTTCTATAAAGTCTTTTACGGGCAAAACGCCGCCTCTAAAGACGGCGTTGTCCAGGTCAGGCAGGCCAGGCAGGAATCGAACCCACAACATCCGCTTTTGGAGAGCGGCGCTCTGCCAAATTGAGCTACTGGCCTACTTTAACGTTCTCCTGTTTCACATGCCAGGCATCTAACAATTTTACCAGATACCTGGCATGTGACAACTGCAAAATCTTACTTGGTCTCGCGATGCACGGTATGCTTACGACATCGCGGGCAATATTTTTTTAGTTCCATGCGACCCGGATCATTGCGGCGGTTCTTTTCAGAGGTGTAATTGCGTTCCTTACACTCCGAGCACGCAAATGTGATCACCGGGCGAACATCCTTCTTAGAAGCCATAACTACCTACCTGTCCAACCGCTTCCCAGCGGTGTATCTAATTATTAATCCAGGATCTTAGTGATCACACCGGCGCCGACCGTCAGACCACCTTCTCGAATAGCGAACTTTGAGCCTTGCTCCAGCGCCACC
>JAFGQI010000155.1 GCA_016935755.1 Anaerolineales bacterium
AATGGCGGAAGCTACGACGTTTTTATGACAAAACTGAATGGTTCCGGCTCGGCGCTGGTTTATGCCACCTACCTGGGGGGTAGCAACGAGGAGCTCGGTTTCAGCTTTGACGTAGACGCAAGCGGAGCAGCCTATATCGTGGGCCGAACATCTTCTTTGAACTTTCCCATCACTCCCGGGGCATTGGACACAAATCACAATGGAAATAACGATGCTTTTGTGGTAAAGCTGAATGGGGTCGGGTCGGCGCTAATCTATGCAACCTACTTGGGAGGGAGCAGCAATGAAGGAGCAGTGGGAGTCACTGTTGACGCAAGCGGAGCAGCATTTGTCTCAGGCTCCACAGATTCAACCAACTTTCCCACCACCCCCGGGGCGATGGATACAAGCCATAATGGAAACGTAGATGGTTTTATAGCTAAGCTGAATGAGGCAGGCTCTGCGTTGGCCTATGCCACCTACCTGGGAGGGAGCGGTGATGATTACGCAGGTCGCATTGCCATTGATTCGAGCGGAGCAGCCTACGTCACGGGTGAAACAGCTTCAACCAATTTTCCAACCACACCCGGAGCGGTGGATACAAGCCACAATGGAAACACCGACGCTTTTATTGCTAAGCTGGAGATGAAGAATAGTACAACTGAACTGGCTGAAAAAATCCAGTCTCTGGCAAACAACACCAACACCCGCCTCAATCAATTATTAGCCGAAGCCGATCATATCGCCCAGGATGGCGACTACTTCGCCGTGCAGAAAAAGGAAGACGAAGTTGACCTAATCACGGATGCGATTCTCGACAGCGCCAGCATCCTGGGAGATGGTTTCGAAGCAGTCAACAAGGTGAAAGATCTGACCAAAATCCAATTCCCGGGTGTGGTTGGGCGAGGCTGGGGCTATGTCCTTAACCTGAAAGCCGATCATGAAGTAGCCAGGGATGCCTTCCTGGATGCGCTTCAGCGCGAAGTCACCAGCGCCAATGCTCAGCGAGCCGCCAGGGAGTTCTTCAACGGTGCGCATATTTATTACGCCGCCGATATGGTAGACGCCGCCGCCGAGGATCTCCTGGGCAACGAAATTAAAGACGCACTCAAGCTGGGTTTGAACAGCGACCTGGCTCTACAGAACCAACTCTACCCCGCCCAGCAAGAACTGGTGACGCTCTTCCAGCAAGATGTGGCCAGCACCCGCGATCGCGTCATCGCCCAGCTTCCACCGCTCTCACCAGCGCAGGCGCAAGCTTATATCGATGACCTGAACTACCGCGATATGGCCAACTATGTGATGCTGACCACCCTGGAGCGGCGAGCGGTGCCCCTCCATCAAGCCCAGGATGACCGCGAAAACCACCAGGATAACTGGATCGCCAATTTCCTGGCCAAATACCTGATCAAAGGTTTGGCTTACCTGTATGCCGATGGACCCGGCGTGCTGGCGGTGGATATCGGCTCAGCCTATTGGAACTTATATCAAAACAGCCGGAAGCTGGCCCAAGACAGGCAGATGATGAACCTGGCTGTGAACGGCATGGCTGGCACATTGAGTGAAGAGAGCCGCATGTATCTCAATACGGTGCACGGGATAGACAATATCACCCAGGGCATCCAACCTCAAATCGCCAACGCGGATGTATCCTGGATTGCCAGCAGCAGTGAAGGCGAATATAAACTCTTTGGGCGCTGGTGGTGGTGCGAGCATTCTTCTTATAACGATATTAATCTTTCCAACAACACCTCGTATGACACCGTTTATCAGGTCATCTCCAGCTACGGGGCGACCGGTTTCCTGGGAACAAGCTACCAGTCCCTGGTAAGCGAGGGCGTGAAAGCCATTCCAGCCAGCGGCGCAAACACCATCCGGGTGTATTACAAACAGGGCGACGAGGGAGTTTCTCCGGATGAGGACAGTACAATCATTATGGATGTGCTGGGCAGCACCAATACTGGCACCTATTATGTGGACACCAAGAACCTGACCTGGGCTCCAACCCGGATACCTCTCTCTGCTGCCTTCCAAATATCCACCCAGGACCAGGCTGATGCTCCCGCTGTGCCCTATCCGATCCATACACAGTTAGCCGTGGACGAAAATAACCTGCTTTACACCCCGCATATCTGGGTGACCAATGCCTTTACCCAGACTGCGCTGGTTACCCTCACTCAGACGCTGCCAGCCAATGTTCAGGTAATCGATGCCAACGGCGGGAGCCTTATCGGGAACTCATTACGCTGGCAAACAACCCTCGACCCCCAGGCAAGCGTAGAGATCACCCACTCGGTTCGCTACCTGGGCAGCGCCGGGCAAACTGTGCAGTACCCTGAGCCGCAGCTGGAGATGACAGACACCGGTTTTATTGAGAGCGTGACCTTCAATGGCGAGGCGGAGACTTTCATCAGCCAGCTGCCGCTCGGCGCAGAAGGCGCGCCGCCCGCAGCCGTGGAGCGCGGCGAGTCGGTCACGATTCCCATCACCGTCACCAACCGCCTGAATGACCAGACCACCGCAGGCACCGTTCGCCTGATATTGATTGATCTTGATACGCAGACAGAGGTGTACAGCCAATCGATCGATGTGTCCATCCTGGCTGGCGCAACCCAGACGGTCGATCTATTCCTGGATGCGGCTTATGTCACGGGATTTAACTACCTGCTCATCGTAACAGTGGAATCTAACGAAGGACAGGATGAGGTATTTTCGGAATACCTCAACGTGCAGCAGAATTTCTATCTCCCCCTGATCCGACTGAACGATTAATCTCACTGAGTAAGGTGCATGACAGTTGCCGTTCTTAATCTAATCCATGTTCGGATTTCAGAGCAAAGGTGAGGGACGGCCAACAAATATGGCCCAACGAAAATTTTGCAGATCCTATCTCTCGGCCATAGTTCCTCGATCACCGAGAAGAAGTACAGCTGCGCCTGCTTCTGGTTCTCCACGATGCTGTTCAGGCCAACCGCCAGGTGCCCGCTGCCAGGCGACCAGTAGTGGCCCCAGTTGGTCGGCAGGAGCGGCTGCGGCTGGCTGCCATTTGCTGCTGGCCTGGTCGTGCGCCTCGACCAGGTTGATCACCTCGGCAACCACCGCCTGAGGGCCCTCAGGCGCGGGCGTCAGCGTGGGAGGCTGTCGGCGCGGGCGTGAATGTAAACGTAGGAACGGGGATAGCGGTTGGAATTTTGGTCGCCGGCAGCGTTATAATCGCGGGATCCGCTGGAGCCGTGGCCGGCGGCGTGCATCCGCTGGACAGGAGCAGAATGATTGCGGTTAGATAAAAACCAGCCCAAACCAAATAACAACGGCCCATCGTCAGCCTCCTGATCAGGTTCTCTTTGTTCTTCTGCAGGAGATTATTCTGGCAAATGCCCTTGAAAGCACAGATAATCGTCACAAGATTTCGGAATGTTTCTACACCCCCAACCATCCAGGAACTGCGAAGGCACTACTCGTATCATAATTTATTGTTTGTATATGTTGACTTAATGCTGATTTTGTACTATAATATTAGTTGTAACATGGAACAGGTTCTATTCAGGATAACGATTATGCCCAAACCCCCCTCACCCAACGGATCTGCCTCTCCCCTGCAGAACCATCGTCATCGGAGAATGCGCGGGGCGATGGCGGATCAATTTCCAGCAGGGAAGGACGGCTCAGACGCCAGCATCGATGTAGGTCGCTGCCTGCGAGGGCTGCGCTGCCGGCGCGGTCTTTCCATGCGCTCTCTGGCCGAGCAAAGCGGGCTGAACATCAACACCCTCAGCCTGATTGAGAACAGTAAGACCTCGCCCAGCGTCAGCACATTACAACAACTCGCCAATGCTCTCGATGTACCTGTGACGGCCTTTTTTGAAACCGATGTCCCAAAGAAAAACATCTCTTATCAGAAAGCCGGGCAGCGTGTGGCGGCAGCCTTTGCCCACGGGACTCTGGAAGATTTGGGAGCCGGGCTAACCCTGCGGGGAGGGCAGCTATTTCTGGTCGTGCTGAATCCGAACACCAACAGCGGCCCTACTCCTATCGTGCATACCGGTTACGAGTTTGTTTTCTGCCTGGAGGGGCGCCTCACTTTTGTGATCGATGAACGCAATTATCAGCTCGATCCAGGTGACAGCTTGCTGTTCGAAGCACATCTGCCGCATTATTGGAAAAATATGGGAGAGACACCGAGCCGTTCGCTCATGGTGCTTTGCCCTTCCGATGAAAATGATCACCCAACGGATATCCATTTTGCGACTCAGACGGACCATACCTAAAAATAACAGAACGAAAAAACATCAACGATAGAGGAGAATGTATTGTAATGAACACTGCTTCAAACATCAAAGTTGCTGCGATCACCGATGACGGCAACACCATCAGCCTGCATTTTGGGCGGGCAGCCTATTACCTGGTTGCCACTGTCGAAAACGGACAGATCGTTCAACGCGAACTGCGCAATAAGATGGGGCATACTCATTTCTCCAACCAGGTTCATATCGAAGAAGAGCCCGGACAGCCACATGGCATGGGAGCGGAGTCGCACGACAAACATCTGCAAATGGCGGAAGGGATAGCCGACTGTGAGGCTTTGCTTTGCCGCGGCATGGGAATGGGTGCCTATCAGAGCATGCAGGTGCGCGGCATTCGCCCGGTGGTGACCGATATCGCCACCATTGACGAAGCAGTGATGGCTTATGTGAACGGAACGATTGTGGATCGGATAGAAAAGCTGCATTAGCGTTATCCTGTTCAGCAGGATTTTTAGGAGATGAAATGATTATCCAGGTCAATCAAGAATTATGCGCCGGTTGTGGTGTGTGCGAAGATGCCTGCCCTGTGGGGGCGATCCAGATGGTGGATTACCGGGCTGTGATTGACGATGCTGTGTGTACGCAGTGTGAAGCATGTATCGAAGCCTGCCCGAATGAGGCCATCTCTAAAAGCCCCGTTCTGGTACCCAATGTGTCCATCATGACACTGCCCACGGTTGAATCTCGTCCGGTCCCTGCCCGGGGCCAGGAGATGATGCCAGAAACGACAGCGCCGGCCCGTGGCCTGGCGCCATTGGCGGGCGCCGCTTTAACGTTTTTGGGGCACGAAGTTGCACCGCGAGTGATGGATGTGTTGATCGGCGCGCTGGAGCGCAGGCTCGCGCGGCCGACAACGACTGATAATACCCCGTTAACTACCTCTTCAAGAGTTTTTACAGGACAGAGTAGAGGCAAGCAAAGGCAGGTCCGCTATCGCGGCGGGCGTGCCGGTAATGGAAATCACAAAGGAAGGAGGTGAGTATTATGCCAGGAGGAGATCGCACAGGCCCAGCGGGAGCCGGTCCAAGAACCGGGCGTGGCATGGGCTATTGCAGCGGGTATAACCAGCCCGGTTTCGCCAATCAGGCCCTTGCTTTTCGAGGCGGGTTTGGCTATGGACGCGGTGGAGGAGGGCGCGGCTGGCGGAATCGCTTTTATGCGACCGGCATCCCGGGCTGGGCAGCGCCCACATCCGAGCAAGAAGCTGCTAACCTGAAAGCCCAGGCTGATTTACTGCAGTCCCAACTCGATGCCATCCAAAAACGCATTGAGGAACTCAAATCTTGATCGATGAGAAGGAGATACTATGGCAGAAGCTGTTGGATGCGCCCGCGTGACAGGCGCGGTTATGGGCGATAAGCCCTCATCAACCCCTTCACCCCAAGCCTCTGGTGAACTTGAACGGAAGGAGACTGTTATGACCGCTCGTGTTGGGCAAAAAGCCCCCGATTTCACCGCCCCATCTTATTACAAGGGCGGCTTTACCCCTGTAAAACTGTCTGATTTCGCTGGTAAGTGGGTATTGTTATGCTTCTACCCCGGCGACTTCACCTTTGTCTGAGCGACTGAAGTGTCGGCGGTCGCCGACAAATATCCAGTGCTGCAGAGCTTGGGCGTCGAAGTGATTTCGGTCAGTGTAGACAGCCATTTCGTTCACAAAATGTGGAACGATCATGAGTTATCCAAAATGGTTGAAGGCGGCATCCCCTTCCACATGGCATCCGATCAAGCCGGCAATGTGGGTCGCGCCTATGGTGTCTGGGACGAAACCCAGGGCATCGAGCTGCGCGGACGCTTTATCATTGACCCTGATGGCATCATCCAGGCAATGGAAGTGCTCACCCCACCAGTCGGGCGGCGTTTTGCCGAGTCGGTAAGGCAGGTTCAGGCGTTCCAACTTGTACGCGCCTCGGGTGGGAAAGAAGCCACCCCGGCTGGTTGGGAGCCCGGTAAACTTACGCTAAAACCCAACCCTGACCTGGTTGGCAGGGTTTGGGAAGTCTGGAAGCCAGATATGGAATAAGGCCCCGTTGGCAGCGATGCTGCTACCGGGTGCATAACATGACAAATCTTGGAGATAATAATTTAGACGATTCCTTTGGAGGACAACAAACTGCCCTTACAAATTTCAGGAGACAATATGTTCAATCGACTTTTTAGTAAACAATACGGTCAAGGTCGTGGCGCAGGCCAGGGAACTGGCAGCGGCAAAGGTCGTGGCCGGGGTGGGCAAGGTGGAGGCGGGCGCGGCGGCGGGAATAAACCCGGCTCCGGGCCTGGGGGGGACTGTGTTTGCCCAAAATGTGGCCACAAAGAGCCGCATGTGGTTGGTCTGCGCTGCATTGACCAGGTATGTCCCAAGTGCGGGACAAAGATGGCGCGCGAATAGACGTAAATGAGTGCCCGGCACAGGCTGCCGGGCACTTCTCCCTATCAATTTGGAAAAAAAATCATGAGGATTATCCTTACATCAACATCAACAAACCTCGATTCTGAGATAGACCCCCGCTATGGGCGTGGAGCCTATTTTCTTGTTGTAGATACTGACACCCTGGAATGTGAAGCGCATCCGAATCCGGGTGTGGGCGCTGCAGGTGGAGCTGGATCGCTAGCGGCGCAGTTTGCTTCCAATCACAAAGTCAAAGCTGTCATCAGCGGCGATTTTGGGCCAAATGCCTTCCGCGCGCTCGAGGCTGCTGGAATTGAAATGTACCTGTTCGGGGCAAGCCGCACCGGGAGCGAGACGATTGAACGCTTCAAGGCAGGAAAACTTGAGCGTGTCGGCGCTGCAACTGGCTCCGGACGTCACTCACGAGGGTTTTGAATGAAAATCGCCATTGCCAGCGGCAAAGGCGGTACTGGAAAAACAACTGTTGCTGCCAGCCTGGCCATCAGCCTGGCAGCAAATCAGTCCCCTCCACCGCTATTCCTGGATTGCGATGTAGAAGCGCCTAACGCTCACCTGTTCTTGCACCCCGCGCTGACTGAACAGCGGGAGGTGGGCCTGCCCATCCCGGTGGTAGACGAGGCTAAATGCACTCACTGCGGGAAATGCGCCGAGGTCTGCCAGTACCATGCCATTGCTGTTCTTGGGAAGAAAACCCTGGTGTTCCCAGAGTTATGCCACGGCTGCGGGAGCTGCACCGCGATGTGCCCAGAATCGGCCATTAGTGAGGTCCCCGAACGCTTGGGGGTGCTTGAGCGCGGCGCGGCTATGGCAAACATCGCCTTCGCCCGCGGCGTGCTGGATGTGGGTCAGCCGATGGCGGTTCCAATCATCCGCCAGCTAAAGAAGTGGGCGCAGCCCGCGCTAGGCCAGGTAACACTCTATGATTCCCCCCCCGGGACCTCGTGCCCGGTGGTTGAAACCTTGCGTGACAGCGATTACCTGCTGCTTGTGACGGAACCAACGCCCTTCGGACTGCACGATTTACGCCTGGCGGCCCATGTAGCCGGCGAGTTGGGCCTCCCAGCGGGCGTGATTATCAACCGGGATAATGGCCCATACCCTCCGCTGGATGAATTTTGCGCTCAACAGGGACTGCCAGTGCTGCTGCGTATTCCCTTCGAGCGTGCGATTGCAGAGGGTGTGGCCCAGGGAAAAACGTTGGTCGATATTCACCCTGAGTTTTCCACTGCATTATGGAATATGTTCCGGCAAATCACCGAATGAGCACTTTTGACGAAGAAGCATCAAGTCCAGAAGTGAGGACTGATAATGCAATGATCGGAGATGCATAAATGCCTCAATTGGTCAAAGGTGGAAAGTGGGTATTCGGCTGGTGTGTCGTTGGACCAGCCGGTGAGATCAAAATCCCGCCAGGGGCTTATCAGGAATATGGCTTCGTTCCTGGAGAAGACGTGATAATCACACGCGGCAGCCGGCGTTCGGGCGGGTTTGGCCTCGGCAGGCAAGAGAAACTGGCAAATTCGCCATTGCTGTCGCGTTTCCATGGCCGGGCGACGATCGGCGCAGCCGGGCAGGTGGTGCTTCCCGCCGAGACAGGCCTGCAGCCTGGGGAGCATCTATTAGCGGTGCACGGCAGCGGCTTAGCGCTGGGTTTTGTACAGCGTGGGCCCATCTATGAAGAAGCATTGAAGCATTCCGAAATCGAGACATTTGAGAGTATTTAATATGTTCACCTTACGCTGCCTGGTTGATAATCATCCACTGGACGCCGCCATCTTCCACTCTGAGCATGGCGTCGCTTTTGCTATCGAAACGCCCTCAGGTCAGGTTCTGTTTGATACAGGGCAGAGCGGCGAAGTGCTGGTGCACAACGCCGCCCGGATGGGATTTGACCTGCGTCAGGTGGATGCGCTGGCCTTCAGCCACGCGCACTATGACCATACAGGCGGACTGAGAGCTTTTCTAAAGCACAGCCGCCCTGGTTTGCCTCTGTACGCCAATCCCGACCTGTTTCGTGAACGCTTTGCCTTCCACGAGGGCCAGTATCGCAGCATTGGCCTGCGCATGAAGCCAGCCGACCTGACACGCCATCTGGACCTGCGCTTGAACGCTGAACCGGTAGAAATTTTTCCCCACCTGTGGACAACTGGCGAGATCACTCCACGGGCAGAATTTGAGGGACGCAGCCCTCATCATTACATTCAAGAGAACAAACGCTGGCTGCCAGACCCATACCGCGATGATATGGCGCTGGTGTTAGAAGCAAAATCCGGGCTGGTGGTCATCTGCGGCTGCTGCCACGCCGGACTGCTCAACACCCTGGCGCATGTGCGCCGCGTTTTCGACCAGAGGATTGCCGTCATTATCGGCGGAGCGCACCTGGCGGACGTGAACCCGGCTACCCTGGAACACGCCATCGCTGTCCTACGCGCTACCAGCGCTGGTCATTTACCCGATCTGTTCCTCAATCACTGCACGGGTGAACGCGCCCTGGCTGTGCTGGCGCAGGCCTTTGGTGAAAATGTGCACCCTTGTCCTGCAGGCACAGTGCTGAGATTTGAATGATTGCGTAATCCCTGTTTTGAGGCAGTTGCATGGCGCATCTCTATCCGAACCAACTCCCGGCAGCCGATGAATGGAACGACAGCCTGAAGGGCGACTTCCTGTGGACCAACAGCAACTTTTGCGAGGCGATCAGTGATGTCATGACGCCCGCCACCCGCTCGATGTGGGATATTTACATGGACCGCGTGCGGGTCAATGGTGGTCAGGGAGTTGTAGAAATTTTGAAAGAGAGGGACCGATGAAACTTGGGCGAAGCATCCTGTCATTCTTATTCACTGTAGCAATCTATCTTATCCTGCCGCTTATCGGCTGGGGGCTCGACGATCTGCCTGGCTTTTTCTCTTATCCGCAGTTCACTGGCTATGCCATCAGCATCATCGCTTTCGGCCTGCTGGCTGGCTATATGATCCAACGCCCAGGGGGCATGGGGAACACGACCGGCAAGGGGCAGGAGGATAAATTCAACCCGCGCCAGAGAATAGTACGCTTTGTCGTGACCGGTATGCTGTTCGTCGCGCTTGTTTTCGTACCCTTTGCTGATCGCCGCGGCATCGGTGTGATCGTTCATAACGATCTCATGCGCTGGATTGGTTTGGCCCTGGAGGTTACGGGTATGGGGTTGATCTTCTGGTCGGGGATTGCCCTGGGGCGGCTGTACAGCCCCGAGGTCACCCTGCAGCAAGATCACCACCTGGTCACTTACGGGCCATATCGTCTCATTCGCCACCCGCGCTACCTGGGAGGGATGGTCCAGGGAATTGGGCTCTCGCTTCTATTCCGCTCCTGGATCGGACTGCTCCTGACTACGATCTTCATTGTCGTTGTCATGTTCCGTGTAAGAGATGAAGAGGCTATGATGAGCAAAGAATTCGGGCAGGAATGGCAAACCTACTGCCGGAAATCCTGGCGGCTGATCCCCTGGGTGTTTTAGCTGGAGGTTGATGATGAAATCCTGGAAATTCTCTGCTGGGATCGTAATCGCCAGCATCTTGCTGGTAACACAGTACATCCTGGCTTTCTTTGTCTACAAATTGCCGGGATTACAGGCGCTCCAATGGATCGGCTGGGGAATCTGGGTGATCTCGTTGATCTTCGGCGTAGCGCCGATCTTTATCCTGGGCCATAGAGGCGGCGTGGCAAAAGGAAAGAGTTACGTTGAGACAACCCAACTGGTTGATACCAGCCTGTACGCCATCGTCCGCCACCCCCAATATCTGGCCGGCATCCTGTTCAACCTGGCGCTCATGCTGTTAGCCCAGCACTGGCTGGTGATCTTGTTAGGCGCCATATCCGCAGTTTTGATTTACCTGGACATCCAGACAGCCGACCAGGAAGGTTTAGAAAAATTTGGCGACGCCTATCGGCAATATATGCAGCGTGTGCCACAGGTGAACTTCCTGCTCGGAATCATTCGCCTGATCAAAGCAAAGAGGATGATGTGAATCGATGAAACAACTGATCATACTGAGCGGTAAGGGCGGCACGGGCAAGACCAGCCTTGCAGCAGCATTTGCGCATCTTGCCCATGACGGTCCTGCCCCCATACAGGCGGTGCTGGCGGATGGGGATGTGGATGCGGCCAATCTGGAACTTGTGCTGCGCCCCCAGCGCCTGGAAACACATGATTTCACCGGCGGCGCGGTGGCAGTGATCGACCCTGAGCTCTGCCAGGGCTGTGGAACCTGTGAGCAGGTGTGCCGTTTTGAGGCGATCATCTCTGATCCGAACAGTTTTGTTTACCGCGTCGACCCGATCGCCTGTGATGGCTGCGCTGCCTGCGTCTATCAATGCCCCGAAGAGGCTATCCATATGCAGCCGAACACCGCCGGGCAGTGGTATCGCTCGGAGAGCCTCTATGGGCCGCTCTTCCACGCCGATCTATACCCCGCGCAGGAAAATTCCGGCAAGTTAGTGACCCTGGTCAAACAAAATGCCCGCCTGCTGGCGATGGATACCGACAAACCACTGGTGATCGTAGACGGCCCACCGGGGATCGGCTGCCCGGTAATCGCCGCTGCGGCTGGGGCAGATCTGGCGCTGATCGTCACGGAACCCAGCGCGGCCGGGATTCATGACCTCAAGCGTGCCCTGCAAACCACATCGCACTTTCGCATTCCGTCGCTGGTGGTGATTAACAAAGCCGATATCTATCCCGAAGGCGCAGCGCAAATCCAGGCGATCTGTGCCGAATTGGGCGTCGAGGTCATTGGATCCATTCCCTTTGACCCAACCGTCACCGCGGCGATGATGAACGGCGTCCCGGTAACAGCCTACCATCCGCAATCGCCAGCCAGCCGGGCGATCGGCATGATATGGCAAAAGGTGGTAAAATCCCTGGCGTTCGAGGCAGCCAACCCATGAACAACCCTGACAGCTTGCGATCAGCCGTCCTGGAGAAACTCGCTACAGTGATTGACCCAGAGACTGGGGCCGATGTCGTGCGGATGAGGTTGATTGAGGATCTTCTCGTCAGCCCCGAGGGGCAGGTCAGCTACACAATTCGACCATCCTCTCCCTTATGCCCGGTGGCAGTTTTCCTGGCAATTCAGATCAAAATGGCAGTAGCCAGTGTGCCTGGCGTCGCCGGACAGCAGATCACCGTGGCAAATTACGTGGCAGCCGAACAATTAACCGAGATGATCAACCAGGAAATCATATGAAGCCCGTTGTCGTCCCTGTGCTTTTTCAATAATGGAGGGTTCCTGTCACCTGATCCCACATTGGCGCATCATCAACTGGCTGCCCTAGATCAGCAAGAGCGCAGGCATCAGCCCGCAAAACAACTGGAATGACCTATGGAATATGCCCTTACCCCGATCGGTGTCATCCATTCCCCATTTACAGAAAAAGAACAGACCCCCATTCAGGCCTCCCGCTCACAAGCCATTGGGCGGGTAGAAGTTTACCCTGAATTTTCCGAGGGGCTGAAAGATCTAGAAGGTTTTTCTCACATCTTTCTGCTTTATTATTTCCACTGCTCGTCAGGCTATCAGCTGCTCGTCAGGCCGTTCCTGGATAACGTCTTGCACGGGTTATTTGCCACCCGCCACCCCTGCCGTCCGAATCCCCTCGGGCTGTCCGTCTTGCGCCTGCTAGAACGTCATGAAAATATCCTGGTTGTCCAGGGTGTGGATGTGCTTGATGGCACGCCGCTGCTCGACATCAAGCCTTATGTTTCCGATTTTGATCTGCGCACAGAGATCAGGGTCGGCTGGTATGCGCGCCGGAGCAATGAATAAGCATGTCAATCTTGACGGAAATCCTGGTGAATGGCGCAATCCTCTAGGTTGATTTTCTGTATGATCACACCACATATCATCGTCATCCCAGGCACGCAGGGGATGGTAGAATACAAAGATTACGGATTCCATTTTCGCGCCTTTTTGCGTGGGACGATCAATTCCGGCCTCGAAGGTCTGTTAATTGCCGGAATTATCTATCTTCTGTAATAGGCGCTATTATTGACAACATGATGAAACTGTTCATCCTTTTTGTATTATTTCTACAACAAGGCATATCTGTCTGGGTAAAGCCCGCCCCCTCGATTGTGCAGTCTCAGCCCGTTGTGCATGCTCTGCTGTTCTATTCGCCCTATTGCGGTCACTGCCATTATGTTATCGAGGAATTTCTGCCCCCTGTGGTTGAAAAGTATGGCGCTCAATTGAATATCCTGGTCATTGATGCCTCACAGGAAGCGGGGTATACCCTGTTTATGTCTGTTCTTGAAAAGTTTGGCATCGAGCGCGCCGGTGTGCCCATGCTGATCATCGGCGATCAGGTGCTGATTGGCTCGGTAGACATTCCAGGGCGCTTCCCCGGTTTGATAGAACAATACCTGGCGCTAGGAGGCGTGGATTGGCCGGATATTCCCGGCATGACCGAGGTGCTCAGCGCTGTTCAGGTGAGTCCCAGCCCTTCAGCCATCTCCCCCACCCCAACAACCGATCAGCAGGTCCTGCCGTTGATCATCCAGGAAAAGACCCCTACAGAATCAGGGATGAGCAACCCTGAACCGACAGCCAACCCAGCTCTCATCATCAGCAAGAACCAAATGCCTGGACTGGCAGACAGGCTGAAACGCGACCCGGCTGGCAACACTCTATCAATCCTGGTGCTGCTGGGGATGTTGGCTGTGCTGGTAAGATCCGTTTACACATTCGATCAGACACCTGTCGTGCATAACCTGCCCACCTGGATCATTCCGCTCTTATGCCTGGTGGGGCTTGGCATCGCCGGATACCTGGCGTATGTGGAAACTGCCCAGGTCGAAGCCGTTTGCGGCCCAGTTGGAGACTGCAACACCGTCCAGCAAAGCGAATACGCGCTCCTGTTTGGCTTCCTGCCCGTCGGAGTCCTCGGGGTGATTGGATTCATGCTCATCCTATTCACCTGGCTGATCGGTCGCTTTGGGCAGGGGCTAAGCCCCAGCCTGGCCTGGCTGGCCATGCTGGGCATGACCACCTTTGGCCTCCTGTTTTCCATCTATCTGACCTATCTGGAGCCCTTCGTCATCGGGGCTACTTGCGCCTGGTGCCTGACTTCTGCCGTGCTGATGACTGCACTCTTCTGGCTGTCCCTGGCTCCAGGCAAAGCTGCCCTGGCATATTTACGCAAAGAGAAAGGCTGGCGTTTGGAAAAATGGAAACCAATATAAGTCTTCGCCCTACACTGCGCCAACAGATTTTGGCATTCCAGCGTCTTGAAATTACTGAGCATCATATTTACCAGCGCCTGGCGCAGATCAATCGATCCCCGGAAAACAGATCCGTGCTCGAAAGGATCGCTCAGGACGAACTACGCCACTATCATGATTGGAAGAAATACACTGGGCAAGAAGTGAAACCTGATCGATTCGCAATCTGGAAATACACCCTGATCAGCCGCGTGCTGGGTTTTACGTTCGGGGTCAAGCTGATGGAGCGCGGTGAGGCTAAAGCCCAGCAGAACTATGGCGAGCTGCGCAGCGAGATCCCCGAAATCGATGCCTGGATCCAGGATGAAAACGTACACGAACAGGCGCTGATTGGTATGCTGGATGAAGAAATGCTGCAGTATGCGGGTTCTATTGTCCTCGGCTTGAGCGACGCCCTGGTGGAATTAACCGGCGCGTTGGCGGGCCTCACCCTGGCGCTGCAAAACACACAGCTCATCGCCCTGTCTGGGCTGATCACCGGCATCGCCGCGGCAATGTCGATGGCAGCCT
This sequence comes from Anaerolineales bacterium, assembly GCA_016935755.1. Lineage (GTDB taxonomy): Bacteria > Chloroflexota > Anaerolineae > Anaerolineales > UBA4823 > JAFGQI01. The sequence continues at coordinate 14,462 of JAFGQI010000155.1, forward strand.
CCGAATACCTGTCCACGCGCTCAGAAAAGACCGCCAAACATCCGGCGCGTGCAGCCGTGTACACAGGTATCGCCTACATTCTGACCGTCACTTTCCTGATCTTGCCCTACCTGCTGTTCAAAAATTTCTACCTGGACTTAGGCCTGGCGCTGAGCACCGCGGTGCTGATCATCGCTGCCTTTAACTATTACATTTCCATCGCCCAAGATGAATCCTTCCGGGCGCGCTTTCTCGAGATGGCAGGCTTGAGCCTGGGCGTGGCGGGGATATCGTTCATCATCGGCTATTTAATCCGCATATTCTTAGGGATTGAGGTGTAAGGAAATGCCAGGGCATGACGGAGGCTAATCGGGTGTAGAATAATGTGCTGCCCTGGAGCGCACCGATATTTAACCCCTACAAAAATGGATAGGAATTCGTATGATTGATATTGATAAAATCAGCACTTTTGTGCGTGCTGCAGAGACATTGAGTTTTTCTGAGGCAGCCAAACAGCTTCACATCAGCCAGCCCACAGTGAGCAACCATATCAAGACCTTAGAACAAAAAATGGGGGTAACGCTCTTCACCCGCACCAATACCGGTTTAGAATTGACAGAAGCGGGCAAAGTCTTGCTACCCTGGGCGCGCCGTTTGCTGCATGATACCAACAGTATGCAAGCTATGATGTCATCTATACAAAATGATGTTGTAGGTGAACTCCGGATTGCCTGTTCCACCACGGCTGGAAAATATGTGCTGCCTCAACTGGCTGCCCGCTTTTGCCAGCACTTCCCAGGCGTTAAAGTGCGCATTTTGGCTTGCATGCCGGAGGATGTCACCCTCAGGCTCCTGGAAGGAGAGGCGCATATTGGAGTCCTAAGCCGCGAGGTTCCAGATGCTGGACTAGAATCACAGGAATTCTTCCGTGACACGATCACTTTGATCGTTCCTGCCAACCATCGCTGGGCTTTTCGAGGAGCGATTGAAGCCAGTGAACTACTGGAAGAGCCGCTCATTATGCGCGAAGAGACATCAGGCACGCGAAGGGTAGTGCTATCTGAACTGGCGAAATTCGATATCAGCCTGAATGACCTGAATATTTTTATGGAGTTGGGCAACGCCGAAGCCATCGTGCGCACGGTCTCCGCTGGTTATGGGATTGCCTTTGTGTCCAAGCTGGCAACCGCCTGCCCATTAGAGAGAGGAAATGTTGTAGATATCGAAGTGGAGGGGATGAATCTTCGCTGCACGATCTTTATGGCACGCAAGACAGGCAGCAGTCATCACCGCCCACGTGATGCTTTCTGGGGGTTCATCCACGATCCCGAAAACGCAGATCTGATTCACCTGCCCGAACAAAGGGCATGAACAGCATCATGCCTCCCACTCTGAATATTGAGTGAGAGGCATGATGAGTATTACTTGTGCTAATTGGAGCTTGGACTACGTTTCGATAACGTATGTCATGATCGCGCCAGCCGATAAGCCGCCTTCAAGAGCAATCAGGCGTTTGGCCGAACGAAAATGAAATAAGCCGTTACCCAGGCGCCGAGAACAATCGAGATTGCTGCCAGAAGCGAGCCAATCCCCAACTGAGGTAAACCACTGAGAATGTGGGTCACATTGCAGCCAGCTGATGTCACCGCGCCAAAGCCCATAAGCAGCCCACCGAAAAATGTCTGTGCGAGCAGTTTCCAGCCCGGCCAGCGGATCTTGAACTCACCAGCAATCATTGCAGCCACAAAGGCCCCAACGATAATACCAATGACCAGGTAAGCATCCCAGCCCATCTTTGCTTCCACATTGGGGAGGATCAGCTTAGCAATCGTAATCCAACCGGAGGTGATGGCCAGCGGATAGCTGCGGCCAGCCCAGGTTGAGGTCACAAAAGCCAGCATACCAATCAAACCGATTACGATCCCTGTCGCCAGCCAACCCCAACCCTTCTTAAAGATGCGTGTGGTCAGTGTGGCGTTGCTCGCCGGTTCACTTTCTTCCTTGTTCTTGCGGGCGATGACAACCCAGACGATGATCAGGATAACCGCCAGGCCGATGGCTGCTACTTCATAAGGCAGGCCCAGGATATTCGCCAGGGTTGGATTAGCGCCTTCACCCACAGTGATCTTTGTGCTTTTCTGCAGACTGTCTTTGATGGGCATCAGGAAACCCATCGCGGTCAATGTAGCTGAGATGGTCAGGCCGATCAGAGCTGAGAGGGCTGCAACTACACCTTCTCCTATCCGGTAAGTCACACCACTGGCGCAGCCGCCTGCCAATACCATCCCAATGCCAAAGATGAAGCTGCCCACCAGGTTAGCGCCCCAGAAAAACGGCGTCGGGCTGATTTTGATCGCCCCAACCATTGACAGGATGGCAAAGCCAACCATTTGAACCAGGATCGCCACGCCCACAGCCTTCAACAGAACATAATCTTTTAGCAAGATCGAGTCTCGGATGGCTGAATTCATGCAGAAGCGACCGCGCTGCAGGGCAAAGCCGAACAAAATACCAACGATCAAACCACTTAATATGGCGAGTGTCATTGCATATCTCCTTGAAGATTTTCTATATATAGCTTACTTAAGCCCATAGGCTTCAATAAGCAGCCGGTGGTTGGGTCCGTTAAGTTGTTCAACACTGATCAGACGGTGACCTTGCTTCTTAAGATTGCGCGGTATGCGTTCCACTGATAGCGGATAATCCAGCAGCACTTCCAAGATTTCGCCTTTCTTCATCTTCTTCAGGGCGGTCATGGTGTCCATATCTGGATAGGGGCAGATCTTTCCACAAACATCAAGGGTCTTGGTCGGTTTTACTGTTTCGCTCATGATACTTTTCTCCTCACATAAGAATGGTGTTTTTCTGAGGGCGAGACGGTCAGCTAGTAGCTAAAAACCATCTTTGCACCCTCGGCTTCAAAGAGGAAAGTGGATGCCATCATCACTTCTACACCGTCCACCAGATCTTCGGCTTTCATATCGCAAATGGGCAAGCCAAGCTCACACAGAATGATACGCCCATCCAGCACCTGAATAGCACTGAAAAGATCTAGCGGATCCGGTTGGCCTTTCAACCCCTGGTATTTTTCAAGCCCTCCCTTAGCCAAAATCCTGGCAGCTCCGGGTTGGACGAAAAACAGAACCTGATCTCCGGTTGCGGCAATTGCCGCTGCCATGACCAGGGCCGCCATCACGCTGTCGGGGTCAGCATGGTTGCAAACAACCACCATCTTGCTAAGTTCTTCCTGATATTCTTCGGAGGTATCAATTTCATCGCTCATTGTTGGAAGCCTTTTAGAAAGAATAGGTCATCTCTGCCCCTTCAGCTGCCATCAGGAACGGCGGGGCTTTCTCGATGATGATGCGTGGGTCGCGCAGGTCCGCAGGGGTGACGCCCTTGTTTTCCAGCGCCAACTCGCACAGCACAACCCTACCGCCCAGTTCCAGGATGTCATTGAACAAATTTACCGGATTTGGCATGCCCTTGGGGGTGCCGAGCTTTTCCAGCTCATCCTTGAGCGTCCACTTGGTGGCAGCCGGGCAGAAGAAGATGTGCACTTCGTAGTCCAGCGCCAGGCCCGACGAGGCAAAGATCAACGTGGGCATGATATTCTTGGCTTCATCGCCATTGCAAACCACTACCATTTTTTGAGCCATTTTTGAATCTCCTTATCCTATGAAAATTTCTGGGATTACATCCACTGCTAAAGCCGCGGCTCTAGCAGTTATATCTTAATCTGCTGGCGCCAGCGCCTCCGCTAACTCTTGTGCTTTTCTCTTCATCGCATCCAGGGACAAAGCCAACGGGCGATACACCAGGTGCGTCCATTTTCCAATGCCCACCTCCGTATCCAGCATCGCCACCATCGCCATGACATGGATTGTGTAAATGATATATGTGGGCCAGGGAAGGGACATATAGCGGAAGATGTGCACCAGAATGCCGGTAACCGCCGCTACCAACAGGAAACTGGGGAAAAGCCAGTCAGTGGGATGCGAGAAGCGGTGAATTTCCTCTTTCTTCGCTCTGCGGCTGAGGAGAATTTCAACCGAAGTGTAGATTAGGATGACCGTAGCGTAATAACCCAACCAGCGCTGAGGGTGATAGATGGGATAAAACTCATCGGTCTGGAACCACCACAGCAGCGGCACGATCAGAATCAGCATAATCCCATAACCCGACATCAACAGCATATGTTTGAACCAGCGGCTTATCTCCACCTTGCGTTCTTCCGGATCGCACTTAGACCACCATTGACGTTGGGAGAAGAAGTGGATAACAAAATCCTTCGCCCCTGCCACGTATGCCCCCAATGGGATGCTGGCAAGATTGGCATTGGGTCCCAGCACATTCCTGATCATGTTCAGTGAATTACGGACGAGATGCCAGCCGAGAATAGCAAAATGCAGCAAGACGATCGCCCACACCCACATTACCGGCGCGAAATCGTTCAGCACCACCCGGTCAGTTGCAATTTTGCTTCCCCCAGTGATGATATGATAGGCGATGAGTAGAACCAGCGGCAGCAAAGATGTGCGGAAGATCGTGAAGGCAACATGCTTTTCCGAGGTGTACAGTTTCTTTGCCTTGCCGCTCATATCGTATTGAGCGATCAGCCAGCGGCGGGTTGCCATCATCGTCTCGGCAGGTTCCGCGCCGCGCGGGCAGGTGATCGAACAATCCCCACAGAAGTAGCACAGCCACGGGTCAATGCTGGCGACCAGGCGATCGCGCAGCCCCATCTGAACGCTGCGGATCGTGCGGCGAACGAAGGGATGCTCGCTGGTTGTCAGAGGGCAGATTGCAGTGCAGTTGCCGCAGTTGATGCAGGCCTCCGGGTTTATTGCGCCATATTCTTTTAGTTCTTTTATCAGGGTTGAATCAACTCGCGTGCTCATTCCGATTTCTCCTCCACCCGCTCGTAGAGCGGATAATCGCCGCACATCCCATTCTCTACCACCAAGCCGTATTTCTTGAAGGCGGTGATATACCACAGCACTTCATGGGTTGGCATGCCAACTTCCGCAGCGATTTCGAGCACTGTCTTCGGTCTCTCGCGGACTGACTTACAAACCGCCTGCTGGACGCGCTTTTGTTCCTTCAGCAGCTCCTGCGTCCGTTCAACGGTCACTTTGTGTTCTTCGCGCAATCGCTTGAGCATTTCGGTGCGGGCGCGCGCGGCTTCCTTTGTGTCCATTACTGCACCTCCATCATCACCAGATCATCCATTGCGATGGCATCGACCATGGCTTCATACTGCGATAGCGTCCAGCCTTGAATATCGATCGCCCGGTTCGGGCAGGCGCTCACGCACGCCCCGCAGCCAGTACAGTTTGCTGGTGTGACCACCGCGCGGCGGATCTCCTGGCCGTTTTCGACCAGCGTTTGCATGGCGATGGCGCCATCATACTCACAAACCTGCACACATTCACCGCTGCCAGTGCATTTTTCTGGATCTACCGCAGCCACATAGGGCGGCAGTTCCACATAACCCCGGCCTAACAGGGCGCTGACTTTGGCTGCCGCTGCCGAAGCCGCGGTAACTGCTTCCTGGATATTCATCGGCCCCTGCGCTGTGCCAGCCAGAACCACACCATTGACAGCGGTCTCGACCGGGCGCAGTTTGGGATGCACCTCCAACAGGAAACGGTCATTGCCGCGCGAAACCTTGAGCATTTGCACCAGGTCATCGATCTGGCGCGGCATCATGCCTACAACCAGCACAACCAGATCCGTTGGCACTTCCAACTCATCCCCGTTGGTCAGGTAATCTTTCACTCGCACCAGGATCGGATGAGTATCACCAGACGGAGCTGCCACGACTTCGGGCAGCTCATCGCCATGGTACTGGAGAAAACGCACCTGGTTTGACATCGCATGGCGGTAATAATCTTCATGACCGTGCCCATAGGTGCGGATATCCTGGTACAGGTTGAAGATATTTAACTCGGGGAAGTTTTTGCGCAGTTCATTAGCCATGTGTAAATTGGCTGTGCAGCACACCCGCGAGCAGTAATCGTTTACCCGCCCATCTGGCTGCGGCTCTGACACGCCATCCCGCTGCCGGCTGCCAACGCACTGGATCAGCACGACATCGCGTACCGCATGTCCGTTCCAGGTCAACTGTTTTTCGCCTGGGTGCAGCGCCATGTGGCGGATCAACTGCGGCAGGGTGATCACTTCAGGGATTTCCTCAAAACCATATTCGCCGGTGCGGGGCTGATAGGGGTCGAAGCCCGTCGCCATCACGATCGCGCCTACGCTCAATTCGAACGTCTGGATTCGGTCCTCAAAGACCACCTGTTTCCCATTGACTGAGATCGGCGAACCATCGTAATTTTTCCAGTCCACTGCTGGCGCGGATGGGTAGCAGCCTGGGTAAGGCTGATAGATCACCTTACGCTGTGTCAGGCCATAATTGAATTCATCTGGCACTTCCTGCTTGCAGGCAGCCATCACCGCTTCGGCCTCCAACGGATCGACGCCACGAGAGTGTTGGCGCACGGTGATGTGGAAGTTGCCCACATAGCCAGATACACCCACCACCTCGGCATAGGTCATCAGGGTAATCTTCGGATGCGCCGCAACCCGCTTGATTAAATCCTGCAGCAAAGGCATGGCAGCTTCATCGGTAGGGAACAGGCTGTCCAGTTGGGCCATGCGCCCACCCAGGGCGGGTGATTTTTCGACCAGGGTTACTTGCAGCCCCTGGCGGGCAATTTCCAACGCCGCTCGCAAGCCTGCCACACCGCCGCCAATCACCAGGGCATGCTTTTCTGCCCCTAGATGGATATTTCTCAGCGGTCGCAGCAGACGCGCTTTGCCGACTCCCGCCGACATCATACGGATAGCTTTGTCGGTCGCCCCCTCGGGGTCGTCGTGATGCACCCACGAGTCTTGCTCGCGCAATCCCATGTGTTGGTACAGGTATGGATTCAGCCCGGCGCGGATGCACGTGCCACGAAAGGTTTGCTCGTGCAGTGAAGGCGCGCAGGCGCCGATCACCACCCGGTTGACGCCATTTTCGCGGATGTCCTGCTCAATCATGGATTGTCCAGCATCCGAACATAGTGACATATTCGTACGTGAGACAACCACATTGGGCAGTTTACCCAGCGCTTTGGCTACTTTTTCACACTGCACTACCTTGCTGATATTGCCGCCGCAGTAGCAGGTATATACCCCGATGCGCGGTTCTTCAGTGGCTGATTTGTTTTCTTCACCGGCAGCTTGCTGTCCGGTGGGGATGTCATCCATCTCAGGCATATACCGCCTCCTTTTCTGCCGCTGCTCGCTCAGTCTGGGCAGCGCCATTGGTTTTCTCACGCAGATAAGCTGTAGCCGTAACGGCTGCAGCTCCAGCCGTGATAATGCTATCTACGATATCCATCGGTTCCATAGCTGTGCCCGTCACAAAGATACCCGGCCGATCGGTCACACATGGATTGCTGTTGGGGGATGACACGTGCACAAACTTGTCTTTGCCCAGAGGCACTTGATACACCTGGCTCGGGTCATAGGCTGGCACCATTCCCAGCGAGAGCACGACCAGGTCGTGCGTGCGCTCGACCACTTCACCAGTATCCGTCATCTCTACCCGTACGACTGGATTATGCTCTTCATCCTCAGTAATTTTGGCTACTTTGCCGCGCACAAATTCCACCCCCATGGCCTGGGCATTTTGATAGAACTGCTCATAGCCCTTGCCAAAGGTACGAATATCCATGTAATAGATCGTAATCTCAGCCAGGGGCAGAGCGCCATTCAACAGCATGGCCTGTTTGATGGCGTACATGCAGCACACACGCGAGCAGTAGTCAATGCCCAGGGTTTCATCGCGCGAACCAGCGCACTGCACGTAGGCAATCGTTGTTGGCTCCTTGCCATCGCCAGGACGAAGCACGCGTCCGTATGGACCAGTGGGCGCCAGGAAGCGCTCCATCATCAAGGGATCGATCACGTTCTTTAACCTGCCGCGACCATATTCCTTCTTAGCATTCAGGTCGGTCACCTCGAAACCTGTCGCCAAAACGATCGCGCGTGCCTGAATATTGAAATACTCCGGCTGTTGGCTGAAATCTACCGCCCCCACCGGGCAAGCCTTTTCGCACTTACCGCACAGCAGGCAGTTATCCATATCCAAAACCGCTATTTGCGGTAAAGCTGTTGAAAATGGCACCCGGATAGCGTGATACGAACCCAGGCCTCTATCAAAGATGCTGGGTACAGTGACGGGACATTCGAATTCACACTGCCGGCAGCCAGTACAGCTCTTTTCATTTACATAGCGTGGTTTTTTGAGTACATTCACCTCAAAACCATCGCTGTTTTCGTTGACTGATTGTACTTCGCAGTAAGTCAGCAGCTCGATATTGGGGTGATGTGCTACAGCAGACATCTTTGGGGTGGTAATACAACTGCAGCAGTCCAGGGTGGGAAAGACCTTGCTCAATATGATCATCTTCCCGCCAATAGTGGGCTCGCGCTCCACCAGAATCACTTTATTGCCCTGATCGGCCAGGTCGAGGGCGGCTTGCATGCCAGCGATGCCTCCACCGACCACCAGAGCGTCCACAGACTTATTTTCCATCATTCCTCCAAATCACCTTTCAGGCAGCAACGGGGGAGGCTTGTGCAGGAAGCTCGTCTTTTATCAAGCCAATGCCTTCCAGCAGGTCTTCCATCAGCTTAACCTCTTTCAGGAACGGCTTGACGCACACAGTGCAGATAGCAGCCAGGCGCAGGCGGCGGATATCGATGCCGCGCTCTTTCATTAAGGCGTACGTGCGCTTAATCAGGTCGGCAGTGCCGTCTGCTTCAACCTTGTAAGGGCTGTCGGTGCCGCTGTACATCAGGATGATCCCATCGATACCGCGCTCGAAAGCACGCATAAAAAACTCGGGCGGGAACATGACCGGGCACATCACGGGCAGGATGTAGGTGTTTGCAGGGTAATCTGCAAACACCTGCCCGGTAGAATCCGCCCCTGCATACCCACCCGCCAGCGTCGCCAGGATCAATATTTTGGGTTTGCGGGTCTCCATCCTGTTCTCCTCTTATTTCTTGCGTTGTATGAACAGCCGCTCGTACCCATCGCCAGGTAGAGAACCCAGAAATTCATGCCCAACCTTCTCGCACCAGCGCGGCATATCACTCTTGGTGTTGGCGTCGCCAGACCAGATCTCCAGAATCTCGCCAACCTTGACGCCGCCGATGCTCTTCTTGGCCTCCAGAAGCGGGCCGGGGCAAGACATTGCCCGTGCGTCAACAACTTTTGCAGCTTGAACGGTATTTAGATCTACTGTAGCCATGGAAATTCTCCTTTTCTGATTAAATATTGTAAACTGGTTATTTATGTGTTTCCGGCGCCTGCAGTAATGCAGCGCAATACTCCAGACATTCCTGGTCGATGACGTGGTAATAAATCATCTGACCCTCGCGGCGGGTAGATACGATACCCGCCTTCTTGAGCAGGCTCAGGTGTTGGGAAACATTTTGCACAGAGCTCCCAGCCCGAGCTGCAATCTCATTTACTGATAATTCTTCTTCAGAGAGCATCCACAGGATGAGCAGCCTTCGGGCATTTCCGAATATCCTGCACAGGGCCGCTTGTCTTTCTGCATGATCAATCACTGTCATATCCTTATGCATTGGTCAAGAATCCATGTGTGGCTTAATTAAGCAATGGCTTTAGTATAGGCATTTCTTATCCGTAAAGATAGGTGAAGAATATCACAATCCCCCTTGATTTATTGAATAGCTGGATATAAAGAATCTCTATACCCGAAGGGTGTAAGGACTATCTGCAAATAGATATCAATTCTATTGGTTTTTCAGGTCTTTCAACCACCCAATATCACTTATAATTTTAGTTGTCAGCACCTTTCATAAAAAGCGCTGGTTTCTTTTATCCTACGATTGCAGCAGCCTATTCCTTGCCATGAAAAACACAAACCCTCCTTCAAATGAAAAGCCGTCAGTGGACGTGGGGCGCCGGTTAAGAGAGCTGCGCTCCGAGCGCGGGCTCTCGATCCGCGCCCTGGCCGAGCAAAGCGGCTTGAATGTCAACACGCTCAGCCTGATCGAAAACGGCAAGACCTCGCCCAGTGTGAGCACCTTACAGCAGATTGCAGCAGCTCTCAAACTGCCGATCAATGCTTTCTTCGAATCTCAATCCCCTCCACGAAATATTGTGCATCAAAAAGCCAGCTCTCGCCAGACAGCTGGCTTTGCCCACGGAACGCTGGCCGATCTGGGGACAGATTTTTCCCGTGCTGATCTGGAGCCGTATATGGTCACCCTTGAGCTGCAGGCCAACAGCGGTGATACACCCATTGTTCATACCGGGGTAGAGTTTGTCTTTTGCCTGGAAGGGCAGATTGGCTACGAAGTGGCAGGGCAAAAATTCACCTTGGATCCGGGCGACAGCCTGCTTTTTGAGGCCCACCTGCCCCATTTCTGGCGCAATACTGGTGAGGGCGCCTCCCGTTCGCTGCTCTTACTCTGCCCTTCCGATGAGCGTGACCGCCCAGACGAACGACACTTCACACCAGCAACCTGAGTGGAATGTAGAACGAACGGCAGCCTTTAGGATGTTTACCATCCGATTGAATTCAAATTTATTGCCCCAGGTCTTTGGGAGGATTCATGGGTGAGAAACGCACAACAAAAAGTATCTAAATCAAATATTTTAAGCTTAATCAACCATTAAATTTGGTGTATAATATATTTGTTGTAAATCGCTATAGTCAACCAATTAATTGGTCAACGCAATCGCCGATTGGAACAACCCTTTGAGGAGCACATCTATGCAAAAAAAGAACCTTTTCACTGTGATACTTGTGATTGGCGTGATGCTGGTGGTGACAGCCGGATTGTGGCTGGCGACTGCTGCCCCGGCCAGCGCCCAGTGCGGCTCGCAGGCATCATCCTGTAAGAACTGCCATGAAGTGCAGGGAGAGATGCCTGTCAACAGCGATGGCACCGCCTGGCATACATCGCATGCCTTTGGCGATTTCTGCTATATATGCCACGCTGGCAATAACCAGGCCAAAGACATGGCGGAAGCCCACACTGGCATGGTTCCACCGCTATCAGATATCAAAGCTTCCTGCCAGCAGTGTCACCCAGCAGATTTGCAGGAACGAGCGCAGGTCTATGCCACAGCCCTGGGCGTGGAAATCGGTGCAGGGGGGACAACGCCGACCGAAGGTGAAGTTGCTCCGGTGGCAGAACAACCCGCGGTGGAAGCGGTTACAGCCCTGGCGCCCGCTGAGATAGATTTGGACGACCCCAACCTGGTGGATTATGTCCAGCGCTACAACGAAATCGTACTGGGCAAGCGCCAGGTTAATGTGGGCAACACGATCCTGATGGTGATGATTGGCCTGGTTGCAGTAGGCGGCGGTGGATTCGTGTTCTACAACGAGGTTTTGTCAAAATCATCCCTTGGGAACACCCAAAAAGTGGACGGCGAATATCCTGGCGATGTTATCGATATGCTCCCAGCTATCGCAAGCCTCAAGCCGCAAAGCCGAAAATCGCTAAAATCCATCCTGGAGAATCCCCAAAAAACGGAAATCGTGCTTCGATTGATTGACACGCTGGTCTCGGATGAAAAATCAGGAGAGGAATCGCAATGAATAAATTGATAGGTTATATTCGCAAAGACACCTGGTCGCCATATGTAGCTGGAACACTGCTTGGCCTGGTGGGAATTGGTGCAGTGTGGGCAAGCAACAGCCTGTTGGGCGCTTCAGGCGCGTTCGAGAACCTGGCCGGGCTGATCGGCAAGGCGCTTGCCCCTGCACTGTTCGACAACCTATACTTCAACTTCATCATGCCGCCCGGAATCACCTATGGTGTCATGATGTTAGTAGGTCTGTTCTTCGGCGGGATGATCGGCGCAGCAACCAGCGGCACACTGAAATGGGGCAAGAAAGATGCCGCCAACAGCGACGAGCAGTGGAAGCGCATCTTTGGCCCACAAACCTGGAAACGCTGGGTGTTGGCGTTTGTGGGTGCAATCGTGCTGGAATATGCTGCTGGCATCGCCGGTGGGTGTACCAGTGGGCTGGCGATTTCGGGCGGGATGCTGCTGGCGCCTTCCGCATTTCTGTTCATTGCTGGGATGTTTGCTTCCGGCATTGTCACCGCTCTGATTGTCTACCGCAGGAGGTTTTAAATGACCAATTTGCTGCTTGCTCTGGTATTCGGTATTTTCTTCGGCTTTACGTTGAACAAAGCTGGACTGACTAAATACCACAAAATTGTGAATGTCTTTCGCTTCACCGATATGGCCGTATTGCAGTTCATGATGACTGCGCTGGTCGTCTCGATGATTGGCTTGTATGGCCTGCGCGCTCTTGGGATGATCGAATTTCCGAACATCCCTGCCACGTATATCGTTGGAAATGTGATTGGCGGGCTGATTTTTGGCATCGGGATGGCCCTGACCGGTTACTGACCGGGTACATGCGCCGCCGGCGGCGGCGAAGGCAAATTGGATTATCTTATCCCTGGTCTGTTGGGCTTCCTGGTTGGCGCCGTTATTTACGGGCTTACTTACCAGCAGGTTTTCCCAGTCATTTCGGCCATTGCCAACTATGGCAATGTAGTTATTCCCGACCTGTGGAATATCAGTTCTTTCCTGTTTATCACCCTCTTTACCCTGATCTCACTCCTGCTGTTCTATCTGATTGACCGGGCGGGTCTGAAGAGGGCGGAGAAAAATCAATAGGCAGCCAAACGATCACTGATCACATTTCTTCGGAGCAGTTATGTCAAACATCATCTCAAGACGAGATTTTCTCAAAGTAAGCGCAGCCGCTTCGGCAGTTCTGGCGGCAGGCAGCTTCGTTCCACCGCAGGTGGCACAGGCTGCACGCCAGGCCGGATATCTCAATGCGCAGGGAGATGGATTCATCCCGAGCATGTGCGAAATGTGTGTCTGGCGCTGCGGCCTGATTGCCAAAGTCAGAGATGGGCGGGTGGTAAAACTGGATGGCAATCCACAGAACCCGCACTCCAGAGGCAGATTATGCACCCGCGGCCAATCTGGCTTGATGAACACCTATGATCCCGACCGCGTGCTGACTCCGCTGATCCGGGTGGGTAAACGCGGCGAAGGCAAATTCCGCAAAGCGTCCTGGGATGAAGCCCTGGATCTGACTGCGAGCAAGATGCTGGAAATTAAACAGAAGTATGGTCCAGAGGCGATGATTTTTTCCTCCACGCACAACCTGAGCCAGGTGCAGTTCGAGAATCTGCTGTATGCCTATGGATCACCGAATTATGGCACTCAGCGCAGCTTATGCTTCAATGCCATGATCACTGCATTTTTACTGACCTATGGCGTTGAGGAACCAGCCCGCTTCTACGATAACGTTGAGTTCATTTTGCTGGTCGGTCGCAACTTGATGGAGGCCATCTCAACCTCGGAAACCGGTGAGCTGGCCGAGGCGCTGGATCGTGGCGCCAAGCTGGTTTATTTAGACCCGCGTTTCACCAAGACTGCCGCCAAAGCCAGCGAGTGGATTCCCATTCGCCCAGGCACTGATTCGGCCTTCTTACTGGCAATGATTCATGTCATTGTTACGAACGACCTGGCTGACTGCGATTTTGTCAAACAGTATACAGTCGGCTGCGATGGGATCGTTGATGCCATGAGCACCTATACGCCAGAATGGGCGGAGGGTGTGACTGGCGTGCCGGCTGCCACCATCGAACGCATCGCCCGCGAATACGCAGGAGCAAAGCACAACGCCCTGGCGCATCCTGGCTGGCGCACCTCAAATTTTGTAAACTCCTTCCAGACCGAGCGAGCTATTGCCACTTTGAATGCCCTCAGCGGGAATGTCCTCACACCCGGTGGGTGTCTGTCGATGGATATTACTGCAGAGGGCTCCGGTCTGGGCGTGCCGCCCCAGCCGCCCTACCCACGCATTTCAGCGCTGCGTCTGGATGGCGCGCCCTGGAAATATCCACTTGTCCCGCTCAAGCTGGGCGTCTTTCAAGAGCTGCGTGATGCTATCCTGACTGGCAAACCTTATCAAGCCCATGGCTGGTTTATCTCCAGGCAAAATCCGATCATGTCCCTGCCTGACCGCGCCAAAACTCTGCAGGCCTTCGGCAAGATGGGTTTTATCGCCACTGTGGATATCATCATGAACGATACAGCCTGGTTCTCAGATGTCGTTCTCCCCGAGGCCTCCTACCTGGAGCGGTATGATCCACTGCTGCCGATGGGCGATAAGGTTTTCATCCGCCAGCCGGTGATCCAGCCGCAGGGCGAAGCCAAGTCTGCTTTGTGGATTTACAAGCAATTAGGAGAACGTCTCGGCCTGGGTGACTACTTCCAGTATGCAGATGAGGAAGATTATATCCGTCAACAGCTCGTACCCATAGGCGCAAGTCTGGAAGAATTGAAAGCCAAAGGCTATGCCGAAATGCCGCCCCACGAGGATGATGGAGAAATTGTTTTCAACACGCCCTCCGGAAAGATTGAAATCTATTCTGAAACATTGGCCAATGCAGGTTTCGCTCCCTGGCCCACCTGGGAAGAGCCGCCGCGGCCTGAACCAGGTCAGTTCTATCTGCTGACCGGCAAGGTGGCGCAGGCAACTCAGTTTGCCACACAAAACAACCAGCTGCTGCACAAATATTCCGATGAGCCCCGCTTATGGATGAATGCTGATATTGCTACTGGGCTGAATCTGGTTGAGGGTGACTGGCTGGAAGTGAGCAGCCAGGTAGGCAAGATACATATCCGCCTGCACGCCACACAGGCCATTCGACCCGATTGTGTGTATATGACTCCGGGCTATGGGCATCTTTCCAAAGGCCTGACAACCGCTTTCGGCGTTGGCGCCAGCGACTCTGTACTGCATGTTACCTACACTGATCCTATCAGCGGCGGACAGGCGCTGACCCAGACTTTTGTATCAGTGAGGAAAGCTGCGGACGCGTCGTCAGTCGAAGAGCGCAAACCGCTCTATTTGGGAGAATAGCATGGAAAAAACGCATAAATATGGCTTCCTGATTGACAGCTCGCGCTGCATCGATTGTCGCGCCTGTTTGGTGGCCTGCAGTGTGGAAAATAATGTTCCGATGAAAAACACGCGTATCTGGATTAAGGATACCGGCGTCACCGGTCAATTTCCTGTGTTGCAGCGCTACACGGCGCCTTATCACTGCATGCACTGCATCGATCCATCCTGTGTCTCAGCCTGTACGGTTGGCGCGCTGCAGCAAGATGAGAACGGCATTGTTGTTTACGATGCGGATCGCTGTATAGGCTGTCGCTATTGTATGTATGCCTGTCCGTTTGAAATTCCCAATTTCGAATGGGATCAGCGCTTAGCTTTGATTGTGAAATGCGATTTTTGTGTCTCCCGACTTGAAGAAGGAGGGCAACCTGCCTGCGCGGCGACCTGCCCCACTAAGGCGATCCAATTCGGTAGTCGGGAAGAAATGCTCGCCCTGGCGCACGAACGCATTGAGAAAGAGCCGCAACGATACATCAACCATGTTTATGGAGAGTATGAGAATGGGGGTACTTCTACCTTCTATATCTCACCAGTTCCCTTCGAGCAACTGGGCTTACCCACCACTGAACAGACCGAGTCTCCGGCTCACTTTAACCGTCTGGTCACACACGGCACCCCCGCAGTTGCGGCAGGTGTGGCCATCGGCATGAGTGCTGTCTACCTGGCGATCCAACGCCAGGCAAAAGACAATGCCGCTGCCCAGAGTGAACATGCTGCTGCCCAGCAAACTGGCGAAACTGGAGAAACAAATCATGTTTAGCAAAATAATGACCGAGCTACAGCGTTTACCTCGCTTTGCCTATATCCTGGCTGGATTGACCGCTTTTGGGATGAGCGTCGGTTTGTATCGGTTGTATGCCGGGTTGGGCGTCACTACCAATATGAGCAAGGTTTTCCCTTGGGGTATCTGGATCAGCTTTGACCTGACTACAGTGGCGCTTTCCGGCGGCGCGTTCACCCTGGCTGCGTTGGTCTACATCTTCCACATGCACGATCTGCACAGCGCCACTCGTCCAACAGTATTGTTTGGGCTGCTGGGTTATAGCTCCGTACTGGTGATTCTGTTTTTTGACCTGGGCCGCTGGGACCGCTTCTGGCATTTCCTGGTTTATCCCAATATCAATTCGGCGCTGTTCGAGGTTAGCTGGTGTATCGCAATCTACTCAACAATTCTGATTTACGAATTTAGCCCGGTTATTGCCGAGCGTTTTGGCAAGCACAAACTGCTTGATTTAATCAATAAGCTGACCATACCCATGGTCATCGCGGGCATTACGCTGTCATCGATGCATCAATCTTCATTGGGCACACTTTTCATCGTTATGTCGCCGCGCTTGCATCCGCTGTGGCATTCCATGCTGCTGCCGGTTTTCTTTTTGATCTCCTCCATACCAGCTGGCATTTCATTAATCATCATTGGCTCAATCGTCAGTGATTACCTGTTCGGTCACTCACTCAGCCAGAGGGTGCTCGAAAAGCTGGGATGGCTGCTGCCTTGGGCGCTAAGCCTCTACCTTGCCCTCAAACTGGGTGAACTGCTGGTGACAGAAGAACTGGGACTGCTAGTAAACAGCGGTATGTACAGCCTTCTATTTTGGGCCGAACTGGTTGTGGGCAACATCATCCCAATTATCCTGTTCTCGATCAAGCCAGTGCGCTGGAGCCGCAACGGCACACTGATTGGAGCCATATTGGTCGCCGCGGGGATTGTTCTAAATCGCTTTAACGCGACCTGGTTTGCTCTCAAACCATTGGAAGGTGTGACTTATTCACCCTCCTGGATGGAATTAGCGCTTCTGGTGGGTGTGGCGTCCGGTGTTCTGCTGGTATTCACCATCATCTCCACCTACTTCCCGGTGTTTGTTGAGACAATCAGCACCAGAAAAACTCAGCCGGTAAAGCTGACAGGCCCCGAGCCAGCCGCCCATATTCTCAGCGGAGATTAGTTCCACAAGCCCGATCAGGCTTTGCTATACGCATGACACCAGAACGGTCCGTATCCTTTGTCTCTCAGATATTCTTACTCTCCGCCTCAGGCTTTATCCTGGCCGCGCTGGGCCTGGCCTATTGGCTGGATATGGGTAGAACAAAGCCGGTTGCACTGATTCCCAGCCTCACCGGGCAGGTTGAATACTGCCTTACGTGTCATGCCGATCTGCCCGATATCAGCCCCTCACACCCGCGTGAAACCTTTGGATGCGTCATCTGTCACGGCGGCGAACGGTTGGCTCTGGAGGCCGATCTTGCGCACAGCAGCATGCGAGGGGGGAAAAACCCCTCTGACCTTTCAGTAGTCGAGCAGTCATGCGGGGGTGAAAATTGCCACAGCGGTGCACCTGCCGAGCTGAATGATCACATCCAGCGAGTGATGACCAGCATCCAATCAACCTATACAGGCGCGATTACAAACATACGCTATACCTTCGGCGCGCAGCCTGATCAAACGCCCAGATATGGGACGGTGGCAGTACAGGATACAACTCAGCCATCCAATACAGGCATCAATGCCCTGGAAGCCTTTCAGCCTGCGGATCAGCCTAACCCGCTTCTGCAGTCATTCGGCCAAAACTGCCTCATCTGCCACCTCAACGCTGAACCCCGCGATGGTGGGAAATATGATCGCTTCACTGGCTGCGCCGCATGCCACTCACCTGCGCTTTCGCCAACGGACGGAGAGAACCAGATCCAGGGACAGGTGCACCGGCTCACCACTGCCATTCCCTATACCCAATGCAACACCTGCCATAATCGCGGCAACTATGATTTACGCACCATGACTTTCGTTGAGCGTACCGACCAGCCGACCACGCGTATCCAGGATTACTATCAACCCATCGCCCAATTCGTCCGATGTGAATACACCCTCGACTGCGTGGACTGCCACACCCGCACCGAAGCGATGGGCGATGGCGATATCCACGCCACCCAGTCTGATATCCAGTATATCCAGTGCAAATCCTGTCATGGCACGTTGACGGAACTCCCACTCACCCAGACTTTGAATGACCCGCTCGACATTGCATTTAAAATGGCTTTTCTGAACCCCGTTTTTGACTTAAAGCCCGGTGACACGATCCTGGTCACCGAACGTGGCGAGCCGCTCTGGAATACCCGCGTATTATCCGATGGCGCTTACGAATTGATTGGCAAAGTCACCCGCCAGCGTTTCTTGTTCAACCCTGTCATGGGGACAGACTGTGAGCAGAATCCTGCTGAACAGGAATCCCACTATTGTCACAAATGCCATGCAGTGGAGAGATGAAGAGCGCTTTTTTGTGCCGTACATAAGAGGCAAATATGAACGATAAACGTCACCAGGAGTTAATGGATGCCCGCTCTTTACTAAACGAGCTGTCTGCGTCTGTGCGAAGTTCCGATCTTAGCAACGAATTTCTGATTGGCGCTCGCCTGCGCGCTCTCCGCCGAGAACAAAATCAAAGCATCCGCGCCCTGGCGTCCAGATGCAGCATCAGTGCAAATACATTGAGCCTGATTGAAAATAACCGCACATCTCCCAGTCTGCACACCCTCCAATTACTGGCAAACGGTTTGGGCGTCCCCCTGATTACGCTCTTTGAGGAAGATAAGCCTGAGTTTGCATTGGTCTACCAACAGAAGGGACAGCGCCCGGTGATGACCTTTGCCAATGGAACGCTGGAAAATCTAGGGGAAGGTCTACCACCCCTGGGAGCCGAACCCATACTGGTTACTCTGGTTTCTAATAATAATGATGCTAACGATATCAGCCATGTTGGACGCGAGTTTATCTTCTGCCTGGAAGGGAAAGTCATCTGTACTATTGCCAACCAGGAATACACGCTCTCTCCGGGGGATAGCCTGCTCTTTGATGCTCGCGCCCCCCATCACTGGCTGAACGCCTATCCTGCTCCATCGAAGTTGCTGGTCCTGTTTTGTCCCATGGAAGCGCGCGACCAGCCTGCTGAGCGTCATCTGGGTGGTTAGCCATATCATGCACAGAGAGATCATGCACAGAGAAATGGGTCATCCCGATTTCAATCCCCCAACTATCCGCAGAATTCCCTGAAGGGATAGTAAACTCCAGCTTTGATTAGCGCCATCATCTCCTTGCCAGGGCATCCGCCCAGCTGCCTGGCACCACCGGACGCCAATGGGCAACTTGACAAAGATGATGGAAGGACTGATAATTAGCTGCAGGCATTTCCAGAACGCATCTGACAAGTCAACCTTTTAAGGGACCCAGGATGAGTGCTGTATCCGATGATGAAATTGGAACGATTGTGCATCGAGTGGTCGCCCAGCTGATGGGGCTGCCACCACAAGAGAGCACTCATCAAACGGCACCTGAGTCAGGAGGGCAAACCACTCAGCTTGAACCCGCAGCGGCCGCCCAACAAGTGGTCGCCATAGGCGCTGACCATGGCGGGTATGAGCTGAAAGAAATCCTCAAACAGGATGTGGCTGCTTTGGGCTATGAGGTGATGGATGTGGGCACACATAGCAAAGAGCCAGTGGATTACCCTGACCTGGCGCATGAGGTGGCGCGGGCAGTCGGCGCTGGCAGAGCCTGGCGGGGGATCATGATTGATGGGGCTGGGATCGGCAGTTGCATTGTGGCGAATAAGGTCCCAGGGGTACGCGCTGGCCTGGCTTATGATTACGCTTCGGCAGTCAACAGCCGCGAGCACAACGATACCAATGTGCTGACCCTGGGCGCCGGGCTGATTGGCGTGAACCTTGCGAAACAAATCGTGACGGTATGGCTGGCAACCCCATTTGGGGGTGGACGCCACGAGCGCAGGGTAAATAAAATTCTGATCGTCGAAAAGCTTTACACCAAATGGGTCCATCTCATCAATCGAGATTGACATAGATAGAGAAGGATCAATGAATCTGGATACAAAGGCTGTTGAACAACTTGTCGAGATTATTACCCGCGAAGTATTGATTGCCATGGCTGAACAACAGCAGCAGACAGCAGCGCCCGAGGGCCTGTATTGCGAGGCCATTTGCGCCGATGAACTGTGCGTCCGCACTTGCTTCGATCAGGCTGGGAAGGTGGTGGAGGCTGGAGCAGAGAGGCTTTCATCCTCCATTGGCATGATTCCAGAGGATGCCAACCTGGCAGCGATGATTGATCATACCCTGCTCAAACCTGACGCAACCCCAGAGCAGATTGCCCAGCTTTGCTTTGAAGCGCGTAAGTACCATTTCGCTTCGGTGTGCGTTAATCCTGCCTGGGTAAGGCTCTGCGCCCAACTCCTCGAAGGCTCTGCGGTCAAAGTCTGCACGGTGATCGGCTTTCCCCTGGGCGCCACCGCAAGCGAGGTAAAGGCCTTTGAGGCGGGAAATGCTATCGATCAGGGCGCGACCGAGATTGATATGGTCATCAATATCGGCGCGCTGAAGGCCCGCGAACTCGAATTCGTGGCTCAGGACATCCGCAGTGTGGTAAACGTTGCTCATCCCCGCAATGTGATCGTCAAGGTCATTTTAGAAACTGTGCTGCTAACCGATGAGGAGAAAACAATCGCCTGCCTGCTTTCAAAAGAGGCCGGAGCGGATTTTGTTAAAACTTCCACCGGCTTTGCGGGGGGAGGCGCTACGGTGCATGATGTGGCGCTGATGCGCCGGGTGGTGGGGCCAGAAGTTGGGGTAAAGGCTTCAGGCGGTGTACGTACGTATGAAGATGCTGAGAGCATGATCAAAGCCGGAGCCACCCGCATTGGAGCCAGCGCCGGCGTCAAGATCCTGCAAGGCCCCAGCGGGAGCAAACCGGCTGACGCCAGCGGGAAGAGTTATTGATCTCAGGAGAGGCCCCATGTTGATCGCCAGAGTAATTGGAACCACGGTATCTACCATCAAAGACCCCAAATTAACCGGGCAAAAATTGCTCATCCTTCGCCAAACCGATGAGCATGGCGAAGCATTTGGCAAACCCTATGTGGCGATAGACACGGTAGATGCCGGTGTGGGTGATCTGGTTTTGACTGCCGCTGGTTCTTCCGCCCGGCAGACCGCAACCACAAAAGATACCCCGGTGGATGCCGTGATCATGTCCATCATCGATTCGCTGGAGGTTGACGGCGAGGTCGTATTTAGGAAATCAAGATAATCCGATCATGGCGCTGGACAAAGACCTTTCTTCGATACAAGAAGCACGCGATCTGGCTCAAAAAGCATATGATGCCTGGAAAAGCTGGAGCCACGCCTCGCAGGCTGAAGTCGACCGGATTTGCGCGGCGATGGCCGAAGCTGGTTATCAGGCAGCGGAACGCGTGGGGCGTCTGGCGCAGGAAGAAACCAGCTTTGGGGTCGCAGCCCACAAGAGGATAAAGAACGAGTTTGCCTCTCGGACTGTATGGCAGAGCATTCGCGATTTGAAAACAGTGGGGGTGATCCGGCATGACCCCGATCGCCGTCTATACGAGATTGCCTGGCCCTTAGGCGTGGTGGTTGCTCTGATTCCGTCCACAAACCCCACGTCCACGGCTTACTTCAAGGCGCTCATTGCCGTAAAGACGCGCAACGCGATCATCTTTGCCCCCCACCCCTCAGCCGCGCGCTGTACTTATGAGGCGGTCCAGGCAATGGCAATGGCAGCAGAAAATGCTGGAGCGCCCAGAGGCCTGATCAGCTGCATGCAGCAGATTTCTCTGCAGGGCACGCAGGAGCTGATGACCCACCGGCTGACAGCGCTCATCCTGGCGACCGGGGGATCTCCAATGGTGCGCGCTGCCCACTCCACCGGGAAGCCAGCGTATGGGGTTGGGCCTGGGAATGTGCCGGTCTACGTGGATCGCAGCGCGGATCTCGAAAAGGCAGCTCGCTACATTGTGGCCTCCAAAGCGTTTGATTATTCCACCATCTGCGCCACTGAACAAGCTGTGGTTGCTGACCGGCCTATTGCCCGCCGACTGGCCGATCTGATGCGCCAGCAAGGCGCCTACTTTACCAGCGAGCAAGAGACCGAATCCTTGCGCCGCCTGGTCTTCCACGCCGATGGCAGCATCAACACTGCGCTGGTGGCAAAGTCTGCGCCTTACGTCGCCGCGTATGCTAATTTCCAGGTGCCAGCAGATACACGCATCCTGGTGACGCCTCTCACCAAAGCGGGGAAACAGGAACCCCTATCATTTGAGAAATTGACGACTGTTTTGGCCTGGTACGAGACGGATGGTTGGGAGCAGGGGTGCGAGACTTCGTTAGCCCTGATTGATACTGGAGGCCGCGGCCACACCCAAATCATCTACGCCAACGATGATCGAGTTATCATGGCTTTTGGCCTGGAAAAGCCCGTCTTCCGCATCCTGGTCAATACGATGGGCTCTCTGGGGGCAATCGGACTGACGACCGGCCTGATGCCATCGCTGACTCTCGGGTCAGGTGGAGTAGGAGGCTCGATCACCGGCGATAATGTGACCGCCTATCACCTGATCAATATCAAACGACTGGCGTACGAAATGTCCACACCCCCGCTGGAAGCTCTAACCGCGGGCCCATCCTTACCCGGACCATCGCCCACTGAAATTGAACGGGTGGTCCGGCAGGTTATAAGTGATATTTTAGGAAGCAAAACTAACTGATGCATAGATCCTGAAGGGAAAAAGGAAGGAACAAAATGGCTCTGGATACTTCTCTAATTGCTCTAGGAATGGTGGAAACTCACGGTCTGGTTGGCGCAATTGAAGCAGCGGATGCAATGGTAAAGGCTGCCAATGTGGTGCTGATTGGCTCGGAGTATGTGGGCGGCGGTTACGTCACTGTCATGGTGCGCGGAGATGTCGGTGCAGTTAAGGCCGCCACGGACGCTGGCGCCGCGGCTGCCAAGCGGGTGAGCGAGGTTGTTTCGGTGCATGTGATCCCACGCCCTCATTCTGACGTTGAAATGATCCTGCCACAAAATACCAAAGGCAGTTTCGGCGGGAGATCCGCAAAAGACTCTAAGTAGCCTTAATGGACTCTCTTGCAACTGCCCAGCGCGACCTTGCCCAGTACCTCACCCAGGCCGAAGCGGTGATCTTGCCCCGCCGGTTATCTGAGAAAGCAGAACTGGCGCCTCTGGCGCCAGAGATAAAGCTAAGGGTAGGGGTCGATTTAGGTACTACTTACATGGTGTTGGTAGTCACCGATGAATCAGGCGCGCCTCTGGCAGGCGAATGGCAGTTTGCTGAGGTGGCCCGCGACGGGTTGGTGGTGGATTTTGTGGGCGCGGTTGATTTGCTGCGCGGCATGAAGCAGCGGGTTGAACAGCGCATTGGCCGTGCGCTGACGCACGCCGCCAGCGGCTACCCCGCTGGTGTGCCCAGCGTGGAGGTGCGAGCCACTGCCCATGTTGTTGAGGCCGCGGGGATGGAATGTTCGGGTCTGATTGACGAACCAAGCGCGGCGAACAACGTTTTGATGCTGCGTGAGGGAGCAGTCGTGGATGTGGGCGGCGGCACCACCGGGATCGCAGTTTTAGAAGATAATGATGTGATTTATGTGGCTGATGAGCCCACCGGAGGCACCCATTTCACTCTGGTGATCGCCGGCTCGCTTGGCATCAGCTTTGAGGAAGCCGAAGCACTTAAGACGACCCCTGATGAGCAGCCCCGCTTGCTGCCCCTGGTGCGACCGGTGATGGAAAAAGTGGCCAGCATCACCGAACGGCACATCCGCGGCAGAGGCGTAAACCACATTACCATGGTTGGAGGCAGTTCGGCTTTCCTAGGAATGGCGGATGTTGTGCAAAACTATATTGGGGTTCCAACCCAGGTGGTGAGCCACCCGGTGTTTGTCACCCCGCTGGGGTTGGCCCTGCACGATCCACCTCAGTAACCTTGGATGAACGGAGATATTTATGAGCGAGGTTTTTTCATTACGCTGCTACTGCTACCTGGATAGAATGCAGCCCCAATATGCCGCCTTTGTAGGCACTGTGACCCAGGGCGATCTGCCCACCGAGGGAATGGCGGCGCTGTATGTGGAAATGTCCCCGGGGAACGAGGTCTTTCGGGTGGTGGATATCGCTGTGAAGGCCACCGAAGCCCGGCCAGGCGCGCAGATCGTTGAACGCGAGTTCGGCATGTTTGAGGTGCATTCGCTCAGCCAGGCAGCTGTGCTGGAGGCTGGCGATGTCGTGCTCAAACGGCTCGACCTGCGGGTGGAAGACCGCATCCGTCCTCAGGTGGTTTCCACTCAGGTCATCACGCGCGTTGACCCTTATCAAGCCCAACTGCTGAACCGCTTTCGCCGGGGCAGTATGCTTGTGCCTGGCGAAACCCTGCTGGTGTTGGAGTGTGCGCCAGCGGCCTATATCAACTATGCTTGCAATGAAGCAGAAAAGAAAGCCAGCATTAAGATTGTGCATGTCTCTTCGGTGGGCCGCTTTGGCCGTATGTGGCTGAGCGGATCAGAAGCCGAAATCTTGACTGCACGCGATGCCGCCACCCGGGCATTGGAAAGCCTGAGCGGTGTAGAGGGCGCTTGAGTTCTGTTGGAATTTCCAGGGAGAGAACTATGCCCAAGGTTATTTATACTGAAATTGATATTGTAGACATGGTGAAGCGCGGCGCCCTGTCGTTAGAAATCAACGAGGACGTGATGCTGACAGACCTGGCTTACGAAAAGGCCAACCGCCTGGGGTTGAAACTGGTCAGTAATAAACCAGAGAACCCGCCGGCAGCCCCGGTTCGTCCCTATATTGCCCAACAGACGACCCAAAAGCAAATGGAAGCCACTCCAGGCGCTGAGGCCCCGCGTCCTGCTGCAGACGATCTTACCCAGCGCATCCGCAGCGCAGTGGCGGCCCGCATGGGGAACCAGGTTGACCCGGCGCTACTAGATGTAATCATCCAGCGTGTGCTCGCCAGCACGGGAGCCAAGTAACCAAGATGTTATTTGGCAGGGTGCGCGGCACAGCGGTTTGTACGCTCAAATATACCGGCACAGAGGGCTTGAAACTGCTGATTGTCCAGCCGTTGAATAAAAAACTGGAGCCGGTGGGAGCGCTGCAGGTGGCTGCTGATGTGGTGGATGCGGGCATTGGCGACCTGTGCATGATGGTGCGCTCGCGGGAGGCCGCGTTGGCGATGCCGCAGATCAAATTTGTGCCGATCGACCTGGCTATTGTGGGCATCGTGGACGAACTGGAAGTTGTGGCTGAAGATGCTTTCGACTTCACCATGCAGCCCGGCTGGAACCCGTTCACGTAAGAGACAGCCATGATTTTGGGAAAAGTCCTAGGTACTGTGGTGACCACCATCAGCCATCGGGATTTCAAGAACCGGCGGCTGCTGGTCGTTCAGCCCCTGTGCTTACCCGGTGAAGCCCCTGCCGATGATTTTATTGCCCTGGATAACACCCAGGCAGGAATTGGGGACACGGTGCTGGTGAACCGGGAAGGCAACGGCAACCGCCAGGCGCTGAATAACCCCGATGGCTGCGTGATTTCATTAATCGTGGGGATTGTTGACTCGGTATATCTTGAAAATTAGCGTTTTATGGAGGCAGGGATGAAGGAACCGGTAGGCGCAAAAAACGTGGCTTCTGCAAGCATTAGCCTGGGGAACGAGGTGGGAAAGATTGAAAGGCTCACGATCAGCAAATCCGGGCAAGAACAAATCCGTTTTTCGATCTGGAGCCAGGGGAAAATGCTGCGCCGCCCCCTCACCCTCACGGAGGAAGAACTGGTTGCCTTACTGCAAGCCGCAATCCAGGAAGGTATTCTGTCTCGAGATTTTATCGGTTCGCTTTCATCGATCATAGAAATTTAGCCCGGCTCGCTCAGGTGGCGCTTCAATGAGTATAATGCCCTACAATCTGCATCAAATTTGTCACACCCGCCATATCTAGCCCACTTAAACCAAAAACCCCCACAGGTGGGGGTAAAATGGTGGGCGAAGAGGGGCTCGAACCCCCGACCTCCTCTGTGTAAGAGAGGCGCTCTGACCAACTGAGCTATTCGCCCAACACAGGCTCTTCAGGCAAGCCCTGTTATAGTGCCTTTTGGCGTTTTTGTCAATGGCAGAAAATTGTTGCCTTAAATCGATATTTATACATTTTATATTGCACTCACCCCCAAAATGTGATAAAATTTAGCATGAGTTGCATTCCTGCAAATTTATTTTCATGCAGCCGACCTGGCCTCCTTATTATGAAACGCTCTGCACGATGGCAGGAGGATTGTCATGTCCTATGAAGAACGCATCCGTCTAGAACGATCAAATCTCTCAAAAAGCTTCGCTCGCCTGGCTGATTTTCTGCTCGATTCCTACGTCGAAGCCGCTTTCATGACCGCCAGCGAGCTGGCCCACGCCCTGAACCTGGACGCGGCCACGGTCGTGCGCTTCTCCCAGCACCTGGGCTACGAGGGTTTTCCGCAGCTCCAGCGCGAAATCCGTCAGCGGGTGAAGGATGACCTGTTATTACACCCGCGTCAGGCTGAACAGCCCAACACCTCGCCCGGGATCGCCTCCACTGCCCTGCGAGATGTGTCCCTGGCTCTGGAACGGACGCGCATTTCCCTGGATACCGAAGCGCTAGAGAAACTGGTAGAACAGTTGGGACAGGCGCGGCGCATCGTTGTGCTGGCAGAAGGCCCCGCCCAACCGACCGCCTATAGCCTGGTGCTCTTCCTGGAAGAAGGCGGCTTCCCGATCTATATCGCCCGCTATGGCGTCGCCGACCTGGCACGCACGGTCAATATTGCCACCACTCAGGATCTGCTCCTGGCGATGGAAGTTGCCGGGCAAGCCCCTTATATCGCCCGGGCGCTGGGCGAGGCGCAGGCGAACGGCATCCCCACGGCTGCAATCATTGCCTCGGCTTCTCTGGCCTCAGCGCGCTACGCCGATACCGTGCTGGCAGCCCAGGCGCACCCATCCATCGGGGTTGGCATCGTCTCGCTGGAAGCCATCGTCTATGCCCTGGCGCAGGTGATGCGCTGGCGTTTTGCCGATCGCTTCGCCGGTACAGAACAGGCCATTTCTGCCCTGGTGGATCGCATCCAACAGCCTCTCGAATAGCCTCCGATATCGGTTATACTAGCAGAAATCATCCTCAATTCATGAGAGGTGTTTATGCGATTCATCCGCTACCAAAAAGGGAATGAAGTGGCCGCGTTTGGCTGGATCCTGGAGGAGCCAGCCGGATTGAGCGTCGGCCCGGTCGAAGGCTCTCCATTCGGAGAGTTTCGCCGCCTGGAGGCCGTACAGCCGCTGGACTCTGTCCACCTGCTGGCGCCAGCAGCCCCGGCAAAGATCATCTGCGTGGGGCGTAACTACGTTGCCCACGCCAAAGAACATAACGCCGATGTGCCCGAAGTACCCCTGCTCTTCCTGAAGCCCCCCACTGCAGTGATCGGCCCAGGCGATAAAATAGTGCTCCCGCCGCAATCCCAACAGATCGAACACGAAGCCGAATTGGCAGTGGTAATTGGACGAGGCGGGCGCTGGATCCGCCCGGAGGAGGCCTCCAACCATATTCTGGGTTACACAGTTGCCCTGGATGTGACCGCCCGCGACCTGCAGCGCCGCGATGGGCAGTGGACCCGCGCCAAGGGGTTTGACACCTTCTGCCCGATCGGCCCATGGATCGAGACCGACTTCGATCCAGCCGATGGTGTGATCACCTGCTCGGTGAACGGCGAGATGCGCCAGATGGGCTCCACCCGCGATATGGTCTTCAGCGTGCGCCAGCTGATCGCCTTTGCCTCCTCGGTAATGACCCTGGAACCGGGCGACTTGATCCTGACCGGCACGCCTTCAGGTGTAGGCCCGCTTCAAGCGGGAGATATCGTAGAAGTAACCATCGAAGGAATTGGCACCCTGCAGAATCCGGTGGTGGCTGAAGCCATCCGCTAAGACTTTATTCTCAACAATATGTCGCTGGATATCCATTCCGCCATCCAGACCGCTCTGGTCATCACCATTTTTGCCCTGTTCTTCAGCCTATGGCAGGGCATTTCAGCCATCCGCAAGGCGCGCACCCTGCCCTTCTTCCGCATGCGCCGCGAGCAGATGGTGCGGGGATGGCGGCTGCTGGTCTGGGCGGTTGGGCTGGGATTGCTGGCTTTCTTGCTGAACAGCCAGGTGGAGCCGATGATCTACCGCTTTTACCCGCCCACCACCACCCCCACGCCCACTCCAACGATAACCCTGACCCCGACCATTACCTTATCGCCAACGATTACGCTCACCCCGTCGATCACGCCGACCCCGGCGGTATCTAACACACCCACGATCACCTCCACGCCTCACATACCCCTGGCTATCGAGCTGCAGTTTCAGAACACCATCACCCCCGATCCAGCTGCGGTTTTCAGCCCGCTGACTTTCACCGATGGGCTGGACGCGCAATACCGACCGCTCAAGCCCGGCACCGTCTTTCAAAACCCGATCCAGCACTTGTACGCGGTCTTTAGCTATGACCGGATGATTGTCGGCTCGCAATGGACGGCGTTGTGGTATTACGGCAGTGAATTAATTCATTATGAAACCATCCCGTGGGATGGCGCCTCTGGCGGAATCGGGTATTCGGATTTTGCGCCGGATCCTTCGACCTGGCTGCCGGGTACGTATGAAGTGCAGATCTTTGTCGGCCTGACCTGGAAAATATCAGGCGCTTTCACTGTGGAAGGAGATCCCCCCACCCCGGCGCCAAGCAAGACCCCCACGCCCACTGCCACCGGCACGAATACGCCCAGGCCGACGCGCACACCCTGGCCCACCGCCACCATCGTACCCACCAGCACCCCGCGGCCTACCCGCACGCCTTATATGTCCCCCACGCCAACGCTGAGGCCGACCACCTGGCCGACCCAGACGCGCACTTACACGCCTACCATCACCCCCACCAGAACGCCAACACCGCAGTAATCTCTTTCAATCCTGCACCAGCGCCCGGGCGATGTCTGCCCCCAAACGGGCATTATTTTTCAGCAGGTCCAGATTAGCCCGTAAACTGGCGCCTCCAGTCAGTTCAGTGACCCGCTGGAGCAGGAAGGGGGTCACCTGCTGGCCGCGCACCTGCTTTTCTTCACACTCCTGCAGCGCCTGCTCGATGGCCCCTGCCACGCTGGCAGCCGGCAGAGCCACATCCTCAGGGAGCGGCGCCGCCACCAGGATGGCGCTGGACATGCCCAGCGCCCAATGGTTTTTTGCCAGGACGGCTATTTCCTCAGGAGAGTCAAGGCGCAGGCTGGCTTTCAATCCACTCTCGCGCGAATAAAAGGCCGGAAACTCATCTGTCTGGTAGCCAACCACCGGGACGGCGTAGGTTTCCAGGTATTCCAACGTGGCAGGCAGATCCAGGATCGCCTTAGCGCCTGCGCATACCACAATCATAGGCGTGCGCGCCAACTGCGGCAGATCAGCCGATACATCGTAAGAGGGCTGACGGTGCACGCCGCCAATGCCTCCGGTGGCAAAAACTCGGATCCCTGCTGTGTGGGCTGCCAGCATGGTGCCCGCCACAGTGGTGCCTCCGCTTCTGCCCTTACTGATCGCCGGGGCGAAATCGCGCGTGCTGATCTTATACATCCCCTGCCCGTGCGCCAGGGGTTCGATCTGCTCGGGCTGCAATCCAACATGGATGAAGCCATCCAGCACAGCGATCGTGGCAGGGATAGCCTGGCGCTGGCGGATCTCATTTTCCATATCCAGAGCTAAAGCCAGATTATCAGGATAAGGCAATCCATGGGTGATCACGGTTGATTCCAGGGCCACAAGGGGCAGATTCAGTTCCAGAGCGCGGCGGATTTCCGCCGACAGCCGGTAGAAAGTGGGTAAACTGTTGTTGCTCATCATATCACCAGTTGATCGTAGAGTTTTTCCAGGGTCAAGTCTGGCACCACTGCCCCAGAATATCGTAAAGTCAGCGTGGCAGCCGAGACTCCCAGGCGCAGGGCATCATCCAGAGGAATATCATTAAAAAGGGCAAAGATCACCGCTGCGGTCAGGGCATCGCCTCCGCCAGTCGGGTCAACAATTTCTGTGCGCATGGCTGGAATATATCCGCTGGTCTCGGAGGTAGCATAGCAAATCCCGTACTGCCCCAGGGTAATAATGGCTATCCCTACCCCCTGGCTGACCAGGCACTTGGCGACTTCCATAGTCTGGCGGCGTCGGGCAGGGTCAACGCTGCGGTTGCACAGAATACCAGCCTCGGCCGCGTTAGGCGTGATTAACCGCAGATGGGGTAAATGCGGAATCAGGCGGTCTGCCAATCCAACAGAAGTCGGGTCAGCACAGATCGGGATTTTTGCCCGGCGCGCCAGGGTGATCGCCGCTCGCAAAGTCTCCTTGGACAGGTTAGCATCCACAAAAAGCATGGAAGCCTCTTTGAAGAGATTTGATTTTTGCCGCACAAATTCGGGAGAGAGATAAGCCACCGTGTGCATATCATCCAGGGCAAGCTGCAGTTCCCCTTTGCTGTTCACCACTGCCAGGTATGCGCCGGTGGTACGATCTGGAATCCGGATTACAGCCGATATATCCACCCCGGCCTGGGCAGATTGCTCAATGAGCCGCTCGCCCATCTGGTCCGAACCTACAGCAGCCAACAACCGCACCGGATGCCCCAGCCGGGCCAGGTTTTCAGCTACGTTGCGCGCCACACCCCCAAAAGAGCTGCGGATCTGGGAGGGATTCGAGGTGCCCGCACGCAGCTCCCCCCGCAACACACCGACAATATCGATCCCGGCTGCGCCAAGCACCAGCACAGGCGCCTCAGGTAGGGGAGAAAAATCAGCAAAATTCATCTTTTTACCCTCGGGGTGGGATGAATATCCAGATCATTATACCCCGAACAGGACGATCCAAAAGTGACATCTCTTACATTATAATAAAGGCTTGAAGAACCATTTCCATTTACTAGGAGGCTAATCCCATGACCGATTTCCCTGGCAAGGGTAAAGTTGCCGTTCTAAAGACTTCGCCTGCGACCATCCTGGATGATATCGAGCGATTGATGCATCTGGCTGGACTCGAGGCTGCCCTGCCTAAAAATGTACAAACAGGGCTGAAAATTAACATCTCCTGGCAGACCTGGTATCCGGCCTGCTCATCGGCTCCCTGGCAGATCGAAGGCGTCATCCTGGCGCTGAAAAAAGCCGGCTACACGGATATAGTGGGGGTGCATAATGATACCGTGGTGGTCGACACCGCCGATGGCGAGCAAAACAATAAGCACCGCTTTGTCACCGATAAGCACGGCGTGCCATGCCTGTATCTTTATAACCAGGATTTTGAATGGATCGAATACCAGCCTAAACAGCCCTTCCTGGTGCTGGACAAGGTGTATCCCCAGGGTGTCTTCATCCCCAAAGCCCTGCAGGGGATGAACATCATTCACCTGCCAACGGTCAAGACACATGTCTTTACCACCATCACCGGCGCAATGAAGAATGCTTTCGGCGGGCTGCTGCACCGCAACCGCCACTGGACGCACTCCGTCATCCACGACACCCTGGTGGACCTGCTGATGATCCAGCAGGATATCCACCCGGGCATCTTCGCCGTGATGGATGGCACCTTCGCCGGCGATGGCCCCGGACCGCGCGCCATGCGCTGGCACGAAAAGGACATCCTGCTGGCGTCTGCCGATCAGGTGGCGATCGACGCGGTCTCTGCCAAACTGCAGGGTTTCAACCCATTGGATATCCGCTTCATCCGCCGGTCGCACGAGATGGGCCTGGGAGTCGGCGATCCACGACAAATCGAAATCGTCGGCTACGATATCGAACAAGAACAGCCCTGGGGCTTTGTCCAGGAGGATACTTTCGCCAGCCGCGGCCAGAAGCTGATCTACCACGGCCCGCTCAAACCTTTTGAGAAAATCCTGCTGCAAAGCCCGCTGGTACCCTGGGCATACTTCGCCAGCAACTTTTACCATAATGTGTACTGGTATCCCTTCGTCGGGCGCCCGCGAGTCGAGGCCGCCCTGCAAACCAAATGGGGGCAGCTCTTCAAGTCCTATGGCGACGGGCAGGTGGTCATGCCAGGCATGCAGCCCGAAACGGTCAGGCAGGCTGCCGCCGGGTTGGCTGCGCTTGCCGGGCTGGCTCTCGGTCTGGCCTACCTGGCTAACAAGAAAAGGAAGGCTTGACCTTCACGGCAGAAACGCCCCCTCCGCAGCCCGCAGCCTTGCTGGCTTCGCGCCCATTGCTGCGCCGGCTGACCGCCGGACTGGTGTTCGGCTTCCTGGTATTCCTGGCGCTGGTTCTGCTGGGCGACATCCGTCAGGTGAGCCAGCAAATGCTGA
>JAFGQI010000156.1 GCA_016935755.1 Anaerolineales bacterium
CATGTTTCATAACCTCGGTAGTGTTTTACCGATTATATTAAACTTTTTCAAATCACGCGACCCTTTTTTCAGGGAAGCCATCTGTGTGCATCTGTGGCTGATCTTCTCAACCTATCGGCTATCCGCTATCAGCTATCCGCTATCCGCTATCCAACCCTGGTAAAATTAGGCTCACATACGCAAAGGAGAGCGATGAAAAGCTACCGCAAAGAAATTTGGTTCAATATCCCCGGGCGGCGCGCCTTTGTCAACATCACCCCGCAGGTGGAAGCCGCCCTGCAGGAGAGCGGCATCCGCGAAGGCCTGGCGCTGATCAACGCCATGCACATCACCGCCTCGGTCTTCATCAATGACGATGAATCTGGCCTGCACCATGACTACGAAGCCTGGCTGGAGCAGCTGGCCCCACATGAGCCCATCGGGCAGTACTGGCACAACCGCACCGGCGAGGATAACGCCGACGCTCACCTCAAACGCCAGGTGATGGGCCGCGAAGTGGTGGCAGCGGTCACCAACGGGCGGCTGGACTTTGGCCCCTGGGAGCAGATCTTCTACGGCGAATTCGACGGCGGGCGCCGCAAGCGCGTGCTGGTCAAGATCATTGGCGAGTAAAAAAATGGATAAAATCATACATGAAGCGCTGAGCAAATTTGCCTTCCTGGCGGGCGCCTCGCCAGAGGTGCTGGAACGGCTGGCTGTCGCCGGTGTGATCAAGACCTACCAGCCGGGAGAGGCAATCCTGCTGGAGGGCACCACCGGCCGCGAAGTCTATCTGCTGCTGGATGGGCTGGTCGAGGTGGTCAAGCACCAGGCTGGCGAGACGATGCTGCTCGCCCAGCGCGGGGCCGGGGAGGTATTTGGCGAGATGGCCTTCTTCGAGGCCCAGCCGCGCTTTGCCACCGTGCGCGCCGTGGAGCCTACCCACGCCCTGGAAATCTCAGAGACAGCCATGCGTACCGCCCTGGCAGAGCAGCCTGCCCTGCTGTTCAGCGCCATGGAGATGCTCAGCGCCCGCCTGCGCGCCACCGACCTGCACATGATCGAAGATCTGCAGCGCAAGAACCAGGAGCTGGAGCGAGCCTACCGCGAGCTGCAGCAGGCCCAGGCGGCCCTGCTGGAAAAGGAGCGCCTGGAACGCGAGCTGGAGCTGGCCCGCGATCTGCAGCAGAGCATCCTGCCCACGCAGTTCCCCCACCTGCCCGGCCTGGAATGCGCCTCCCGCAACCGCCCTGCCCGCCAGGTGGGCGGCGATTTTTTCGATGTCATCCCGCTGGGCAAGCGGCGCCTTGGCCTGGTGATCGCCGATGTGTCCGACAAAGGCATGCCGGCGGCGATTTTTATGGCTTTGTCCCACAGCATGATCCGGGCGGAGGCCCGCCGCAGCAGCTCCCCGCGCCGCGTGCTGATGGAAACTCACCGCCACCTGCTGGAAGTGAGCCAGGCCAACATGTTCGTGACCGTCTTCTACGGCGTCCTGGATCTGGAGACGCGCAGCCTGTGCTACGTGCGCGCCGGGCACGACCGCCCGCTGCTGCTCAGCCCGCAAACGGGCGAATGCCGCTTCCTGACCGCCAAGGGCATCCTGCTGGGGATGATTGAAGAGATCGAATTGGAAGAAGTCACCATCTCCCTGCAGCCCGGCGACCGGCTGGTGCTCTATACCGACGGGATCACTGACGCCAACTCCACCTCAGGCGATTTCTTCGGCGTCGACAGGCTGCGCGAGGTTGTCTGCACCAGCGCATCCGAGAATATCCAGGAATTCTGCGACGCCATCTTCGAGCAAGTGGATCAATTCCAGCAGGGCGCCAACCAGTACGACGATATGACCCTGCTGGTGGTCGGGGTCGACTGAGCTGTATCAGCTCAGCGGACGACAATCGAGGTGCGCGGCCCTACCGGGCTGGCGACCGCCACTTGGTCGCCTTTGCGCAGCTCGCCCTGGTAGTTCTTCTCCCCGGCATAGCACTGCCAGCCGCTCAGGACGAAGGGCAGCGGCCCATCCGCGGCGATCCACTCGCCGTTGTACTTGCGGGCGATATGCAGGTGGGTGCCGGTGCTGGCGCCGCCCTCGCAGGAGGGATGCCCCAGCTGGTCATCGGTATTCACCCAGGTCCCAGCCGCGATTCTCTCCTGGTCAGCAATATGGAAATACAGGATCACCCAGCCGGTCTGTTCGTAGCCATCCCCATCCAGATCGATCGTCACCACGTTGCGCTCGGAGCGCGTCACCAGCCCGGGGGCCGCAGCCAGCGCCCAGACCTTGGAGACCGAGCAGGCTGGCTCGCCTGTTACCGGGGCGAAATCCAGCGCCCCGCGCGGGCTGTTCGTCCGCCAGGAGGGGTGCGGGCCGCCGGTCAGGCTCCAGCGCTGCCCGGGCGCAAAAGGCAGCTCCATAGTGGGCTGACCCAGGCCGAGCGGGAAGAGCGGTTCAACCGTTGCCGCCCTGACCCAGGGATCGCCAAACATTTCGACATAAAGCTCCGAGAAGCTGCTTTCGCCATACAGGGCCTCCTGCCACTGCTCCTGCCGGTAAAGCTTCGAGAACAGCACCTGCAGGCCGATCGAACCGGCGTTGAGCTGCGGGCTGAGACGGGCCAGGCTGCCGTCGCGGAACTTCATCTCCGTCAGCGCGCCGCTGCGCCAGCCGTAGTAGCCGCCCTCAAAATGTGTGGCGACCATCACCAACTCGCGGTACAAGCCAGTTTGCCCAGGGACAGAGAAACCGATCGGGAAATCCACGCTGCGAGGGTTGGCGGGCTGTCCCAGCACCCAGTGCGAGCGAAATTCGATCACCGCCAACAGGAAGCGCGGGTTGACCGAGGATTCCAGCGCCACGCGCTGCACCACCTGCGCGCCGGATAACGATTCTCCCTTGACATTATCTCGATAGCCGCTCAAATACCCGCCCGCCTGGCTGACAAAGGCTTCGATATCAAAGCCAACCGTGGAGGGCGAGGCGATCGTCTCGCTGTCTGGCAGGAGCGCAAGCGGGTAGGAGATATCGCCCAGCAGGTCAGGAATATGCAGCAGGTGTCCAGGGGCCAGGAAACCCCCTTGGGAGAGCGGGACAGCAGAGACGATCTGCTCGGCGTTCACGCCGAAACGCCCCGCCAGAGCCGGCAGGGTGTCGCCCGGCTGGGCCGCGTACAGGAACATCCCCGGTGTACCCGTGACCAGAGCGCCTGGCGTGGATAATCCGGCTGGGGTCGCCAGGACCGCGGCAGGCTCTACAGGCGTCCCGGTGGACTGCTGCGGGATTTGCGTTCCCTGTGGGGAGGCTGTCTGTCCAAACACTGGCGTCTGCGCCTGCTGAGTCGCATGAACCACAGCCTTCAGCGTCTGGCGCAGCTGCTCGGCTGAAAGCTCAGGCAGCGTTTGTTCTGGCAGATTGCAGGCCAGCGAGATCACCAGCCAGACAGCCAGGAGAGACAAGAAAATGTGAAGTGGTTTTTTCATTTCACCCCTTTTGCAGGATATCCGCCTGGGCGATGAGCATGCCTGCCAGCATCACCCCGCAGCCCAGCAGCTGCCAGCCATTGAGCACCTCGCCCAGGAAGAGCCAGCCAAAGGCCGCCGCAAAGGCCGCTTCCACGCTCAGGATAATCGCCGCGTCTGCCGGGGGGGCGTAGCGCTGGGCCAGCGCCTGCAGGGTGTAGCCCAGCCCAACCGACAGCAAGCCGGTGTAGGCCACCGTCCACCAGTTCTGCAGCAAAGCCGGCCACACGTCCGGCTCTAAAAATACACCCGTGGCGGTGCTGAACGTCCCGCAGACCAGATACTGTCCGATCACCACCACACGCATGTCCACCCGCCGCACCAGCTCACCAATCAGCACCAGATGGCAGGCCCAGAAGACCGCACAGACCAGTTCGAGCAGGTCGCCGGGGTTGACTCGCATCTGCCCGCCGGTGCTGAGCAGGAACAATCCAACCGCGGCCAGCAGGGCCGCCAGCCAGACCACCGGGCGCGGCGTCCGGCGCAGCCCCAGCGCCAGGATCAGCGGGATGAAGACCACATACAGCCCGGTGATAAAACCGGCGTTCCCGGCCGTGGTCAGGCGCAGGCCAGCCTGCTGGAAGCCCGCTCCCCCCCACAACATCAGTCCCAGCAGGAGTACACCCAGCAGCTCTTTTTTCTGCGGTGGCTTAATCGCTCGCGGCCCAAAGATGGGCAGGCGCGCCAGGGGCAGCACCGCCAGGGCCGCCAGCAGGAAGCGCAGCCCATTAAACAAAAATACCCCCGCTTCCATCGCCGCCAGGCGCTGCACCACAAAGGCGCTGCCCCAGATCAGTGAGGTCAGCAGCAGCGCCAGGTCGGCCTGCAGGCGATGTTTACGCCCGGCAGTATCGGCAGGAGACATTTCGATCGAGATCACATGGCAGATTATAATCGATGCCGGATTATATTCGCCGGATCGTATCCGCCGGGCGGCCTACTCAGGATGTTTATCCCCGCATACCGGTGCTCTTTGACAGTTGCCGGCTGCAGGCATCTTCAGTATGATCGATAATAAATCAGACAGGATATTCCACCATGACAAAATACGATTTTGACCAGGTTCCAGACCGTCGGGCCAGTGACAGCATCAAATGGCATGCCTATGAAGCGGATGTGCTGCCGCTGTGGGTGGCTGACATGGATTTCATCTCCCCTGAGCCAGTGCTGCGCGCCCTGCAGGAGCGCGTTGAACATGGCATCTTCGGCTACCCGGATGAGATTGCGCACACCTCTCAGCCAGGCGGCCCGCCCGACCTGCGTCAGGTAATCGTTGAACACCTGGCGCAGCTGTACCGCTGGCAGATTCAGCTGGATGATGTGATCCTGCTCCCGGGGGTGGTGACCGGCTTCAACCTGGCCTGCCATGCCCTGGCCTCGCCGCAGGAGGCGGCGCTGGTGCAGACACCGGTCTACCCTCCCATCCTGCACGCGGCGGAAAACACCGGCATCCTGGGTCAGGAGATGGAACTGACTCGCGGCCCGGATGGCTCTTATTCTGTCGATGAGGCTCTCTTTGCCGCCAGCTTCAGCCCGCAGACGCGCCTGTTCCTGCTGTGCAACCCACACAACCCGGTCGGCAAGGTCTTCACCCCCACCGAGTTAGAACGCATGGCGGAAATCTGCCTGCAGAAGGGCGTCACCATCGTCTCGGATGAAATCCACTGCGACCTGGTCTTCCCAGGTCACCCGCATACCCCCATCGCCTCGCTTGCTCCAGAGATTGCTCAAAATACGATCACCCTGCTGGCGCCCAGTAAAACGTATAATATTGCTGGCTTGCAGTGCTCCCTGGCGATCATCCAGAACACCGAGCTGCGCAGGCGCTTCCAGCAAGCCAAAAAGGGGCTGGTGCCCTGGGTGAACCTGATGGGAGTGACCGCCGCCAGGGCAGCTTACCTGGAAGGGCAGGAGTGGCTGGAGCAGGTGCTGGTTTATTTAGCCGCCAATCGCGACTATTTGGCGCATGCGGTCAGCCAGGAACTGCCTGGCATCCAGATGAGCCCGGTGCAGGGCACCTACCTGGCCTGGCTGGACTGCCGCCAGGCAGGCGATCTGGGAAACCCGTACAAATTTTTCCTGGAGAAAGGCCGCCTGGCGTTTAATGATGGCGATACATTTGGCCAGGGCGGTCAGGGTTTCCTGCGCCTGAATTTTGGCTGTCCGCGAGCCACGCTGGTCGAGGCAGTTGAGCGGATGAAAAAAGCCTTGCAAGGCGCGAAATTCTAAAAATATCTTGACGACTTACCCGGTTTGTGCTAGTATCATTGCAGAATTGTACTGCGGGCTGTGCATTTCCCGTTAAAAGGCCTATCCGGCCCAGGTGAACAGGGCGGATAGCCATGAGATCAAGGAGACAAAGATGAAATCCTATCGCCTTTTCGTGTTCTTCATCATTTTGTCGCTGGCTGCTGGGATCACCGCCTGTGAGCGAAATCTCCCGGCTCCAAAGAAGACAGCCGAGCCAGAATCTCTGCCGGCCACTCCCACCGAATACCTGGATGTCATCCAATTGTTTGCTACCCAAACCGCCCAGGCCATGCCAGGACAGATTACCGAAGTTCCCGCAAGCGAACCCACCATTGAGCCAGCCTTGAACTTCACCCCCGCGGCCACAGAAGCCCCGCCCATGCCCACCCAGGCGCCCGAAGAGCTGCCTGTGATTGTGGTGCCAACTGCCACCCCCGGCCTGCCCGCCACCTACACCCTGCAGAAAGGCGAATTCCCCTTCTGCATTGCCCGGCGGTTCAATGTAGATCCCGGCGAGCTGCTCCGGCTGAATGGCATCAGCGGCAACCTGTATTCTGCGGGTATGGTGCTGAAGATTCCGCAGACCGGGCGCGCCTTCCCCGGCAGCCGGGCGCTGCGCTCCCACCCCACCACCTACACGGTCGGTTCAGGAGAAACGATTTTCTCGATTGCCTGCCTGTTCGGCGATGTGGACCCCAATGCCATCGCTTTCGCCAACAACCTGACCCCGCCTTACAAGCTGACTGCCGGGCAGACGATCCAAATTCCGTGATATAACCATCCTTTCATTGTATTCCACAGGAGTAGCCGCGCCGCACGATTCGGCTACTCCTTTACTTTTCCCGCATGGAGAAATCAATGGTTTTCGATCTGCTGCAATCTGAGACGCTCTACCGCGGCCGTGTTTTTAACCTCAAGCAAGATCTGGTGCGCCTGCCCAATGGTCGCTCCTACCGTCTGGATATCATCGAACACAACCCGGCAGTAGCCATCGTGCCGGTGGACGAGCAGGGACAAATCTGGTTTGTGCGCCAATACCGGCACGCCGCCGGAAAACTCCTGCTGGAAATCCCTGCTGGCATCGTCGAGACCGGTGAAACGCCCGAGGCCTGCGCGCGGCGTGAAATACGAGAAGAGATTGGCATGTCAGCCAGGGAAATCAAGCAGATTGGCGAGTTCTTCCTGGCGCCGGGCTACTCCACAGAGTACATGTATATCTACCTGGCTACAGGCCTGCAGCCAGATCCGCTGCCCGTAGATGAAGATGAATTCCTCAGCCTGGAAAAAATACCCCTCTCCCAGGCTGAGGAATTCATCCGCAGCGGTGATATTCAAGACGCGAAAACTCTGGTCGCTTTATTCCTGGCGCGCTCCCTGTTCAGCGGAGGCTGAAGCCCTGCCCGCTGAAGGCCTAGGTCTGCGGTTGGTCGGCGCCGATCACGCCTGGTCTGCGGCGAGGGGATAAACGCCGGCCCGCTTCGGGGGCCAGCAAAGTGTTCAACCACAGCACCGCCCGGTCATCATAATCCCGGCGCCCGCACACATCACACACCCAGGCCGGGAAATTCGGCACAGTGATCAGCTCTCCGTTCAGCCAGGTAAAATAAGTCAGGTATTGCAGACGCAAGACGCCAGTCTGGCATTCGGAACAGACCCCATTTTGCGGTGCACCTTCGCTATTTTTGCTTTTCATCGAAAGCAGCTCCCATTGTATTGGACCGCATCAAGCAACAGCTTCTTTGACAATCTGCACTCCCGAACTGGTACCCAGACGGGTCGCACCCGCCCGGATCATCGCCAGGGCCGTTTCCAGGCTGCGGATGCCTCCAGAGGCTTTCACCCTTACCTGCGGCCCAACTAACCGGTAGATCAAATCCACATCTTCTACCGTCGCGCCTCCCGGCCCAAAACCGGTCGAGGTCTTGACAAAATCCACTCCGGCTGCCTTGCAAACCAGGCAGGC
Source organism: Anaerolineales bacterium (assembly GCA_016935755.1). Taxonomy (GTDB): domain Bacteria; phylum Chloroflexota; class Anaerolineae; order Anaerolineales; family UBA4823; genus JAFGQI01. Next base: position 7,712 of record JAFGQI010000156.1, read on the forward strand.
GATGATCTTCTCTTTGCGCCTCAGCAGTGCGGTTTCCAGGATCACTTTAACCACAGCTCTCTGGTTATGCACGACCTGGGCGATCGTCTGTACCTCATTATACACCAGTCCGTATGCCTCTCCTTTCATAGCGCCGATGTTGATCACCATATCGATTTCCACAGCGCCGTTTTCCAGGCAGGCCAGGGTTTCGACCACCTTTTGGGTGGGCAGTGTAGCGCCCAGCGGAAAACCCACCACCGCGCAGGTTTTCACCGGTGAGCCAGACAGCAGTGCAGAAACCAGGGTGACATAGGCCGGGTTGACGCACACGCTGGCAAAATGATACTGCAGGGCTTCCTGGCACAGAACCTTCACTTGCGCGGCGGTCGCCTCCGGTTTCAACAGGGTATGCTCGATCCAACCAGCGATCTCTGCCCCGATTGGCGGAGGCGGCATTTCCGCCGCCTGGGGGAGCTGGCGCTCATATTTATCTGCCAGAGCAAGAATCTCAGCCAAAGTGTCCAAATGGAACTCGTCTCAAGACGCCGCGCTAACCCGCTGCGGCGTGTTTAATAATGCCCCAGTTCTGGGGAGGCCAGTAGATCAGCAGCGCCCTGCCGACCACATACTGGAGTGGAACCGGGCCCCAATTGTGCGAGTCCGAAGAATTGTTGCGGTTGTCGCCCAGCACAAACAGCGCTTCCTCAGGCACCAACCATTCGCTCTGGTAATTCGGAGAAGCGGCGATATAAGGCTCATCGATCAGCTCATCATTGACATAAACCAGCCCATCCATGATCTTCACCCGGTCGCCGGGCAGACCGATCACCCGCTTGATATATTCCTGCTCGGGATCGCGGGGGAAGCGGAACACAATCACATCCCCATGCTGAGGGCTGCCAAGCTTATAGGCCAGGCGGTTGACAATCACAAATTCGCCGTTTTCCAGCGTGGGCAGCATACTGGAACCATCCACCCGAATGCGCGCTGAAACAGCGTTGATCGCCAGGAACAATACCGCCGACAGCAGCACAGTCTCCAAAATATCTACCACGAAACGAAGCGCAGACGATCCTTTGCTCTGTTCAGGGACGGCAGGCTCAGGGATCGGCTCAATGCGATAATTTTCCAATAGATTTACCTCCAGCGAGGATTATATAACCGTATGGAAAGCGGGGCAAGGCTGAAATGATAAAAGTTTAATCGTCCCCCAACGCTGATCTCAAAGAACTGACCGGCTGGCAGCCGCTCGATCAACGGCGTGGGCGCAGCACCAGGCGGATCGGCGTACCCAGGAATGGGTAGACTTCCCTCAAGCGGTTCTCCAGATAGCGGATATAGCTGAAATGAGAAAGCTCCGGGTCATTGACGTACAGCAGAAAGGTGGGCGGATCACTGCGCACCTGAGTGGAATAATAGATTTTAAGCTGGCGTCCGGCATGGGATGGAGCAGGGTGTTGATCCTGAGCGTTCTGCAGGATTTGGTTGAGTTGGGAGGTCGAAAGACGCACCAGCCGCTCTTCTTGAACCTGCAGAGCCAGGGGCAAAACCTTATCCACGCGCTGCCCGGTTAGCGCAGAGATATATTGAACCGGTACATACTCCATGAAATTCAAATCCCGGCGCACCGTTCGAGTAAATTCATCCATGGTATAGCTGTCTTTTTCTACCGCATCCCATTTATTTACCAGCACCACCGCGCTCTTCCAGGCATCCAAAATATATCCAGCGATATGCGCATCCTGGGCAGTAATCCCGCTGGTGGCATCGATCATCAGCAGGACAACATCGGCCCGTTCGATGGCCTTCATCGAGCGCAGCACGCTGTACTTTTCGACGCCTGGCTCAACCCTGCCGCGGCGGCGAATGCCAGCCGTATCAATCAGGGTGATCTCGATTTCCTCATACACCAGGCGCGTGTCCACTGCATCGCGGGTGGTGCCGGGGATGGGGCTGACGATGGAGCGTTCCTGCCCCAGCAGCCTGTTCAGCAGGCTGGACTTACCCACGTTTGGCTTCCCCACGATTGCGATCTTTACCGTCTCGTCTTCGACTTCTTCACCTCTGGTGGGAAAGCTGGAAACCAGCGCATCCAGCATATCCCCGGTGCCAGTGCCATGCTGTGCAGAGATTGCGAACGGTTCACCCATGCCAAGCTCATAGAACTGCAGGGCGGCATCCCGGCGCGCGGCGCTGTCCGCCTTATTAACCACCAGCAGCACCGGCGGATAGGGTATTCCTTCGCGCTTGCTCTGGTGGCGGCGTAAAATCCGGGCCACTTCCTGGTCTGCCGGGGTTACACCGCTTTCAGCATCGGTGATAAACAAGACCGCATCCGCCTCCTGGATAGCTATCTCAGCCTGATAACGGATCTCGCCAATAAAATCAGCCGAGCCAATAGAAAGCGGCGGTTGGTTGCCACCGGAGCTGATCTGTGTGGGATCAATCCCGCCCGTATCAACAATATCGAAGAAAACCCCATTCCACTCAGATTCTGCCACCAGGCGATCGCGGGTAGTGCCCGGCACACTATCTACAACCGCCAGCCGCTCTCCAGCCAGGCGGTTAAATAAAGTGCTTTTACCGACATTCGGTCGCCCGACCAGGGCAACAATAGGTTTGGTCATCACATACCTCATGGAGTGGGTGTTATCACGGGCGTCGGCTCCTGCGGAGCAGAGGAGGTAGCCGAGGTTGTCGGCGCTGGGGTCGGCGTCGGGGCGAGCTCAATTAAAACCTCCACTGTTTCTGGCAGCGTTGTCTGGATGCGGACCAAATCTGGGAGCAAATCCACAACCGGCGAGCGCTGGTAAACACCGGTCGGTAAACCGCTCAAATCTAACACCACCCGGAAACTGGCGGGGGTCAGCTGCTCCAGGATGTTCAACGGCCCTGCCACGATGACATCCACCGTGGCGGGAGAGATTAACGCCTGAAACTCTGGAGCCAGACCGGTCACCTCAACCGGCAGGGTCAAGGTCAGGCTGCCCTCGATCGCCGCCACGCTCACCTGCACCAGGACGCTCGGATCACGCACCAGCGTCACTCCTTCTGGCAGGTTCAAACCAACATTTATTTCGATATCATCGGTCAGGTTATTCAGATCGACCGGCATGGTATCCACATAGCCGGGGACACCATCCAACAATTCCGGATCATCCGAAAACAAAGTGACCGTGGGCGGCGCAACGGAAATATTGGTCAAACGGTAGCCATTGGCAACCTGCCCCTTGGTGACCACCTTGACCACCACATTTTTAAAACCACCCAGCAGGCTGACAGGCTGGATGACAGTCACTGTTTTAGGGACAAGCAGCACATTGCTGACCTGATTCCCGTTTTCATCGACTGCATCAATGCTCGTCACCCTGCGCACAAAATCGGTGGCTCCGTTGATGTTAATGGAAGCCCGCACCTGGGCGACTTTATTCACTGCGGAAGCGGGCCCAGATACTGTAACTGTGATCGGTTCGGTGGTCGGATCCCCTTTTTGGTATCCCAGGGGAAGCTGCCCGCTCACAGAAAGCTGAACGGGAAAATCTAGGGCGACCAATGGCTCCAGCACCAGTCGGATCTCTGACGGATTCACCTGGACATAGCGAATAGGGCTGGCGTCGATGCGCGTTTTCACTTTGAGCATGTGTTCCCCAGCCTCCAGGCCGGTCAGATCCACCCAGGCATGCACCAGGTTCGGGTCATTGTTTATTTTCGCCCAGATCGAACGCGGGGCGCGCAAAGTGAGTTCCACCTCATCGGGAATATCCCCTACCAGGAGCATATTGGAGTCCTGACCAATCCGCTCGATGGGGACAGACCGGTAGACAGCTTCCTCGTTTGGATCAGCCGTCAGCACTGCGGATACCCAGACGACCACAGCCAAAATAAAAGCCAGGAGCAGGGTGCTCAGGTTGCGAGCCAGCCAGCGCAGGGGCGTCAGAGACATCAATATTCCTCCCGGAAGTTATCCAGCGAGGTCTCGCTCACCTGCATCTCCTGCTTCACGAAGAGACGCCTGACCCTCGCCGCCAGGCTTCTCTGGCGCCGCGCCAGGGGGAAGAAGGCGCGCAGGATATTCTCCAGCCGCTCCGAATCCAGGCGGCGAATCATGCGACCTCCATGCACCACTGAGATTGAACCAGTCTCTTCAGAAACAACCACCGCCACTGCATCACAAACCTCCGAAATCCCTAATGCAGCCCGGTGGCGCAGCCCCATCTGACGATCCGGGGAGGTGGTCAGGACTCCACTGGAAGAGAGCGGCATAACACAGGATGCGGCTACCAACCGCGAGCCCGAAATGACGACCGCGCCATCATGCAAAGGGGTATTGGGGTAAAAAATCTGCAGAAGTAATTCAGCCGTTACCTGCGCATCCAGCCGCACGCCGCTTTGTACATATTCATCCAGGTTGTCACGCCGCTGCAAGATAATCAAGGCGCCGTGATTGCGGTCAGCCAGGCGGGCAGTCGCCGACACAATCGCGCCAATGCCATCCTGCATCTGCTGTGATAGTCTTTCGGTCGGGTGCAGAACCCCCGCCCTCCCCAATCGCTCCAGGCCATGCCGGATTTCCGGCGCGAAGATCACCGGAATGGCAAACAGAATCGCAGGCAGGGTTGTCCGCACCAACCATGAAAAGGCAGGCAGCACTTCCAAAGAGGTCAGCACGCCCAGCAAAGCCACTAACAGGAGCGCCCCCCTTAGGAGCACCATCGCCTGGGTTCCCCGCAGCAACAGCAGGGTAATAAATAGAATCGTGGCGACCAGAATAATGTCTACCACGCTCAACCAGGTAAGTCGTTCGAAGATGAACGCCAGGCTGGCAATCAGATTATTGATAAACTCAAGCAATGTTTCAAAATCCACAGGCTGATCCTAAACAGGCCTTAGCACCCGATCCTGGCGCAGTTGTTTGAAATACATCAGCGATCCAGCCGGCATCGACTCGATGGCAGCTTCCTCCCAGGCGCTCACGCCCAGATTCTGCACCGTCCGCCTCTGGTAACCCAGGGCGCGCAAAACAACTTCCTGGCTATGATATTCAGGAGGCAGGAAGAGCAAGGAAATCTCACACTGCAGCTCCCTGGAAACTCGCTCCAATTCATTCAGCAATACTCGCAGCGCGTCTACCATGGCAATATTGCTGTCAATAAAGACATCGTCGGTGCGCGCCACCAGATTCTCGACTTTCCAGCCCACCAAACCCATGACCCTGCCATCTACCCGCAGCAAGAGGAACGCCTTCTCCCCAAAAGCAGCCATGATATCCTCGCGGGTTGCCCGGCGCTTACCCTGGCTCATTTGAGTAATCAGCCCGGCAATATCGCCTGCCTCGCGCGGCCGGGCGCGATAAACAGTCCATTCTCCTGCCACCGCGCGGGAGGGCTGCAGGGCTTCTGCTTCAGTTTCAACTTCGGCAGAAGGGAAGGTTCTCTGCCAGGCAGTATATACCTGCTGCCATGTATCTTCAAAAGAACTTTCATTCCGAATAACCACCCCCGCCAGGGCAAACCTTTTCTCCTGAGGCGTCTGAGCGTTGATCCTCTGGCGAGCCGCCGTCTCCGTCATCCCCCGTTTATTCATCAAGCGAGATAATTGCGTATCATATGGAGCATAGGTGATCCATAAAGCATCGCACTTGTTTGCCAGGCCAGATTCAATCAGTTTAATCGCTTCTAATACCACCACGCGCTGACCTGAACGCCGGATCAAAATATCCACTGCCTGCACTACCAGGGGATGAACGATCGCCTCAAGCTGCGCCATGCCCTCCGGATCATTGAAAACCACCCGCCCTAATTTCGCCCGGTCAATTTGCCCATCCGGAGCCAGGATCCATTTCCCAAAGGTATTGATCAGGGGCTGATACCCCGGTGCGCCTTGAGCGATCGCGCGGTGCGCCAGGGCATCTGCATCGATGCCATACGCCCCCAGATGTTCAAGCATCTTACGCACAACGCTCTTGCCGGTGGCAATGTTCCCAGTCAGTCCAATTACATATTTGCCCGGCCAGGCACTCATTATTCCTCCATAATTTCATATCCGGCCAAAAAGATCTTTTCTCTTTTATGCCAGTCCCCATTGTATATCCAAGATCGTAGAATGTCCAGCAACTTTTATTCGCCGGACGCTCGATCAGGCGTAGAAAAAGCCATGCCTTCTCCCTGGCATGGCCTGAGTAACAGATAGGAAAAGCACAGGCTATTCCACGCCGCGTTCCGCCAGGCGTGGATCCAGGGCATCGCGCAAGCCATCTCCCAGAAGGTTAAAGGACAGCACCGTCAGCATGATCGCCAGACCAGGGTAAAAAACCAGGTGCGGTGCAGTGAATACCTGGTTGCGCTCCGCTCCTAACATTGTACCCCATTCTGGTGTTGGCGGCTGCGCTCCCAGGCCGAGGAAGGATAAGGCAGCCGCGTCTAGAATGGCTGTAGCAATTCCCAGGGTGCCCTGGACGATCAGGGGGGTCAGCGAATTGGGCAGAATGCGACCAAACAATACATAAAAGGTACTGCCGCCCAACGAACGCGAGGCCTCGACAAATTCCATCTCCCTCACCGTGAGCACACTGGCCCGGGCTACCCGGGCATAGGCAGGAATAGATACAATGCCAATCGCTAACAAGGCATTAATCAACCCCGGCCCTAAGATAGAAACAATGAAAATTGCCAGGAGTAAAGAAGGAAATGCCAGCAATACATCCATAAATCGCATAATGACATTATCCGTCACCCCGCCCAGATAGCCAGCAATCGAACCCAGGATTGTGCCAATCACGATGGCAAAGGAAACCGTAGTTAAGCCGACCATCAGGCTCAACCGAGCGCCGTACAGAACGCGGCTGAACTGGTCGCGGACGTTCCCGTCGATGCCCATGATGTGCTGGGGTTGATCTTCAGGGCAGCCCAGCAGGTGAATACAAGGCGCCTGGCGCATCTTGACTGGCTCAATACCAATCAACACCTGATACGGACTGTAGGGTGCAATCCAATTGGCAGTAAGGGCAATGATGATCAACGCACCCAGGATGCCCAGGCCAAGCAGCGCCGACTTGCGCCGGAACAGGCGCCTCCAGGCTGTCTTCCATAGGGTAACGCTTTCCGTAGTGCGCAAGCTTTCCGCCTGCAGCGTGGGGATGGATGTGGGCTTTCCTTCGGGTTCAGATGAATTCATCATGATTAGATCTAATCCAGGCGGACACGCGGATCAAGATAAACGTAGGAGATATCGACGATTAAATTCAGGATCACAAAAAAGACGGCAATGACAACCGTGAATGATTGCACCACGCCATAATCACGCGCCGTGATGGCATCGTATAGGACCCGGCCTACCCCAGAGAGGCCAAAGATCGTTTCAGTAAGCACAGCGCCGCCCAAAAAGCTGCCCAGCGAAAGGCCAATGATGGTGACCAGCGGCAGCAGGGCATTGCGCAGGGCGTGTTTTAAAACGACTTCAACCCGCGGCAAGCCCTTCGCGCGGGCGGTGCGCACATAATCTTGCCCCAGCACCTCCAGCATGCTAGAGCGGGTCATGCGCGCGATGATCGCCAGCGGGATGGTGCCCACCGCCATGGCGGGCAGCGCCAGGTGCTTGAGTGCATCTGCAAAGACATCCCAGCGCCAGGTCAGAATCGCATTCAGCAAATTTAGCCGGCTGAAAAAGGTCAGCAGGCTGGTTATAAAACCAGCCGGTGGTATCTGCCAGCCCCAGGCTTCGTAAAAAGCCGGGATCGACAACCCCGGCGTCAGCCGGCCCGAAGGCGGCAGTTGGAAAGGTGTGCCTTTCAACAGCAGGGCAAACACATACGCCAGCATCAAGCCCAGCCAGAAGACCGGCATCGAGACTCCAATATTAGCCACCAGCATCGTGCCCACATCAATAATCGAATTATGCCGTACTGCTGAGATGATCCCTAGAGGGATACCGATCACAATGCTAAAAACCATGGCTGCCAGGCTCAACTCGACCGTGGTTGGGAGCCGTTCGACAATCAGATCGGTAACTGGTTTACCATATTTCAGGGAAACGCCTAAATCCCCGCGCACAATTTCACCTACGTAGACAGCAAACTGCGTAGCGATGGGCTTATCCAGACCATGACGACTGATGAACTCATCACAGATCTTATCAGTGGCTTTTTCGCCCAGGATAGCCCGGCATGGGTCACCCGGGATCACCCGGCCCAGGGCAAAGGTGACAAACAGAATTCCCAGCAGCACCGGGAGACTGGAAAATATACGCCTGAGGATGAAGGTGGTCATATTTTATCAGTGGCTTGGTGAGGGGTTGTCTCCAACCCCTCACCATAAGAACCAGGAACTATAGTTTACTCAACAGCGTTCAAGAAAGCGCCCCACAGAGCGCTGAAGTAGGTGAACGCGCCAGTGTTGCCGGTGTGCAGCGGGCTAGAGGCATCCCACTGAACGAGGTACGAGAAGACCACGTCATTGGCATCCAGCATGGAGCCATCGTGGAACTTAACGCCTTGCTCCAGGGTGCAGACCCACTCAGTCAGATCCGCATTGGGCTCGCATACCTTGGCCAGGTTGGGCAGGGTGTCCGTACCGCCAACCTCATAGCGGTACAGCGACTCAGTGACCTGCTCGCAGCCGCGCAGGGACTCGCCATCGGTCTCATCCGCGCAGTACAGCGAGATTGGCTCAGCGTTCTGCATCCAGACGAAGATATCCTGGCCGGGTACAGACATGACAGAGAAAGTCTCGTTGCTCAGCGGGCTGGAGTGAGCGCCTTCAACAGTTGCCTTGTAGGCTGTGCCAGAACCGCCGTGTGCAATCGGGACCATCGGAACATGCTGCTTGATCAGGTTGTTGGCTTGCTCGTAAAACGGTTGGCGCGCATCAGTGCCGCTCAGCGCAGCAGCCTGTTTCAAAACTGCAGTCAGGTCTTCATGCTTGTTGCCGAACTGCTTGGAAGAACCAGCGCCGAAGTGAAAATCCAGGAAGTTGGTCATATCCGGGTAGTCCGCGCCCCAGCCTAACAGGTGCAGGCCGGTGAGCATGCCGGAGTCAGATGCATCCAGGAAGGCCCCAGATTCCATCACATTGATATTAACTTTGATATTCAGGTTTTCCAGCAGCTGCGCCTGGATATCCTGAGCCACCACACCGGGCTGCGGCAGGTAGCCGCGCACCACGTCGCGGTATGCCAGTTCGGTTTCGAAGCCATCGGGGAAGCCAGCGGCAGCCAGCATTTCCTTGGCCTTGACCGGGTCGAACTCGTACCAGGCATCGCCCGTGCAGCCATTGGGGATGGCGCAGGGGGTGAAGTGCGAGGCGACTTCAGAGCCAACCGGGTAGAAGTTATCCACGATACGCTGGCGATCGATACCCATGGCAATGGCCTGGCGCACCTGCTCGTTGTCATAGGGTGGGTAGGTATTATTCATGCCAACGTAGAAAATATTCAAAGCCTGACGAGGAACCAGCGCCAGGTTCGAGTCTGCCTGGATGGTTGCGAAATCATCCGGGCCAGGGTTGTCAATGCCATCTACGGTGCCAGCCTGCAGTTCCAGCAGACGCTGAGCAGCTTCGGAACTCCAGCGGAAGACCAGGGTCGGGGTCTTGGCTTTTTCTTCTCCCCAGTAGTCCGGGTTAGCAGTGAAGACCAGCTCGTCGCCGCGCTTCCATTCACTGACCACATAAGGGCCGGTGCCAATGGGCTTTTCCAGCAGCTGGCTGCCCTGACCGCCGCCGCCAGTTTGCTCCAGCCACTCTTTCGGCTGGATGGCGAATGGCGAGAAGGCGACTTTTGCCAGGAAAGCCGGGTCGGATGCACACAGGGTGAACTTGACGGTGTACTCATCCACTGCTTCGATGGACTTGATAATTCCGCCATAATCGCAGCTCTCTGCGCTTAGCGACAGCCCTTCGAAGGTCGCGGACGGCGGCTCCGTCGGCTTGGGCGCTTCAGTAGGCATGGGCGCCTCGGTCGGCGGGGGCGCTTCGGTGGGGGCG
>JAFGQI010000157.1 GCA_016935755.1 Anaerolineales bacterium
ATCGGCTTCCTGGCGCAGCGCACCCGCTTCTGCACGATGGGGTCAGTGCGGGACGTGATCTTGATGCGCGATTACCATTTGATCAGCGGGCTGGCCATGTTGATCGTGGCTGCGCTGGCGACCAATCTTGTCCTGGGCCAGTTCAAGCTGGGCTATGTGGGGCAGCCTGTGGCGCACAGCAATCTGCTGTGGAACGTGCTGGGAATGGTGCTGGCCGGGCTGGCGTATGCGCTGGCGGGGGGCTGCCCTGGAAGGCAGTTATTTCTGGCGGGCGAAGGGGATGGCGATTCGGCCGTATTTGTGCTGGGAATGATCACTGGGGCGGCGATCTCGCATAACTTCAGCCTGGCAGGCAAGGCAGATGCTGTGGTGGAGGGGGTCGTCCAGGTGGGAGGCCTGACTACCTTTGGTATGGTCGCGGTGATTCTGGGGCTGGCTGCCTGCCTGGTGATTGGCTTCAGCATGCGTGAAAAGATTGGGTGAGGAGGTAAGGGATGAGCATAACTGTAGACGCACGCGGGCTTTCCTGCCCGCAACCGGTGATGATGGCACAGAAAGCCATTTCGGGCGGCATATTCCCGGTAGAGGTGTTTGTGGATACGGTCACCTCGCGCGAGAACGTGCGCCGGATGGCGGAAAGGCTGGGCTGCAAAGTAGAGGTAACCCAGCAGGGTGATGAGTTTAGACTGGTGCTGACAAAATGATCTCCAGATGGTCTGATTTCCCCTCATCCAGGAGCAAGGATGGTGCACTGTATGTCGATAATGCGGCGACATCCTGGCCCAAGCCGCCAGGGGTTGCCCAGGCCATGCGGCATTTCATCGAGGAAGTGGGGGCGAACCCGGGGAGATCGGGACATCGCCTATCCATCGCGGCAGCGCGGATCGTATATGCAGCGCGGGAAGCCATCGCTGAGCTTTTTGGTGCGCCCGATCCGCTGCATGTCATATTCGGGCTGAATATCACTGACGGGATCAACCTGGCGCTGCATGGGCTGCTGAGAGCTGGCGAGCATGTGGTCACCTCCAGTATGGAGCACAACTCGGTGATGCGCCCACTGCGGGCGCTGGAAAAGCAGGGCGTTGAAATCACCTGCGTGGGCTGCAGGGCAGATGGCGGGCTGGATGCTGACCTGATTGAGGCGGCGATCCGCCCCAACACCCGCTTGATCGCTTTGAACCATGCCTCGAATGTATGCGGCACAATCCTGCCGATCCAAGAGGCTGGTCAGATTGCCCGGCGGAGGAACCTGCTGTTGCTGGTAGATGCGGCGCAAACGGCAGGTGTTCTACCCATCGACATGTCTGGCGACTGCATAGACCTGCTGGCCTTCACCGGGCATAAATCCTTGTATGGGCCGATGGGCACGGGTGGATTAGCCATCGGCGAGCGGGTCGACCCGGCGGATATTCAACCTATCCGGCAGGGTGGAACCGGCAGCCGCTCGGAGCGCGAAGAGCAGCCTGATTTTTTGCCCGACTGCTACGAAAGCGGCACCCCCAACGCAGTTGGGCTGGCGGGACTATTGGCTGCTCTGCAATGGCTGCAGGAGCAGAGCATTGACCAGATCCGCGCCAGGGAGATTGAACTGTGCGGGCTGCTGTTAGATGGTTTAACCCAAATCCCCGGCGTGATGATCTATGGCCCGCAGGAGGCGAGCAAACAAACTGCGACGATTGGCCTCAATATACGCGGCATGGAACCTTCAACGGTTGGATTGCGGTTGGATGAAGAATATGAGATTCTGTGCCGGGTTGGGCTGCACTGCGCCCCGGCGGCGCATCGCACCTTGGGGACATACCCGGTTGGATGCGTCCGGTTTGGGTTAGGCGCCTTCAACACCGAGGCAGATATTCATAAGCTGGTGAACGCCATAGGTGAACTGGCGCAAGAGGGATAATGAAGACGGAATTTGCAGTCATCCTGGTGGATTCGACCAGCCATGCCCTGTGTATTGAGAAATACCTGCTTGAGGGCGGGTTGGCGTGCAAGCTCATCCCGGTGCCGCGCCATCTGAGCTCTGACTGCGGCGTGTGTGTACGGATACTCAAAGAAGAGGCAGAAGATATAAGAGCTATGCTTGAAGAGCATCAAATCAGATTTCAATCTATTGAGGCAGCATGACACCCAGTGAACAAAAAATTCGCCTGACTGCGCTGGCAGCCTGCTCGGGCTGAGCGTCCAAATACAGCGCGCAGGCGCTGGCGCAGGTTCTGCGCCCCTTACGAGATATTTTTCTGCCCGATCAGTATCCTGAACTGCTGGCAGGGCTGCGAGAGCCAGATGACGCGGCGGTCTGGAAGGTGGATGAACAGCGCGCCCTGGTGGTGACGACGGATTTCTTCACGCCGGTGGTGGATGACCCATTTGATTATGGGGCGATTGCGGCGGCGAACAGCCTATCTGACATTTACGCCATGGGAGGCGAACCCTTCCTGGCGTTGAATATCGCCGCCTTCCCGCCGCAATTACCGGCGGAGATAGCTGCGGAAATCCTGCGCGGCGGGGCCGAGAAAGCCAGAGAGGCGGGCGTAGTAATCGCGGGGGGGCATACCATCCAGGATAAGGAACCTAAATACGGCCTGGTGGCGATTGGCTATGCGCGCACGGATCAATTTCTGACCAAGAAGGGCGTGGAGCCTGGAGATATTCTGTACCTGAGCAAACCGATCGGGGGCGGAGTGATCACCTCGGCGATCAAGACAGATCGAATCCGGGACGAAGAGGTGGGGGAAACCCTGGGATGGATGAAACGCCTGAACCGTGACGCAGCTGCCCTGGCCATCAGCAGCGGGGCGCGAGCAGCGACGGATATCACCGGGTTCAGCCTGCTCGGACATGCCTGGGAGATGGCGTCGGCTTCAGGAGTGGGGCTGCGGTTCCTGTTTGAGGCGATTCCCCTATTTCCAAACGCGGCTCGCCTGGCGGCAGAGTGGTGCTTCCCAGGGGGCAGTTTTGATAACGCCGAGTTTTTTGGGCCGCGGGTGGTGTTCGCGCCCGAACTTACGCAAGATATCCAGTTATTATTATTTGATCCCCAGACAAGCGGCGGCTTGCTGTTTGCAGTATCTCCAGAGCAGGCGCGCAGGTGTGAACAAGAGGCGCGCGAGAAGTCTATCCCTGTCTGGAGAGTTGGAGAAGCAACCTCGACAGGAGTGATTGAGGTTGTATAATATGGCTATCGAATAATCCAAAAGAGAGGAGTAAAAATGGGAACCAAGGGACGTCAAATTGTTGGAATGGATGTAGATGAATTGCTGGACATGCTCAATAAGGCTTTTGCAGATGAGTGGCTGGCTTACTACCAGTACTGGCTGGGGGCCAAAGTGGTCAAAGGCCCGATGAAAGATGCGGTAGCGGCTGAGCTGCTGCTGCATGCCACCGAGGAGCTGTCGCATGCGGATATGCTGGCGGTGCGCATCATCCAGCTGGGTGGTACGCCGCTGATCAGCCCGGAGGAGTGGTACAAACACACGCACTGCGGTTATGATGCACCAACGGATGAGTTTGTTAAGGAAATCCTGGCACAAAATATCAAAGGTGAGCAGTGCGCCATCGATGTCTATCAGAAGCTGCTGCAGGTGGTGAAGGATGCGGATCCAGTCACCTATAACATTGTGCTGACTATCCTGGAACAGGAAGTTGAACATGAAGAAGATCTGCAGTCCCTGGACGAGGATTTAGAATCTCTGATGATGAGGAATCGATAACAAGGCAAGGGAGAGCAGGGCGCGCCCCAGACTGCGCCGGCGCCAGGCCGGGCGCACGCTGATTTCGAAGACCTCGGTGCTGCTGGCGTTGGCAGCCGGCTCGGTTTTCTCGCCGGAGTGACCACTCGCCGCCAGCTGCCAGTAGCGCCCCTCGCACCAGCGCAGCATGGCAGCGCCGATTCCCTGGCCGCGCCATTCTGGCAGCAGCCAGCCCAGCACAAGATAGACCCAGGTGCCATCCCCTTCGGGCCAGGATTCGATCTGGCTGTAGTCAATCACCTGCTCATCTGGCTGATCGCCGGTGTGGGCGATCAGCCAGTTATCCAGCTGCTGATCTTCTGCGGCCTGAGCCAGTTCGGCCTGCAAAGACTCGATGCCGGGGAAATCCTCGGAGTGCGCGTAAGGGTCGATCTGGTCGTGGGTCTTGCGCCCCAGATGCACGGCCTGCCGGGATGGCGGAAGCGCAGCCCGGCGAGGTGGGGAAGTACGAGGATGTGGGGGATGTCATTTATGATAGGCCACCTGTATTGTGAAGTCTGGTGATCCTATTTTACCGTTATTGCATGAAAGCTGCTTTATAATGGTCCCAATTTAAGGTTACCACAGATCAATACTAGAGAGGTAATTCTATGGATTTCACCCTGGATCAGCTGCAAGATTTTATCGTGCGTGCTAAGTCTGCTTCCTATGTGGGCAGCGGGGCGCCGAGCCTGGCGCATCGCCCGGGGGCGCACGACCTGGAATTTCACGCCCCGCCCTTCGCCTACCTGGACAGCTATTTTGGCGGCAGCGATTTCATCGGCGAGGAAGTGGTATATTACCAGGAGCGCCCGGTTTGGGCGATGAACTACTACGGGCGCATCCTGGAGCCAACCCTGATCACTGGCGCGGAAACCGGGCAGGTCATCAAAATCAGCCTGACCGTTCTGTATCAGCAGGGGCGTTTCTTAGGCGGTTTTGAGCATGCCACTCCCCTGGGCATCTACACCGATACCAACCGCGGTGATGTGGCCTCCTTCATCGGGCGAGAATGGATCACCCGTGAGGGACTGCGGGTGTATGAACTGGATTACCACGGCGGGCTGATCAAGAATTGAGCCAGGCGCTCGGCCAGTGATAATCCCCTGCAGGCAGTGAATGCCGCCATCGAAGACAATATTTAATCTGATAAAATAATTACCTGACCTCACAGCCAGATACCTGAGACAGGAGAGCGCTCATGATGCAAATTGCGAACTGTATGAAGAAAAAAGTTATCTCCATCTTGGAGACCGCTCCTTTGGAAGAGGCAGTTAAATTATTTATAGAGTGGCATATTGGCACACTGCCGGTGGTGAACCAGGCCAACCACCTGACCGGGCTGCTTAAGATGCACGATTTGCTGACCTTGGTGATGCCAGATTTTATCGCCCTGGTCGAGGATTTTGACTTTGTGCACGATTTTGGGGCGGTCGAAGCCCGGCACCCCTCGCCCGAAACCCTGGCTCGTCTGGTGAAAGCCTTCATGCGCCCGCCCATATCGGTCAAGGAGACTTGCCGGCTGGTCAGAGCGGCTGCTGTGCTCAACCAGCAGAACCTGTTCGATCTGCCAGTCATCGACGCGCAAGGGCACCTGGTTGGCATTGCTTCTCGCGTGGATATTGGCGTGGCTTTGATGACAAGTTGGAACGATGAGATTGCCGAGGACGAGCAATGACCGTGCACATGGCGATCTCCGGGCTGGTCTTTGTTGTCAGTCTGGTTTTTATCTTTGCGGAAAAGTTCAACCGGGTGATTGCTGCGACTGTGGGTGCAGCGCTGATGGTAGGGGCAGGTTTGGCAATGGGGTTTTACTCGGAAGAAGAAGCCATTCTGGCCATTGATTTTGAGACCATCGGCTTGCTGCTGGGGATGATGGTCATGGTAACGCTGTTGGAACCTACCGGGTTCTTCCAATTCCTGGCTGTCTGGGCAGGGCGGCTCTCACGGGGAAACCCTGTACGTTTGCTGGTGCTGTTGGGGACAGTGACCACACTGTTATCAATGTTTCTGGATAATGTCACCACAGTCGTACTGATCGCGCCGGTAACGATCTTGATCAGCGAAATTCTTGGCATAAATGCCATCCCTTTACTGATGGCGGAGGCTTTATTATCCAACACCGGTGGGGTAGCCACGTTGGTAGGCGACCCGCCTAATGTCCTGATTGCTTCGGCGGCGGGTTTTTCATTCAACGATTTTCTAACCCACTCACTACCCATCGTGGTGTTGGTATGGGTGACAGCTTTATGGCTGCTGCGTTGGCTCTTCCGCGCGGACTTAACTCAAAAACCCAAGAATGTAAAGGCAATCATGAATTTGGACCCAGCCGAAGCTCTGAATGACTGGAAAGCGGCCAGGAAGGTGATCATCGTACTTTGCTTCACACTTTTATTCTTCTTTCTTCAGGAGACATTACATATCTCACCTGCTTTCATCGCCTTGAGCGCGGCGGCAGCAGCAATGTTCTGGGTCAACCCGGATATCCGTGATACCTTCAGGCGGGTGGAATGGACTGTAATTATTTTTTTCGCCGCGCTGTTTGTAATGGTGGGAGGGCTAAAGGCTTCTGGGCTGCTGGGCGCTCTATCTATGCTTCTCGTGCGAGGCAATGTGCTTTCGCCTGTGCTGATGGGGGTGTTGCTGCTCTGGATTGTGGCTGCCCTATCATCTATCGTTGATAATGTGCCCATCACAATCGCCATGATCCCGGTGATACAAGGGTTGGGCGCGGCGGGAATGCAAGTTGATCCACTTTGGTGGGCGCTGGTTTTTGGGGCGGGTTTCGGCGGGAACGGCACAATCATTGGCTCTTCAGCCAATATTGTTGTAGCTACCCTCTCAGAACGGACGCGCACGCCGATTTCGCCGGCCTTGTGGAATAAACGCGGGCTTCCTGTGATGGTGGCTACCTGCGCAATTGCGACCATCTTGTATGTGCTGTTGTATTCATTCCTGAGTGTGAGGTAAACTATTCGGGGTTTTCCCAGCAGCACAGGGGCGCAGCGTTTCATGAAACGCTGCGCCCCTGTGCTGGGTGGTGCTCTGACCTGGGATCGTGTTGGTGAGATACACCGCTATTGCTTCAATTGATGATGATCTCCTCCAGGGAGCGCTTGGGCACGTGGTGCCCGCCCTCAGCATCCCGCCAGTAGCGGATGTCGCCGTCGGCGCCCAGCGGTTCGATCTGCGCCAGTTCTTTAGGCTTGCCCAGGGCCAGCACCAGCAGGATGGCAAAATGATCCGGCAGGGCCAGCGCCTGGCTGACCTGCTCCTGTTTGGCCGAACCGATGATGCAGCCCCCCAGGCCCATCTCGGTAGCGCCGAGCATGATGCTCTGGGCGGCGATGCCAGGGTCGATACCGAAGGATTCGCTGATGCGCTTATCTCCCAGGATGATAATATACGCTGATGGGCGCTCGCCCTCGGCAGGCCCGCCCCATCCCTCAAGGTAGCCAGCCCAGCCCAGGTGGGGGAAAATGCGTGCGTTCATCTCTGGTGTGTTGGAAAGGAAAAACTTCAACGGCTGGCGGTTCATCCCCGAGGGGGACAGGCGCGCCAGGTTGACCAGTTCGACCAGAGTCTCCCGCTCAATGGCGTGATCCTGATAGAAGCGCCTGCGGCTGCGGTTCTTGGTTACCAATTCCAATAATGACATTGTCCATTACTCCTTCAACTGGCCTCACGCACCCATCATTTCCGTTATGGCCTGCTGTGCCTGGCTCATAGATACCCCCAGCGAAAAGTTCCATTCGGTAAGCAGCGAATTCATTGCCCGTTCAAGGATGTGTTTTTCCTGATCGTTCAGTTTGGTTGTGCGCTTGAAATGGGTTAGATCCCGCACCACCCGGCAGATCGATGCCAGCTGACCATCTCTCATTTGCATGATAAGCTGGTTTTTGCGCAGCACCCGGTCTTCGGGCAGCGGTTCGCCCGGGCTGGTCAAGATCGCGAACAGCTTCCGAAACTCACGGGGAGATGTTGGCCGGCGCAGGCTGTGTTGCTGCAAATCATTGATCGGGATCCAGATCATCATGTCGGTCGTACGAAAAACGTAGCAGCTGGTGAGATGGTCGTGAACAACCTTCTCCTCGACATGCGTGATCTCGCCCAGGCCATAAGACGAGTGAATGACTCTATCTCCAACTTTAAAGCCCATCTCACACCTCTTCCCAGGATATCAAAGAAAGCCTCCAGGCCAGTGCTGACCTGAAGGCTCCAGTAAACTTGTTTAGCGCCGTCCGCCGTAAGCCATACGTCGCGGCTGCTCTTCGCGCGCCCGAGCAATATTAACTTTGATTACCCGGTCATCCAACGTTTTTTCATTCAGAATCTTGATGGCGTTCTGCGCTTCCTCATCGCTGCTCATCGTAACGAAGGCAAAGCCTCTCATCCGTCCGGTATCACGATCCTTAATCATATCCACCGAGACCACCGTTCCAGCCCTGGCGAATGCAGTCCGCAGGCCCTCCTCGTTAGTATCGTAAGACAAGTTTCCAACATACAATTTAACTTCCATTTTCGTTTCCTTTGCGGTTATGCGACCATCCGCTGCTCTGAGGGCAAGCAGACAATCGGCGAAAAATTTCCAGGATCAGCGATGAAAAAAACCGCCATCCGATGCAGAATGGCGGCCAAAGAACTCAAATGCAAACCCGGAATCTGTCAAGCTATAGTATACCAGGGTTCCACCCTAAAAACCATATACGTTAAATGAAAATTTGCTTATCCGCTTGGGGACAATGGGCGCAGGGCCAGGCGAGCAGTTGACAAAGCAGGGATTAACATCATGGGGCTACAAATCAAGGAAGCTGCTCAACGAAGATGTAGCGAGCCAGGGCAAAACCGAGGGTGACAGGCTGCCCTTCTACGCGCAAGGTTACCGTCTGGTTGAAGGGTAATACCTCGATCATCTCGATAGGACAACCAGGCAGCAAGCGTTTTTCTTCCAGGTAGGGCAGCACTCCTTCAGTTTGCTCCGCCAGTTCATGGATGCGGCGGATGATCCCTTTTTCTCCGACAGACAGGCTGGTTAGCGGGACCCAGGCTGCCACCACCTGCTCGAAGCCCGGCAGTGGGTTGCCGTGAGGACAGGTCTTTGGATTGGAAAGATCGTTGATCAGGGCCTCTTCCAGTTCGGCGGAAATCACATGTTCCATCGCGTGCGCCTGGGAATGCGATTTCGACCAGCCCACCATGCGCGAAAGCAGCCATTCGATGAGCATATGGCGTCTCATCACAGAACAGGCAGCCTCCCAGCCCGCCTCGCTCAGGCGCGTGTTGCGGGGGTCGTCCATCACCACCAGCCCATCCCGCGCCATGCGTTTGAGCGTATTGGTGACCGTCGGAGGCGTGACGCCTAAGAGCTCGGCCAGGCGCGCCCCCACAATCGGCTCGTTATCTCGCTGGAGCACGAACAGGATCGAGAGGTAATCTTCGATGGTTGGGCTGTGACGATTTTGCATCGCAGTTAAGGAAAGGTGACATATGTCACCCTTGACGTACCAGGCCTTTACAGTTATTAATTAACATAATTAGCATATGCTAATTAATTATATAATGTCCTATAACATTATAACCCTTGACGGACTCTCGGTCAATCCCTTACTCTGGAGACATTATGAACGATAAGATCATCCCGTTGGCTCACTTAAAGCAAGGCGAAAGCGCTGTCCTGCGTGAATTTTGGTGCGGGCGCGGCCTGGCCAGCCGGTTATCTTCACTGGGACTTACTCCGGGAGCTGAAATTACCATGGTACAAAATTATCATCATGGGCCGCTGATCGTCAGGGTGCGCGGCGAGCAGCTGGCCTTAGGGCGCGGCGAGGCAAGAAGGATACTGGTTCAGTGGAGGAATAATTGACCGAACGCCAACCCACCCCCCCGCTAATAGATTCAGCCACTGATCAGCACAGGCTCTGCACGATCGCTCTGGCCGGGCAGCCCAACATGGGCAAGTCCACTCTGTTCAATCTGCTGACGGGCCTGAACCAACATGTGGGCAACTGGCCAGGGAAAACAGTTGAGCGCCGGGAAGGGATTTTTACTTACGAAGGAACAAGATACTCGCTGGTGGACCTGCCTGGCACATACAGCCTGACAGCGAATTCGCCAGAGGAAGTCATCGCCCGTGAATTTATCATCCTGCAGCAGCCCGATGTAGTCATCGCAGTGGTCAGCGCGGCCAGCCTCGAGCGCAGCCTGTATCTGGTAGCCGAGCTGATCTGTCTGCCCGCGCCTATCGTGGTGGCGTTGAACATGATGGATGTAGCTGCACAGGAAGGGATGGTCGTGGAGCCAGAAGTGTTGGAGGCCGCGCTGGGGGTGCCGGTCGTCCCTTTGACCGCTACGCGGGCCAGCGGCGTACAAGACCTGTTACGAGAAGTGGCTCTCACCCTGAAAGGTGAAAAAATATCCATGCCCCGTCTGCCTGAACTGGACCCGCAGCACAGAGAAGCCCAGAAGCAGCTCGCGGCCCAGATTAGCGGGTATGTTCCTGAAAATTACCCCAGGGAATGGGTGGCGTTGAAATTGCTCGAAGGCGACGCCGAAATCACCCGCCTGATGCAGGCAGCTCTGCCGCCAGAAACCTGGCAGGCGGTGGAGGCCGTCCTGGTGCAGCACGACGATGCGATGTTCGCCATAGCCTCAGGACGGTACGAATGGATTGGGCGGATGGTGCGCGCGGCGGTAACGCGGCCTCGCCTGGGCCAGGTCAGCCTGACTCAGCGGCTGGATCGCTGGGCGGCGCATCCTTTCTGGGGTTTGCTCATCCTGGCCGGCATCCTGGGGTTGGTGTTTGGCCTGACCTTCACAGTCGGTTCGCCGCTCCAAGAGTGGTTGGAAACTCAAGTAGTGGGCAAAATATCCACTTTCGCCAGCCAGGCTCTGGCGGGGGCTCCGTTCTGGCTGCACGGCCTGGTGGTGGATGGCGTGATCGGTGGGGTGGGGGCAATCCTGACCTTCCTGCCCATCCTGGTAATTTTCTTTGCCGCCTTTGGGCTGCTGGAAGATGTGGGCTATATGGCCCGCGCCGCCTATGTGATGGACAACTTAATGCACCTGATGGGTCTGCATGGCAAATCCTTCCTGCCGTTATTCCTGGGATTTGGCTGCAACGTGCCAGCGGTCATGGGCACCCGCGTGATTGACTCCTGGCCGGCGCGCCTGCTGACAATTTTGATCGCCCCCCTGGTGCCTTGTACAGCGCGCATGGCAGTGGTTGCTTTTTTAACGCCAGCCTTCTTTGGGGCGGATGCGCTGTGGGTTTCGTGGGGTCTGGTGCTGCTCTCGCTGACCACTCTGGTAGTCAGCGGAACGCTGCTTAATCGGGTGATCTTTAAAGGCCAGCGATCGGCGTTTATCATGGAGATGCCGCTCTACCATCTTCCCAATAAACGCACCATCGGTCTGCTGGTCTGGCAGCGCGCCCTGGCATTTGTCAAAAAGGCGGGCACGATCATCCTGGGTTTCTCGGTGGTGATCTGGGCGCTCTCGATGCTGCCGAACGGCGACGTAAGCACAAGCTTCCTGGCGCAGTTTGGCCGCCTGATCGAGCCGCTGGGGCAGTGGCTGGGCCTGGACTGGCGGCTGACCGTAGCGCTGATCACCACTTTCCCGGCCAAAGAAAACGCCATCGCCACCCTGGGCGTACTGTTCGGCAGCCAGGGGGAGACAGGTCTGGCCCAAGTGCTGGCCGCGAATTACTCCACGGCTTCCGCCCTATCCTTCCTGGTGGTGAACATGCTGTTTATCCCCTGCCTGGCGACGGTAGCGGTGATCCGCCAGGAGACCCATTCGTGGCGCTGGACTCTGTTCGATCTGGCGATGCTGCTGGGCCTGTCAATTGCAGGAGGCGCTGTTGTGTACCGGCTGGCTCTCGCCCTGGGAGGCTGAGTATGTTACAGAAGCTGCTGGATGAAATTCGCCAGGGGCGGGTGCAGGAGGTTTCAGAACTGGCTGCCCGCCTGGATACCACGCCGCAGATGGTAGAGATTCTGCTGGAGCATTTACAACGCAGCGGCTACCTGCGCCTCTACTCCGGCTGTGAGAGCAGCTGCCAGGGCTGCGCGCTCAAAAACTCCTGTACTGGAACAAATAACCCTGGGGTGAAATTATGGTCTCTGGTAGAATGAGAATGGATCAGGATAAAAAACACTCTCATGTCGAGCCAGACCTACCGGGTTCCCTACAGCCAATCTAGCCTGGAATTTACCCTGCCCCAAGCTATGCGGGCCAGGGTGGTCGTATCGCGACCAGCAGAACCCGTAAGAGATGCGCAAGGCGCTATTCAAGAAGCCTTGGCACGCCCCACTGGTTCACCACGCTTGCGTGAGCTGGCCGGGCCTGGCAAACGGGCCTGCATCGCCTTCACGGATATTACCCGCGCCTGCCCGGATCACCTGCTGGTGCCGGCCCTGATAGCAGAGCTGGAAAGCGCCGGGGTGCAGGAGCAGGATATCACCCTGCTGTGCGCCACCGGCATGCACCGACCCTCCACACCTGCCGAAAAGATTATCAAACTGGGCGCCAGCGTGGCAGCCCGCTACCGGGTGATCGACAACGAGCCGCAGAACCCGGCTGCGCTGGTGGATCTGGGGATCACACCCGGCGGCGTCCCGGTGCAGGTGCATCGCGCCGCGATTGAAACCGACCTGCTCATCGCCACGGGCATCGTGGAACCGCACCAGTACGCCGGCTATTCGGGCGGGGGCAAGACCGCCGCGGTGGGTGCGGCAGGCGAGGCGCTGATCGCCTACACCCACGGGCCAGCTTTTGTCGATCACCCCAACGTCCGGTTGGGCCGCATCGAAGACAACCCATTCCGCGCCGCAGTGAACGAGGCGGCTCGCCGCGCCGGGCTGCGTTTCATCCTGAATGTGGTTTTAGACGAGCAGCAGCGCATCCTGCGCGTGGCGGCCGGTGATCCTGAACAGGCTTTCCAGGAACTGGTTGCTTTTGCCCGCTCGGTGTATGAAGTCCCTATCCCCCGGCAGGTGGACATCGCCATCGGCGGAGTAGGCTACCCAAAGGACGCCAACCTGTA
>JAFGQI010000158.1 GCA_016935755.1 Anaerolineales bacterium
ACTGGAACACGATCAGCATCTCCGGCTACCACATCCGCGAGGCCGGTTCAACCGCCGCTCAGGAGGTGGCTTTTACTCTGGCGAACGGCATCGCCTACGTCCAGGCGGCCATTGAGGCCGGGCTGGATGTGGACAGCTTCGCCGAGCAGCTCTCCTTCTTCTTCAACGCCCACAACAACTTCCTGGAGGAGGTGGCCAAGTTCCGCGCTGCCCGGCGTATGTGGGCGAAAATCATGCGCTATCGCTTCAACGCCCAGAACCCGCGTGCCTGGATGCTTCGCTTCCACACCCAGACCGCTGGCTCCACCCTGACCGCCCAGCAGCCCGAGAACAACGTGGTGCGCGTGGCGCTGCAGGCCCTGGCGGCGGTGCTGGGCGGCACCCAGTCGCTGCACACCAACAGCATGGATGAGGCGCTGTGGCTGCCCACCGAGAAGTCGGTGCGCGTGGCCCTGCGCACCCAGCAGGTCATCGCCTATGAATCCGGCGCCGCTGACACGATCGACCCGCTGGCTGGCTCGTACCTGATCGAGCATCTGACCGACGAAATCGAGCGGCTGGCGCAGGATTATATCCAGAAGATCGATGATATGGGCGGCGCGCTGCAGGCGATTGAGCGCGGCTACGTCCAGGACGAAATCCAAAACGCCGCCTACGGCTTCCAGCAGGCGGTGGAGCGCGGCGAGCAGATTGTGGTGGGGTTGAACGCCTTCCAGGTGGACGAACAGATCGAACTGGAGCGGCTGAAAGTCGACCCGTCCATCGAGCAGAACCAGCGCGCCCGGCTGGTGAACCTGCGCGCCCGGCGGGACGCCGCCCGGGTGAGCGAACTGCTAACGCGTCTGGAGACAGCG
Source organism: Anaerolineales bacterium (assembly GCA_016935755.1). Lineage (GTDB taxonomy): Bacteria > Chloroflexota > Anaerolineae > Anaerolineales > UBA4823 > JAFGQI01. Next base: position 855 of record JAFGQI010000158.1, read on the forward strand.
GCGCGCGGCAGCGAAAACTTAATGCCGCTGTTCGTCGAATGTGTCGAGAATGACATCACTCTGGGCGAACTCTGCGGCGTGCTGCGCGGCCTGTGGGGCGAGTACCAGCCGCCAGCGTGGGTGTAAAGAAGTGCTCAGGTGTTTATGTGTCAGGTGACCAATCACTGATCGACTTATAACTGATTGACTGATCGACCAAAAGATTTCTGCGAGCAAGAAAGGCAGCGGATATGGCTAAAGTAAAACGCATCGATCATGTCGCCATCCTGGTGGATGATCTGGAAAAACATCTCTCCTTCTGGCGCGACGCCCTGGGTCTGGAAATGACCCAGATCGTGGATGTGCCAGCCGAAAAATCAGCCGTGGCGTTCCTTCCGGTGGGCGGCAGCGAGATCGAGCTGGTCAAACCGACCACCGACGACTCCGGGCTGGCGCGCCAGCTGGAGAAGCGCGGCCCCGGTATGCACCACATCTGCCTGGAGGTGGATGATATCGACGGGATGTTTGCCCGGTTGAAAGAAAAGGGCATCCAACTGCTCAGCGACGCCCCGAAGATGGGAGTGGGAGGCAGGAAATACGCCTTCATCCACCCCAAGAGCGCCAACGGGGTGCTGGTCGAGCTTTACGAGCTACCCCAATAGCTTCATCTTCATCCAGCCGCTGGTATTGTGAAAATCCGCCACAGCGCTGCCCGGAGGGACGATCTGGTCCAGGGCGGCGCTGATCTCTGCCTCCAGCGGCATGGACATCACCGCCAGGGCGTCGTCCAGCTGCGCCTCGCTGCGCGGGCCCAGGATGGGGGCGGTCACCGCGGGCTGCTCCTTGACCCACAGCAGGGCCAACTGCGATGGGGTCAGCCCGTGTTTTTGCGCCAGTGGGATGATCTGGTTGCCATACTGGATGCCGCGCTCGTTGATGCGATCTACATAGATGGGCAGGCCGCGCGCGCCGCGTGAGCCTTGCGGGAAGCCCTCGCCAGCCGGGTAGCGCCCGGCTAACATGCCCATCGCCAGGGGCGACCAGGGCAGCAGCCCGATGTTGTAGCGCAGCGCCAGCGGAACGACTTCATTTTCCACCCGCCGGTCCAGCAGATTGTACGGGCACTGCTCGGTGACGAAGCGCACCAGGTTCTGGCGCTCGCTGATCGCCAGCGCCTCCATGAGCATCCAGGCCGGGAAGGTCGAGCTGCCGATGTAGCGCACCTTGCCCTGGCGCACCAGATCATCCAGGGCGCGCAGGGTTTCATCCTGAGGCACATCGAAGACCGGGCGGTGGGCCTGGTAGAGATCGATCCATTCGGTGTTCAAGCGGCGCAGGGAGGTCTCGACTGCCCGCAGGATATGCCGGCGCGAGTTGCCCCGGTCGTTGATATCCTCGGATTGGGGGTTGTGGAACTTGGTCGCCAGGATCACCCTGTCTCGCCTGCCGCCGGAGAGCGCCTTGCCCACCACCCGCTCGCTCTCCCCTTTGTTGTACATATCGGCGGTGTCGAGAAAATTGATGCCCTGATCCAGGGTCTTATGGATAATGCGTATCGATTCATCTTCGGGCGTTGGGCCGCCGAAGTTCATTGTCCCCAGGCAGAACGGGGAAACGCGGATGCCGGTGCGGCCTAATAGACGGTAGTCCATACTTCCTCCTGTTTTCAGAGAGAATGCAGACCGCTCCAGGTTGGGTGGAGTGGTCATAGGGTTATGTCGGGTGATTAGATTTTACCCGATGATAGGAAGCTGTGCGAGACCGGCAGGCATTTAAATTTCGAACCAGGCCAGGATGGAGCCATCCTGGTTGGTATGCACCTCGTAATTGCGGCGGCCATCGGTCAGGATGATGCGGTAGCCGGGGATCAGCGCTTCGCCGCAGATCTGACCCGGCAGGTGCACGCCCAGGCAGGTATCCGTCCAGGTGACCGCGGCCACGCTGGTGGGGATGAGCTGGCTGGCGCTGAGGCCGGTATCCTGGGCGACTCTGCGGCGGGCCGCCTGGACGGCGGGCATGCTTTCCCATTCCGGATTGATGGTGGAGCGCCGGATAGACGGCGCCAGCCAGAAGGCAGTGGCCTTAGAGGCCCTGCCGTTGTTCACCACCGTCAGCAGGAACTGCACCGTCTTCCCCGCCAGGCTGGACAAGTCGATATCGAGGCGAGTGGTAAACCCATCGTAGGTTTCACGCCACGAGCCCAGGTTCTTCACCGTCCCGCCAGAGGTCTGGTAAGCCAGGTAGAAGGTCACATCGCAGCCGGGGTTATCCTCCAGGCAGCCGATCTCTGCCATGAAGTGATCGCCGGACTGGACTTTATACTTCGGGTATTCGCCCGTGATCCAGCCGTCGTGGGTCTGCGAGGGGCGCATCCATAGGGTAGGTTCGTTCTCACGGCGCCCATTTTCCAGCTCGGGGTTGGTGAGCATGATGGCTGAGCCGTCGCTGCTGCTCTGGCTGCCCGGGCAGGGCAGGCTGCTGTCGGCGCGGCTGCGCCAGGATGCCATGCACATGCTGAGGGCAAAGTCATAAGGATACTGGCTCTGAGGTGGGGTGACATCAATATCTACCCAGAAGGGTTTGTTCGCGTTTGGGCCGATGCCGAAAGCCTGCCCATAGGAGTTGCGCAGCATCCAGTAGCTGCGATAATCGCCTGGCTGATCGGGGGCTACGAACTCCACGCTAAGGTCGATGGTATTGCCAGGGTGCACAATCCCCGGCAGCCCAACGGCGTTGTAGGTGTGCATGCGGTCGCCGCTGACGTAGATCAGGGCGTAGCTGGTATTCCAGCTGCACGAACCGATGTTGCGCAGACGCCAGACTTTGGTGAAAGTCTGACCGGGCAGCATATCCGTCCCATCTGGCACAGTGACATCCTTGACAAACTGCGCCCAATCGCAGGGCGGCGGGACTGCCGTGGGCGGGAGCGGGGTGAAGGTTGGCGGCAGGGGGGTAAAAGTCGGCAGTAGTGGAGTAAAAGTGGGGGGCAGAGGGGTATAGGTTGGAAACAGCACGGTCGCTGTCGGCGAGGGAATGATCGCCTGCGTGGTACTGGTCGGCGATGCCTGCTCCGGTGGGGTGGCGGTGGGGCTCCCGGAGGAGACCTGGGTCAGCAGAGCTACGGCGGTCTCTCCCGCCGCGCGGGTGTATTGGGCGATCACCGTCTGGGCGGCCATGGTGTAGATCGCCTCTGGGCTCGTATCATCTCGTTTAAAGATTGAGGGCAGGCAAGCGCTCAGGATCAGCGAGGCTGCCAGGAAGAAAAAGAAGATTTTCTTAAGATTTCGGGTGCTCATATCAACGACTCCTATGCCTGTAAAGACAGGCTTACCGAATGAGACGTTGAATCGACCCAATCAGTTCCTTAATTTTTCATAAACTTATCGAACCAGCGCAGGATATGGTTCAAGCGGGCAATGCGCCGGTCGGTGCGCCCGGCCCGAGAAAGCCCGTGGAACTCATCCGGGAAACGCACCATTTCGGTCTCTACCCCCAGGCGCTTGAGGGCTACAAAGACCTGCTCGCCCTGCTCGATCGGGCAGCGATGGTCCATCTCATTATGCATCACCAGCGTCGGCGTCTGGGCGCTGCCGATGTACTTGATCGGCGATAAATCCCAATACTTTTGCAGATCCTCGAACGGCGCGCCAGCCTGGAGTTCGTGCTGGAAGGTCCAGTTGAAATCGCTCGAGCCCCACATGCTGGTGAAATTGCTCACGCAGCGGGCCGTGACGGCTGCCCGGAAGCGCTGGGTGTGCCCGATGATCCAGACGGTCATGTAGCCGCCGTAGCTGCCGCCGGTGACGCCCATGCGGGCGGGATCAATATAGGTCTGCCCGGCCATATAATCCGCCCAGACCATCAGGTCGGCATAGTCGGCGTTGCCCCAATCGCCCCAGATCGCCTTGGTGTGCGCCTCACCATAACCGCGCCCGCCGCGCGGGTTGCAGAAGTACACCACATAGCCCTGCGCAGCCAGGTAATAAAATTCATGCATGAAGAAGTATCCATATTGGGTCATTGGCCCGCCGTGGATATACAGGATGGAAGGGTACTTCTTCTCAGGGTCGAAATTGGGGGGCTTGAGGATCCAACCCTGCAGGTCGTTGTTCTGCGGGCCTTTGAACCAGACCGTCTCTATCTGTCCCAGGTCTGTCTCTTTCAGCCAGTCATTGAATCGGGTCAGCGGGCGCGGCTGGTTGGAGGTCTTCTCTTTAAGGTAAACCTGACAGGGATCCTGCATGCTGCCAAAGAAATAGGCCATGCGCTGCTGCTCCCGGTCAAAGCTGAAGGCGCCCACCACGCCCTCATCCCCAAGCACGGTTTGCAGGTCTTCTCCCTGCAGGTTGATCGATTTCAGAAGCGAGCTGCCGTGGAGAGTAACTGGAAAATACAGGCGCTGACTGTCATTTGACCAGCTGGCAGGCATCAGTTCGGGCTGGCTCAGATCGTTGATTGTCCAGGCGGAAACGTTCAGATCATATTTTCCGGTCAGGTTGTGCGGCGCCTCCGAACCATCGGCAGGCACGACCCACAGGCTGTCGTTCTTGTACTCCACCGCTTCGCCCTCGACGCCGTAATAAGCGATCCAGCGTCCATCAGGCGAGAAGCTGGGCAGCAGTTTTTGGCCGACAGGCGTGGGGATGCGGCGGAACTCCCCTCCTTGAGCAGGCATGACGAACAGATCCACCGCATCCAGCTCAAAATCGGGATTCGCGCTGCGATTGGAGGTGAAAGCAATCCATTTACCATCCGGCGACCAGGCTGGGAACTGCTCGTCAAAGACCGGGTGATCGGTGAGCTGCCGGGCGCGTCCGCTGCGGGCGTCCACTGTCCAGATATGCCAGCGCTCGTGAGGCAGGTAGCCGAAGCCATCCAGCTTGTAGAAAACCCGGTCATAGCGGCGGTCTACCACGCCCAGCTTTTTCTTCTGGGTGTCTTTTTCGCGCTCCAAGACTTCCGCGTCGGTCTTGCAGACCGTGCACAGCAGGCGCTTACCATCCGGCGACCATACCAGGCTGCCGATTCTGCCGAGGATATCGCTGAGCGGATATGCCTCGCCCCCATCCATCGAGATCAGGTAGATTTGAGACGGCTTTTCTGGGTCTTTCCGATTGGAAAGAAAGGCAATCCGGCTCCCGTCTGGAGACCAGCGCGGCAGGCTGTCACTTTGGTCGCCATGCGTGAACTGGCGGACAGCGCCGCTGTCAATGGCGATGATCCACAGATTGGTGTATTTTTTTTCCGTCTTGCGCTCTACGCGTTGAACGGTGAAGATGGCGTGCTTACCAGTGGGGGAGATGCGCACATCGGAGATCGACTGGAAATGGTATAGATCCTCTGCGCGGATCGTCCTTATTTTTCCCTTAGGCATATACTTCCCTCCCGAAATTTTATTTGCACAAATTTTGAATTATCAAAATGGATTGTAATATATTCTCCCCGAGAACGCCAGATGTAGCAGGGCTTACAGAATCGAAAGCGCCTGGCAGGATTTTGCCAGGCGCTTGAGTATTAGAAGCAGATGCGCTACCCCTTGAGCGCGCCAGCCAGGATGCCGCGGATGAAGTACCTGCCGAGCAGCAGGAAGAAGAGCAGCGGAACCGCTACAGTGACCAGAGCCGCCGCCATCTGCAGGTCATAATACACCACCGTGGTACCCTTGGTGCCGGCCATCACCACTTGAACCGTTTGCGTGTTTCGAGAGGACAGCGATAGGGCCAGGAAAAACTCATTCCACACTTGAGTAAAAATGATGATTGCGACCGAGGCATAGGCAGGGATAGAGATGGGCGAAACGATCAGGAAAAAGATTTGCACGCGTGAGGCGCCATCCACCTCGGCAGCCTCTTCAAGTTCGCGGGGCACGCCCAGGAAGAATGTACCCATCAGCACCGAGGCCAGCGGCACGTTCAAGATCAGGTAGGCGATGATCAACCCAAGATGGGTCAGGGCCAGACGCGTCTTGGCCATGAAGATCACCAGCGGGATGATCACTGCCTGGTAGGGCATGTACAGGGCAATGCCAACCAGGACAAATAAAATGCGCGTGAAAGCCGATCTCGTCCGGCTGAGATAGTAGCCGCTCAGACCACCGAAGAAGGCGGAGAGGAGTGTGACCGCGGTGGAGATGATCGTCGAGTTCAGCAGCGCTGGCCCCATTGGGGTTCTCAGGCGGTCGCTGCCAACCAGGACTTCTGCAAAGTTCTTGAACTGTGGGTTGGCGGTAATCGACAGGTAATCGCGCTGGGCAATTTCCTGGGGTGTCTTAAGCGAAGTCGTCACCATCACGTAAATGGGCATCAAGTACGCGCAGGTCAGCATGGCCAGGACCACGAAGACAACGATTTTTAGAGTGGCGCTTTTGCTTTTCATTCAAACCACTTCTTGAGGGCGTAAATGGTGTATGGAACGACGATGATGAAGGCCATAGCAAAAATAATCATGCCAATGCCCGCCCCAGCCGAAACCAGGTGCTGCTGGAAATAGGTGATCCACATGTTCAACGCCAGCACGTCGGTGGCGCTGCCTGGCCCGCCGAAGGTGACGATATAGACAATATCAAAGACTTTCAGGGTATTTATCAACAGCAAAGATACCAGCACCAGGATGCCCGAGCGGATGTTGGGGATGATCACCGAGAACAGGAGCCTGATCTTGGAGGCGCCATCCATTGTGGCCGCCTCAACCATCTCCTGCAGTTCGGCAGTCCGGAAGGAAGACTGGATAATAATCACCGCGAAGCCGAGGTACTGCCAGATAAAGATCAGAATCAACCAATAGGTGGCATTGTTAATATCTGTAGCATATCTTAACGGGGAATCTATCCCGATTGATTTCAGGAGTACGTTAAAGACGCCCTTATTGGGTTCATACATCCAGGACCAGATCGTACCGGTAACGATGAAGGACATGGCTACCGGGTAGAGAATCAGCGTGCGGACGTATGATTCAACGCCAGGGAAGGGAGCTAATTCGAGCAAATAAGCCAGGAAAATTGCAGCAATGGTGGTTGGGATCACGCCCAGGATGAGCCACTTCAGGTTGTTTTGTACATCGATCCAGAAACGTGGCTGAGCTACCAGGAATTTGTACCACTTCAAACCGGTGAATTCGTAGTTCGCTGCCATGGTCTGCCAGTCGGTGAAGGACACGTACAGCGTCCAGAGCAGTGTTCCGTAAAGAATAGTCAGGAAAACGAGCAATGGCAGCAGGAATACCACGAAGTCCAACAGGTTGAACTTCTTCAGGCGTGTGGATAGCGAGTTGAGTGTAAGCACCCTGCCTACCTAAATGATGAAGGGCTGATTAAGATTCGATTATATTATACCGTATTTATTTCAAAATCAGGTAGGGATGCAGTAAAAGTGCATCCCTACCTGAGATTTATGCCGGTGTCAGCTCCAGGCTAAAACAAGGCCAGGGAGGCCGGCTGTTTTGGCGATTACGGCCACAGGTACCAGGCAGAGGCTTCCTTGACATTGTAGGTCGTCATCATGTTGGCGACGGCCTGGACAGTAGCGGCGATATCAGGCTGGACCAGGAAGGCCGAGATGATATCCCAGTAGATGGGCTGGGCAGTAGCGGGCAGGATGCTGCCGTGCTGATCCAGGATCAACATGCCGGGGTTCGCCGCCACATAGCTCTGCAGTTCCTGGCGGATGGGATCCGGGAATTCCATCGGATCGATATCGGTGCGGGCGAACAGACCGCCCTGGGTGACATCGGTGGGGATCTGCAGTTCAGCCGAGGACACGACCTTCAGCCAGTTCATTGTGGCTTCTGGATCAGGGGCGCCCACGGTCATGCCATAGGTGTCGGGGTGGAAGAGCAGGACGCGCTCAGGCTTCTGCGGGAAGGTTACCGCGCCGAAGTCCACGCCAGGCTGCCAGTTGGAGCCTTTGACGAAAGCGCCGATGGCCCAGGTGCCCATCAGAGTCATGGCGGCCTGGTTGGAGCCGACCAGCGAGACTGCCTGGTCCCAGGTCAGGCCAGAGTGATCGGTGTTGATATTGGGGATCAACTGCTGGAATTTCGCCAGGGCATCCGAGAAGATGGTGTCGGTGGCGACATCGATCTCGCCCTTGTAGAGTTTGACGTACCAATCAGCGCCGCCCAGCTCAAGCAGGATGCTGTCAAAGACGAAGGCATCGCCCCATTTTTCCTTGGAGCCCAGGCCCAGGCAGGCCATTTCGGGCTTGGCGGCCCGGATTGTTTCGCAGGCAGCCAGAAGTTCATCGAAGGTCGTGGGCGGTTGGATGCCCAGCTCGTTGAACAGCTTCAGGTTGTAGTACAGGATGTTCTGGATGTGCATGTTCAATGGCACAACATAGGGCTTGCCGCCCACCGAGACAGCCTTGAGCAGCGGGCCGGGGATGACTTTGTCATAGCCCAGCTCAGCATACAGGGCGTCCAGGGGCTGCAAAATGCCGCTGTCGACGTAGTTCTTCAGCTCAGCGCCGCCCAGGGTCTGGAACGTGTCTGGGGGCAGGCCAGCGGTGATACGAGCCTGGAGCACAACACGGTGGGAGACGCCGCCGCCACCGGGCACCGGGTTCTCAACAACCTCAATGTCAGGATAGTTGTTCTTGAGGGCTGCGAACATGGCATCCGCAGCTTCGCGCTCACCAGGAGCAGTCCACCAGTGGAAGATTTCCAGCTTTTGCTTTACCGGCGCTGGGGTGGCGGTGATGACTACTTCCTTCACCACCTCTTTCACTTCTGGTGTGCCAGCCACCTCAACAATTTCGGTGACCACCACAGTCTTGACAATTTCCTTGACTTCTGCAGTGGGGGCCGGCGCGCAGGCGCCCAGCAGCATGCTGAGCATCACCAGGGCCGATATCAGGGTTGCAAACTTTTTAACCATTCTAAGCTTCTCCTCAAAGGATCTGATCAATTGAAATTCAGTTGCAGTACAGGGAACAGACGACAATCTTCAGATAGTCTTCAGCAGATATTATTGGGTTTGAACCACCTCCTTCTTCAACAGGTAGTCTACCTGTGACGCGGTGAAGACGATTCCGCCATGATTCACAAACCTGGCCTGATTTCACACCAGACTAAGTATAACAAGAGATTCAATTGCTTTGCTCATCCCCTTCCCCTGTTTCCTTTAGGGGAAACCCCCCTACGGGGTTTCCCCTCGTTTGGAAGGGCGGAGTTCAATGGCGCTTCTACGCTTACTTCGACCCGCGGGTGGGGGATTTCAACCTGCAGCAGGGCGCCGCCGCCTGGCTGGCGCTGCAGGCGAAAACGCCCTCCCAGCAGCGCGACCCGCTCGCTGATGCCCAACAGTCCATAATGACCGTTGGCAGAGAGCGAAGCCAGGTCGAAATCCTCGGCAAACCCCAGCCCGTCATCGCCGATTGAAACCATCAGCGTGCGCGGGGAGGTGTGCTCCAGGCTGATTGCCACCCGGGTGGCTTTGGCGTGTTTCCAGATGTTGCTCAGGCCCTCCTGGACGATGCGAAAAATGGATAATTCTGCTGTTTCAGGCAGCCGCCCCAGGTTGCTGTCCAGAACCAGCTCTATGGCGATCCCCGTGCGTTCAGACCACTCGTGAGTGTAGGATTGCAGGGCTGCTCCCAGCCCCAGGCTGTCGATCGTTGGCGGGCGCAGGTTGCCGCATATCCGCCGCAAATCATCCACCAGCTCCCGGATGCCCTGGCGAACATCCCCCAGTTCATCTTTCAATCCTTCTGGCGCGGGGCTTTCAGTTTCCAGCCCTTCCAGTTGATAGTTGATGCTGAGCAGATCCTGGATCACCTGGTCGTGCAGTTCACGCGCCAGGTGCTTGCGTTCCTGCTCACGTTCCGAAAGCAAACGACGGTGGGCCTCCTGCAGGGCCAGGTTAGCCTGATCTAACGCCTGGACCTGTTCCGCCAGTTGTTCAACCAGCTGCCGGTTGAGGGTATCTCCAGCTTCAAGGTCTTTTTCCAAAAGCATCTGGTGATAGCGCAGCTTTTCTGCCTGTTCGCGTAAGCGGATGTAGCTGTCGAAATTCCAGATGGTGGGGGCTGGTCGCTGTTGATCCACTGCCCCTACCAGGGTAGCTACTACGGCTTCACGGCTGGTTTCATCCGTGCGCACATCGGCGACCTTACGTCCGCGGTGCAGCATGATCAGGCGGTCGGTGACAGCGAACAAATGCTCCAGGTTGTTGCTGCTGAAAAGCACCGCCGCTCCTTGCTGCCGCCAGCTCTGGATCAGGCTGAGTAATTGCTGCTGGTAGGGATAGCTCAATAAAATAGTCGGCTCGTCGATCACGACCAGGCGCACCGGGTAGGTCAGGACACGGGCAATAGCAAGCATCTGGCGCTGCTCGCCTGAGAGATTGGCCACTTTCTCGCGCAGTGAATTAACCTGGACATTCAACTGGTCAAGCAGCCGCCGGGCCTCATTGTCCATGCGCTTCCGGTCAGGGATTTTCAGCCAGCGCAGTTGAGAAGGCCAGCCGATTTCATTGCCCAGGAAGATATTGCTGGTCACATCGAAACGATCAGCCAGGTCTGGCTCTTGATGGATGATGCCGATGCCGAGCGCCTGGGCGCTGAAAGGCCAGCTCAGGCGCTGGTTGCTAAAATAAATATCGCCCTCGTTCTGAGCATATAAGCCAGCCAGCAGCATGACCAGCACCGATTTGCCTGACCCAATGCTTCCCGCCAGCCCTACCACTTCACCTGGAAAAACATCAAAGCTCACCTGCTGGACAGCAGGCAGGGTGCCGAATCTCTTGGAAAGGTTAATCACGCGCAGTAAGGGTTCCATAGGCTATGGCGGGGGTAGGGTCAGGTTGAAACGGTTGGTCTCCCACATGCGAATCATCACTTCCACGTTGTTGCGGGTGATGATATTGAAACCGGAGTCGGTGAAGGCGTCAAAGGTTTTGCCTTTGATGATGTAATCGTAGATAATCTGGATCGTGTCGTACCCCCAGCCCCAGTTTTTCTGGTCGATCAGGGCAGAAAGGTAGCCTTCGCGCAGCAGTTCCAACTCCACAGGCAGGGCGTCGAAGGCTACGGTTTTCAATCCCTGATTTATCGCCGCGTCTTCCCACACCGGCATCGACCCGCGCTCGGCAAACAGCGGCCACATCCCGGCAAAGAACCAGCCATCCAGGTCTGGATAAGCCTGCATGGTTTCTTCCAGCGCCTGCACCCCTTGGTTGATGTCGTCATTGGTCACCACTGTGGTCACGATTTCGATTTCTGGATATGCTGCTATCCCCTCGCGAAAGCCACGGATACGCTCCTCCAGATTGAAAGCTCCCGGCACGCCGGTTAAAACCGCGACTTTACCCCTGGTGCCCATCGCCTTGACCAGGTATTCCGCCGCGGCTTTCCCTGCGGCGATATTATCCAGACCAAAATAGGTGAAACGTTGGCTTTGGGGGCAATCGGCGTCCCAGGTCATCACCGGGATGCCTGCCTCTACAGCGCGGTTGATCGGATCGATGCAGGCGGTTGGGTCGTTGCAGGAAATGGCAATTGCATCCACCGCGCGGGCAATCACATCCTCCACCACGCGCACCTGTTCAGCGGCGTCGGAGGCGACCGAGCCTACGTAAAGCACTTCGACCTGCGCCTGACCCAGGGCCGATAGCTCCAGCGCTTTCTGTACGGCCCCCAGGCGGCCCACTTCAAAAACCGGATTGTTCAGCGCCTTGGGGATCCAGGCAATCACCAGCTTTTTGCGCTCTGGGGTTGGGGTTGGCTGGCGCACCGGCGGCAGCCGGGAGGGCGGCTGGCAGGCAGCCAGGAGAACCGCCAGGAGGATCAGCCATCCGAAAATAAATCTGCGCATCATGCAGCTGCCCTCTGCCGCCGCCAGTAGTCCAACAGCAAAGCCACCAGGATCATCACCCCGATAGCCGCGGACTGCCAGTAAGCTGGAAATCCTAATAAGACCAGCCCGTTGCGCAGGATCTGCATGAAGGCTGCGCCCAACAGCACGCCCAGGATGCTGCCCTCGCCGCCGAACAGGCTGGTGCCCCCGATGACAGCGGCGGCGATGATATCCAGTTCATATCCCATTGCCGCGGTGGGGGCTGCCACGCCCAGCCGGGCGGTCATTAACAAGCCCGCTACGGCGGTTAGCAAGCCGCACAGGGTGTAGACCATCACTTTTATCTGGGTTGATTTGACACCTGAAACCAATAGTGCCCGTTCGCTGCCTCCCAGGGTATAAATATAGCGCCCTAAGACTGTGGAGTCCAATAGGAAGGCTACCAGACCAGCGAAGGCAAGCATAACCAGCACTGGGATGGGGATCATCCAGGGCCCGAGAGACAGGTCAGTCTGCCCAAGAAAACGGAACTGCGGGGGCAGATCGCGCACTGGCCAGCCGCCCGCCAAGCCAGAGGTGATGCCGCGGGCAATGCTCAGTGTGCCCAGGGTGACGATGAAGGGCGGCAGCCGGACCCGTCCAACCAGCAGGCCATTGATCAAGCCTACCAGGCCTCCCGTCCCCAAACCCGCCAGCACAGACCAGGGTGTGGATAGGCCTGCCTGGAGGCATAATGCGCTGATCAGCCCGGAGAGCGCCATCACCGCCCCCACCGATAGATCAATACCGCCGATGATAATTACCATGCTTTCGCCAAAGGCTGCAATGGCGATCCAGGAAAAATTACGAGTTAAATTCAGGATGTTGCTGCGCGAGAGAAAGGTATCCGTCTGCAGGCTCAAATAGACCATCACCACCAGCAGCAGGGAGAATACCACCAGTTCCTGGCGGTTTACCAGGTTGCGCCAACCACGTTGCAGATGAACCAGCATAGCTATCCTCGCGACAGAGATCATCGCCCAAGCGATCAAAGATGCAACAATACCAGTCTAACATGAAACTGCCTGGGCGGGCATCATCTCTTTCCCCCGTTTTTCTTGGGGGATTTCCCCTGACTGGTTTATAATGATCGGGATGAGTAAGATCCGCATCCTGCTGGCTGACGATCATGCGATTGTGCGCGCTGGAATCCGCAAGGTGGTGGAGGAAATTCCAGACCTGGAAGTTGTCGCCGAGGCTGGAGACGGGCGGCAGCTTTTTGCTGCCCTGGAGTTGCATACCCCCGATTGCGTCTTGCTGGATCTGACCATGCCCGATTTTGACCCACTCAGCGCCATTCAGCAGATCCGGGCCCGCTTTCCAGGGCTGAAGATCCTGGTGGTCAGCGCTTATGATGACGACAGCTACGTGCAAAGCCTGCTTTCGGCGGGGGTAAATGGATACCATCTCAAAGATCAGCCGCTGAATGACCTGAAGCTGGCGATCGAGCGCATCCTGGCCGGCGAACGCTGGCTATCCAGCCCCTTGATTGGCAAACTGGTTGGCCCGGCGCGGGGTACAGGGGCCCTGCCGTCGCTCACCAGCCGCCAACGTGAACTGCTGCGCTTGCTGCAAGAGGGCCTGGATAACCAGACCATTGCCCAGCGCATGAATCTGAGCGTAAAAACGGTTGAAAACCACCTGACCCGGCTCTACCGCCAGCTCTATGTGCAGAGCCGCCTGGAGGCGGTCAATTATGTGCTGCACCACCCGCAGGTTTTGGGGCTGGCTGGCGCAGACGCCGCCAATACCGCTCCCGGGGTTGAGTTGGAAGCGCTGGACTGCATCACGGTGCTGGTGGTGGACGATAACAGCCGCTATCGCAGGCAATTACAGCGCATGATCGGCAGAGTATGTTCGATGGCGACGATATATGAGGCGGAGAATTCACAAACGGCTGTGCACCTGGCTCAACGGCTGGAACCGCAGTTAGTCTTGATCGACATCGTTCTGGGCGACGAGGATGGGATTGCCTGCGCCCGGCGCGTCAAAGCCGTGTCCCCGCAGTCGCGCATCATCCTGGTCAGCGCTTATCCAGACCGTGAGTTCCACCGCCTGGGTTTACAGGCTGGAGCGGTGGCTTTCCTGGATAAAAAAGATCTCGACCTGCGCACCCTGCGTCAGGTGATCGAAGATGTGACCCAATAGAAAAGGCTGGCGCGCGGCCAGCCTGGGGGAGTGCCGAAGGTGGGAATCGAACCCACACTCCTTACGGAACACGATTTTGAGTCGTGCGCGTCTGCCTGTTCCGCCACTTCGGCCTGTACTTAGGCATAGTATATCGAAAGAGTTGCATAAGGTCAAGGTTGCGATATAATAGCCCACTATGCGCCTGGGAATCATCGGTTTACCGCAATCTGGCAAGACAACCATCTTCAACGCCCTGACCCGTGGGGATACACCCACCACGGTCAGTGGAGGGCGTTTTGAAGTGCATACCGCGGTGGTGGATGTGCCCGACCCGCGCGTCGACCGGTTGTCCGCCATGTTTGAACCCGGCAAGACCACTTACGCAAAAGTAACTTATGCAGACATCGCCGGACTGGAAGGCAGCGCCTCCAAGAGCGGCATCTCTGGCGCCTTGCTCAATCAGCTCACGCAGATGGAGGGTTTTGTGCATGTGGTGCGCTGTTTTCAGAATGTCAGCATCCCTCACCCCGCTGGCAGTGTGGATGCGCGGCGCGATATCGCCAACATGGACGCTGAATTGATGCTGAACGATCTGCTCAGCGTGGAGCGTAAGCTGGAACGCCTGGCGGATGAGCGCCGCCGGGGAGCAGGTCGTGACAAGGCCCAGCTGGAGCGCGAAATTGCCCTGTTCGAACGCTTCCGGGAAGCCCTATCTTCCGGAGAACCTCTACGCGACCTGGAACTCAGCCCCGAGCAGGAGAAATGGCTGGCTGGCTTTGGCTTTTTATCCCGCAAACCGGTTTTGCTGCTGCTGAACCTATCTGATGGGCAAGAGCCTCCTCAAGTAAGCTATCCCCACCAGCGCAGTGTGGTGGCGCCCCTGCAGGGAAAACTGGAGATGGAACTGGCCCAGCTGCCGCCAGAGGACGCCGAGATGTTTATGGCGGAGTACGGCATCCAGGAACTGGGCTTGCAGCGCGTGATTTCCTTATCCTATGATCTGCTTGGCCTGCAATCTTTCTTCACCGTTGGCAAAGATGAGGTGCGCGCCTGGACGGTGGGGCGCGGCGCAACCGCGGTGGAAGCCGCAGGCGCCATCCATTCCGACCTGCAGAAAGGCTTTATCCGCGCTGAAGTGGCTGGCTACGCCGACTTGATCTCCCTGGGCGGGCTGGCCGAAGCGCGCGCCCGAGGGAAGCTGAGACTGGAGGGAAAGGAATATATCGTGCAGGATGGGGATATCGTCCATATCCGATTTAGTTAGATAGCT
>JAFGQI010000159.1 GCA_016935755.1 Anaerolineales bacterium
ATTTGAGCAGAGTTTTTCTTTCTTCTAAAGATGTGGGTAATCACCACGCTAAACAGCATTGCATTAATGATGGTTTATGTATATAATATCTCTTTAAAGAAGATATTTAATACATAGAGCATCATTTTGACATGTACTCAAAAAATCTTGGTGTTGAAAGCGCACGTTTATTGACCACCCTGGCCGGCCAGGGGCAGATCATTTTTACTGTTGATGCTGCCATGCAGGTCTATGGTAAGAGCTATTCTGCGACGGTGCAAACCCTGCGCCGCCTGGATCGGGCTGGCTGGTTGGTCAGGCTGAATGCCGGCAAATACGCCATCGTGCCCCTTGAAGCTGGTGAAGAGGCTCTTCCTACTGCTAACCACCTGGTCATTGCCCGTGAGCTGGTAGATGGCGTGCCCTATTACATCTCCCACGACAGCGCTCTGGAAGTTCATAACATGCTGACCCGCCCGGTTACAGCTGTGACAGTGACAACGTCGCGTCGCCTGCTCAACCGCGTAGTGTTGCATGTACCCTATCAGTTTGTGATCGCTAAACCCGAAGCGCTCTGGGGGTTTGCGCCCATCTGGGTAATGCCTGATGAACAAGTGCAGGTCAGTGATTTCGAGCGGACAATCCTCGATGGGCTGGCGCGGCCGGATCTGTGCGCCGGGGTAAGTGAGGTGGCAACCGGGCTCTGGATGCGTAAAGACGATCTGGATTGGGATAAACTGGTCGCATACGCTCACCGTCTGAACAACCGGGCAGCCGCCAGGCGACTGGGGTATTTGCTGGAGCTTTATGACCTGGCGACCGAGTCGATCCGAAATGGTCTGCGGGATATGGTTGGCTCCAATTATGCCCTGCTCGATCCGTTGCTGCCAGCCGAAGGCCGCCGCCTGGCTCGCTGGCGGTTGCGGATCAACTTGAACCCTGAAAACCTGAAAGGCATTGTGAGCACCTGATATGATCCGTTCGAGTGAAATTTCAAAGCTGGCCCACCAGTTGGGCCTGGGTGACAAAACCATTGAGAAAGACTACGTGCTGACCTGGGTGCTGCTGGGCCTGGCAGCTTCACCGCTTTGCGAACTTCTCGCCTTCAAAGGGGGCACAGCTATCAAAAAGATATACATTCCAGACTATCGCTATTCGGAAGACCTGGATTTCACTTTGCTTGACACATCCCTGACGAATGAGGCTTTGCAGGCTGATGTCGAAGCCTGCTTTCCCTGGCTAAGACGAGAAGCCAACCTGACTCTGGCAACCCGAAAAGTTGAAGTGCATTCCAGTGGCAACCCGGCGTTATACCTGAATTACATTGGCCCTCTGCAAGGCGCACTTGCCAGCCGGTTCATTAAAGTGGATTTTAGCCGTGACGAGATCCTGGAATTTCCACCCCGGCGTGAACCGCTAAAGACAGATTACAGCGATTGCCAGGGTCGCACTGCCAGGCTGGTTGTCTATTCCCTGGAAGAAATCCTGGTGGAAAAGCTGCGCTCGCTCTTGACCCGCACCGAGCCGCGCGATCTGTATGACGTGCATTATTTGCTGACCAGCCGGCTGGTTGATATCGAACAAGTCGTTTTTGGTATCAAACCCAAATTTGACGCCAAAGGTTTTGTTGTTTCCGATCTACGGACGATCTTGACTCGCCGCCAACCGACATTTCAACAACTCTGGCTGCCGCGCTTGCAAGGGCAAATGCCAGATATTCCACCCCTGGAGAGCGTGATCAGGGAAACGAACCGCATCCTGCAGCGGTATTTTTAGGTGGTTTTCGATGACTGAAGATCTGTTTGTTAATCTGATGGACAGCGTTCGCGAAGGCGGGGCGATCTTGCGTGGTGAAATGCCGGCTTCGCGCACCTTCACGATCCTTCCACCAGATATCAAGGGCATTCGCAATGGGTTTGGGCTGACGCAGGAGCAGTTTGCTGCGCTGCTGGGCATCAGCGTGCGGACTCTGCGCAATTGGGAATAGGGACGGCGGGTGCCCGTAGGCCCCGCACGCGTGCTGCTCCAGGTAGCCGCCAGGCATCCGGAGGCTTTACTGGATGTGGTGGGTAGAAGCATTGTTCCTGAGAGTCAGGCATCATAATGCTGGGCAACAAAGCGCTGGCCTTGTAAACTCGGCCAAATTCTGCTTGACCCCTACACAATTCGAGGTGTAATGTAGTCAGAATTTGCGCACCCCCTTGGGGCGGGCGCGTTTTTAATTAACCAGGCGCATCACCCTGTTGGGTGGTGCGCCTTTTTGATTCCTGCCCCAGGAGGCGCTGCTTGAACTACTCTCTCCACTCCCTCTTTTCCATCCTCGCCGCGGCGTGCGCGGCAACCATCGTATCTGGCCTGCTGAGCTGGCTGCTGAACCGCCGCCCTTCGGCAGCCCGCTCGCTGCAAGACTACGCTTTCTCCCCTACCAGCGCTGGCCCCCCAGATATCGCCATCGGTTCCCAGGATCACAAAATCAGGCTGGCCTTCGCCGGGTACGGCCTGGTTACTGGCGCAGCTACCCCCGGGTTGCCGCCGTTGTTCTGGCTGGGCCGGTCATCGCCTGGTTCGCGGTCAATAGCCTGGTCAACAGCCAGTGGGACAAGATGCGCATGGCGATGGAGATTGTGTTGCCCGTAAGTCAATCACTTTTTGGTCAATGTTCCTGCAGGCGGATGGGCTGCACACATAGCGCCGACTATTGGCCGTTATACGCCTCACAGTTGAGGCTAATCTGGTTGCTCGTTAAGAAAGGCTTGACTGGCTTGACAAAAGATATCAAATAGTGATATCATACACGCAAATGAACCAGAAACATCGCCGTA
>JAFGQI010000160.1 GCA_016935755.1 Anaerolineales bacterium
ACCGGGCAGGCGCACCTGCTGCAGATGCCCGGGGCTGGGCATAAACTGCCGCCAAGGGTCCTCGGCGCTCACCCGGCACTGCATCGCCCAGCCGCTCAAACGGATCTGCTCCTGCCGGAGTTCCAGCGGTTCGCCCGCCGCCAGGCGAATCTGCTCCCGCACCAGGTCGACCCCGCTGATCATCTCGGTGATGGGATGCTCGATCTGGATGCGCGCCTTGATCTCGGTGAAATACGCTTCTCCCTGGCTGTCAAGCAAGAACTCCACCGTGCCCACGCCCTGAAAATTGAACCGCGCGGCCAGCTCAAGCGCCATGCGCCAGATCTTTTCTCGCTGCTCCTGGCACAGGCAGGGAGCAGGAGCTTCCTCGATCACCTTTTGATTGCCGTAGAGCAGCGACCCTTCGCGCTCGCCCAGATGCACCAGATTGCCGTAGCGGTCAGCCAGCACCTGCACACCGATCTGGTGGGCGGGCAGGATGGCTTTTTCCAGGTAGACTCGCCGGTCGCCGTAGACCACCAGGGCCTCCGCCTGGGCGCGCTGCACAGCCTGCTCCAGTCGGCTGGCGGACCAGACCAGCCGCTCGCCGCGCCCCCGCCCGCCGCGGCAGGATTTCACCACCAGGGGATAACCCAGGCGGTCGGCTTCGGCGCGCAGCGCCTCATGGCGGAAGGTGACGAAGGTCTCGGCGGAGAAAGTTGTGGTCGGAAAGCCCGCCTGGCGGGCGCGCTGCAGCGCCTCCACCTTCTGGCGGGCGGCTTGCATCACCCCGGCTGGCGGACCAATGAAAGTAATCCAGGCCTGATCGCACATCTCAATGAAATCTTCCCGCTCGGAGAGAAAGCCATAGCCGGCGTGAACCGCGTCTGCCCCGCGCCGGCGGGCAATCGCCAGGATCGCCTGGCGGTCCCAGAAGCCGTCCAGGCTGTCCAGCGGTTCGACTTCATCCGCCAGGCGCACATGCAGCGAGCCCTGATCCGCGGGCTGGTACAGACCAACGGTGGCGATGCCCATTTCTCGGCAGGTGCGCATCACTCGCACTGCAATCTCTCCACGATTGGCGACCAGGATTTTCTTGAACATGGGTTCTCCGGTAGAGTAAATTACATCGGCGAGAGGCCGTGCTTCTTGGGGGTGTGCCGCTCGCGCTTCGAGAGGGTCAGCTCCAGCGCCCGGATCAGCACCCGGCGGGTGTGACGCGGCTCGATGACATCGTCAATCAGCCCGCGCGCCGCGGCCACATAGGGGTTGTTGAAGCGCGCCTCGTAATCCTGGGCCAGCTCCCTGCGCCGCTCCTGTGGATCTGCAGAGGCTTTCAACTCGCTGCGGAACAGGATGTTGACCGCCCCCTCAGCGCCCATCACAGCAATCTCAGCGTTGGGCCAGGCATAGAGCAGATCGCCGCGCAGGCCCTTGCTGCTCATCACGCAGTATGCTCCGCCGTAGCTCTTGCGCAGGATCACCATCAGCTTTGGCACGGTGGCCTCGCTGTAAGCGTAGATCATGCGCGCCCCGTTGCGGATGATACCGCCGTACTCCTGATCCTTTCCAGGCAGGAAACCCGGCACATCCTGCAGGGTCAGGATGGGGATGTTATAGGCATCGCAGGTGCGGATGAAATGCGAAGCCTTGATCGAAGCGTTGATGTCAATGCAGCCCGCTAAAAACATGGGCTGATTGGCGACAATTCCCACCACCCAGCCGTTCAGGCGGGCGAAACCAACCACCAGGTTCTGCGCCCACAGCGGACGCACCTCCAGGAAGCGGCTGTCGTCCACCAGGCTGGAGATCACCTGGTGCACATCGTAGGGCTTGTGCGGGTCGACCGGCACCAGGCTTTCCAGCTCCGGGCAGCCCCGCTCCGGGTCATCGCTGGGGCGGACATAGGGAGGATCATCCTGGTTGTTGGCGGGCAGGTAGGTGAGCAGCTCGCGCACGCTGTTCAGGCAGGCGCGGTCATCCTGCGCCAGGAAGTGGCACACGCCGCTCTGCACACTGTGCACCATCCCGCCGCCCAGCTCCTCCTGGCTGACCTCCTCCTGCATCACCGTGCGCACCACGTCCGGCCCGGTGATGAACATATAGCTGTTTTCGGTCATAAAGATGAAATCCGTCAGCGCAGGGGAATAGACCGCCCCACCGGCGCAAGGGCCCATGATCACCGATATTTGCGGGATAACCCCGGAGGCCTCGCAGTTGGCATCGAAGATGCGGGCATAGCCTGCCAGGCTGTCCACCCCCTCCTGGATGCGCGCCCCGCCCGAATCGTTGATCGCCACAAACGGGCAGCCGTACTTCAGCGCCATCTGCATGGCTTTGACAATCTTATTGGCGTGCATCTCGCCCAGCGAGCCGCCCATCACCGCCGCGTCCTGCACTGCGGCGCAGACATGCCGCCCGTGTATCAGGCCAAACCCGGTGATGACGCCATCGCCAGAACGCGACTGCTTGCCGCCCAAATAGGATTCATAGCGCGGCAGCACCAGGGGATCGATTTCTTCAAATGTGCCGGCATCGAAGAACAGGTCGATGCGCTCGTGGGCCGTCAGGCGGCCCTTGCTGTGCTGAGCATCGTTCTCACCGGGCGTCCCCTGGGCGCCTTCTTTGCGTCTGCGCAGCTCCTGGATGTACGATTCCATATCTGGAAGCATGAAGGACCTCTCAAATAATGATGAAAGCCGGTGCAAGGGTGAACCAAGCCCCGCCCGCACCCACAATCCATTAACACCGACTTGAACAGAACGGTTCATCCTGTAATCTTAGGAGAACTGAACTATCAAACTATATCAACCCTCTGGCAAATCCTGGCAGACGGATGAAAACCGGCTGACCAGGACAGAGATGGCTGCCAGGAACAGGTCAAAAAATGGGTCAGTTTTTCCTTTTTAATTGCGACCATTTTGGTATAAAATATACTATTCTGATATCCACACTTATTTTGTGGTCTGCAGGTGTGGAGGCTGGCTGAACAATATTCTTGAAATCAGGTGGACGGGACGATGATGGATATTTGGATGATATTCTTGCGAGGTATTGTTTTTATCCTTGGGCTGGGTGTGGTGATTGGAACAGTGTTCTCCGCCATCGAGACCTTTGTCCTGCCGCGCAGCGCTCCCGACCCGCTCACCCGCCTGGTGTTCGTCACCCTGCGGCGCCTTTTCACCTTGCGGCTCAAATTCATGCCCAAATACCTGGATCGCGACCGGTGGATGGCATTCTATGCGCCCATCGGGCTGCTCACACTGGTACCCACCTGGTATGCCCTCGTTTCGATCGGCTATATGGGCATGTATTGGGCTACCGGTACGAAGAGCTGGTATCAGGCCTGGCTGCTCAGCGGTTCGTCCCTGCTGACTCTGGGATTTGCCACTCCAGATCAGCCCATCCAGCTTCCCCTGGTATTCTCAGAAGCCATCCTGGGGCTGATCCTGGTCGCCTTACTGATTGCCTACCTGCCCACCATGTATTCAGCCTTCTCGCGCCGCGAAGCCGCCGTCACGCTGCTGGAGGTGAGAGCCGGAGACCCGCCCTCCGCAGTGGAAATGCTGGTGCGCTACAACGGCATTCACGGTCTCAGCCAGCTGAATAAACTGTGGCAGGACTGGGAAAACTGGTTCGCCGATATCGAGGAGAGCCACACCTCCCTGCCAGCCCTGGTGTTTTTCCGCTCCCCGCAGCCTGAACATTCCTGGGTGACCTCGAGCGGGGCGGTTCTGGATGCAGCCGCGCTAACCCTGTCTGCCATCGATATCCCCGCAGACCCCCAGGCGCAGCTGTGCATCCGGGCGGGCTACCTGGCCCTACGGCACATCAGCGATTTTTTCAGCCTCCCGTACAACCCGGATCCGCAGTTCCCCCGCGACCCAATCTCCGTCAGCCGCCTCGAGTTCGACCAGGCCTGCGAACGCCTGGCAGCCCAGGGTCTGCCGGTGAAAGCTGACCGGGAGCAGGCCTGGCTGGACTTCGCTGGTTGGCGGGTGAACTATGACCGGGTGCTGCTGGCTCTGGCTGGCATCGTTATGGCGCCCAGCGCGCCCTGGTCCACCGACCGCGCCCAGGATAACTTCACCCCGCCCATCTTTCGCAGTAAAACGAGTTAGATCCTTCTGCCTTACAACCGGCTTAGGACGGCTATAATAGGGGTATGAACACAGAATTGAACCAGGCTGAAATCTATCGCATCGTGGCTGAGAACACCTATGATTGGGAAGAATTGATCGGGGCGGATGGGAGCTATCTTTATATCTCCCCATCCTGTGAACGCATCACCGGTTACAGCCGGGAAGAGTTCTATGCTGACCCAGGGCTCAGACGGCGCATGGTTCACCCCGCAGATCGCCAGGCGGTGCTCGAGCACGTTTCTCATCAGATGACTGGCAGCCCCACGGCCGGCGAGTCCGAGTTCCGTATCATCACCAGAAATGGGGAAACGCGCTGGATCAGCCACTACTGCCAACCAGCCTATGACGCATCTGGCGCATGGATCGGCAGCCGGGCCAGCAACCGGGATATTTCTGATCGCAAGAATGCTGAGGCCAGGCAGAAGACTGGTGAAGAATACTACCGCCAGCTGGTCGAGACCTCAACGGACTTCATCGGGATTGCCGATCTGCAGGGAAATTTCCTGATGGTCAACCAACAGCTGGCAACCCGGCATGGTTACGACAGCCCGCAAGAAGTGGTTGGTCACAACGCTTTCAGCTTCATTGCCCCAGAGGATAACGCATTAGCTGAAGAAATCCTGGAAAACATTCTGGAAACGGGTCAGCCTACCCGCTTCACCTATTCTTCTTGCTGTAAGGATGGCAGGCGCATCCCGGTTGAAGCGAACCTTTCGCTGGTGAGAGACGTGCAAGGCAGCCCGATCGGCATTATGGCCGTAGCACGCGATCTGACCGATCGCCTGCAGGCTGAGCAGGAGCTGCGCCAGAGTGAAGCCACCATCCGGGCGCTGCTGAATTCACCCCTGGATGTGGTCACCCTGTGCGACCCGCAAGGCAATGTGCTGCTGGCCAACCAGACCTTTGCAGATAATATAAAAAAAACGATTGAAGAGATCATCGGGCGCTGTTTATGGGATCTTTTCCCCCCGCATGTGATCGAATTTCGGAAAGCGGTTTTCGAGCGTGTATTGCAGACCGGCGAATCTATCCGCACCGATGATCGCGGCGCGGCAGGCGGATTCTTTGATTCACTGGTTTTCCCGATTCTGGATGAGCAAGGTCAGGTCATCCGAGTCGCCGTCATGTCACATGACGTCACCCAACTCAAGACCGCTGAGCAGAAATTGCTGCAGCAGGATTCGCTCTTGCGTAACCTGATAGAGAACGCGCCGCTCCTGCTGGTTTCAGTTGATCAAAATGGCATCATTACCATGTTCATTGGCAAGGAATTTGAACGCGCCGGTATCTCCACCAATTTAGCTGTCGGGATAAATTTATTCGCATATGCCCACATCTGGCCCGAACAAATCAAAAATGTGAGAAAAGCCCTGGCTGGAGAAGATGTCACTGAAAGGGTGTTTATGCCTCTCGGTGATATTTACGATGCGAGCTTTGCTCCCATCAGGGATCAAGCAGGCGCCATCCTGGGAGCCTCTGTAGTAATTCAAAACGTTACCGGTTTCATTCGCGCCCAGGAAGAGATCCGCCGGTCGGAGCAGCAGCTAAAAGCAATCTTACAGGGGGTTTCTGAAGGAATATATGCCGTAGACCCAAGCGGGAAAGTCGTTTTTGCCAACCTGACCGCTGCCCACCGGGCTGGCTACCTTACTGTGGATGCCATGCTGAAAAAAGAATTACGGACAATTGATATCAAGATTTATGATGTGCATGGTCAGCCTTTCCCCGAGGATCGCTGGCCGACACTGCTGGCATTGAAAGGCCTACCTGCCCCCGAAACTCAGGTGCGGTCTACCATTGCTGGTGAAGATCAAGAACATTGGACCATCGTCAGATCAACACCGATCCTGGATGAGCAGGGGAATGTGCAGCTGGCGGTCACCATCTCGCAGGAGGTCACCGAAATCAAACAGGCGCAGCTGGCCTTGCAGCAGGCGCGCGACGAGCTGGAAAAGCGGGTAGCTGAACGCACTGCAGAGCTGGCCGCGGCCAACCTGGAATTAAACAGTGAAATTACTGAAAGACGTCGTCTGGAAGCGACCGCCAAACGGCAGGCCGCCAGGGCCGAAAGCCTGGCGCGCATCGCCGGACGCGTCAACGCCAGGCTTGACCTGCCTTCTGTGCTGCAAGCGATCTGTGAAGAGACCGCTTTTGCCTTAGGGATGTCCGCCGCTGGCATCAGCCTGTATGACGCCGAGCAGGATACCCTATCTGCAGCGGCGACGTATAATATGTCGCCGGCGCTGCTGAGCAGCTTCGCGCCATATCCGCGTGAGCTCTATGACCGGCAAACTCAACTCAAAGATTCGGTCTTGATCATCCCCGATGCAGCCAGCGAACCCCTGCTGCACGGCCCGCTGATCGACCTCAGCCCGCAAGTGCGCACCATTATCAGCACCGGTCTGGTTTCACAGGGAGAAATCGCGGGCATCCTCAGCGCGGCCAACCTGGATGAAGCCTGTGAAATCACTCAGGAAGAAGTGGATATGTTCCAGGCGATTGCCAGCCAGGCCGCCGTTTCGATCACCAATGCGCGCCTGTTCAAACAAATCTCCGAGGAACACAAACGCCTGGAATTGCTCTCGCAAAAGCTGGTGGATGCACAGGAGACAGAAAGGCGCCGGATTGGGCTGGAACTGCATGATGAAATCGGCCAGGTGATCACATCGATGAAAATCCAACTGGATATGGCTGTTCAAAACGCTGCCTACCACGTTACGACACCCACCCCATCCTATTCTGCCCTGCAGCGCATTCAGGAACTGGCCAGCCAGCTGCTCCAACAGGTGCGCGACATGTCCCTGGATCTGCGCCCTCGCCTGCTGGACGAGCTGGGACTGCTGCCCGCCTTGATTCCCATGTTCGAACGTTTCACCCGGCAAACCGACATCCGGGTGAATTTCAAGCAGAGCAACCTGGAAAGACGCCTGCCCCGCGAGATCGAAGTCGCTGCCTACCGGATCATCCAGGAGGCGCTGACCAATGTCGCCCGGCATGCCCAGGTGCAGGAGGTTGCCGTGCGTCTGTGGTGCACAGCGGAAGAGGTGGGCCTTCAGGTGGAAGACCAGGGCATCGGCTTTGAGGCCGATAGCGTCTACCAGTCCGGGCAGACCAGCGGCCTGCTGGGCATGCGCGAACGCGTGACGCGCTGTGGAGGGTGGATCGAAATCGATGCGCAGCCTGGCAAAGGCGCCTGCATCACGGTTGAACTGCCGCTGTCAGAAAGGGGTGAATAAAAGATGACCATTTCTATTATCCTGGCAGATGATCATGTCATTGTACGCCAGGGATTACGCGCCGTGCTATCTTCCGAAGCCGCTCTGGAGATCATCGGGGAAGCCGGAGACGGCGACGAAACCCTGCACCTGGTGGAAACCCTCCAGCCAGATATCTTGGTGCTGGATATCGATATGCCGGGCATCAACGGTCTGGAAGTCGCCCGGCAGATCAAGCTCCTGAATCTTCGCACCAGGATTGTGTTTCTATCCATGTACGCCAATGAAGGTTTTGTGCTGGAAGCCTTACGCCACGGCGCCAGCGCCTATGTTTTGAAAGGCTCCGAGACGCGCGATCTGGTGCAGGCCATCCACCAGGCAGTCAAAGGGCAGCGCTACCTCAGCCCTCCCCTGTCCGAAAACGCCATCGAGACCTATCTGGAAAAGCTCCATACCGAGAAGCTCGATCCGTATGAAACCCTGACCAACCGGGAGCGAGAAATTTTCTTGCTGGCTGCCCAGGGAATCAGCAACCTGGATATCGCGGAGCAGCTATACATCAGCGACCGCACCGTCGAGGCCCACAAGGCTCGCCTGATGAAAAAGCTGAACCTGCACAGCCAGGCCGAACTGATCCACTACGCCTTTCACAAAGGCCTGCTGACTCCCGAAAAATGAGCCGGCGCGCCGTCCGGCGGAGGCAGCCAAGAAATTCCCCCGTTCAGGAAAATTAAGTACAAACCCCAATAGCCATATCGTTAACATTAAGACATAATAAGCTCGCTTGTAGCAGGTCCGATCAGGAACGTCGCTGCAAACCTTATCATCTCAACATTGCCACCTTGCGGATCTGATGGGACTGATCCTGTGGGGTTATTGGTCAGGGGAACGATCTTCTGATACTGAGAGCGGCTAAGAATATGCCGCTCTCAGTATTTAAGCAGCCAGGATTTTCGCAGGGCTGTATTATAATCGGGCACACATGCGCCCATCCTTTTACCACCACCTGCACCCACCCACCATCCCTGCCCGGCAGTCACGGCTGCGCTACACCCTGGGGGCTGGGGGCCTGTCGGTCTTCCTGGCCCTGGTGCTGTTGATCACTGGCATCCTGGAGATGTTCTATTACATCCCCACCCCCGAGGAAGCTGGCCCTTCCATCCAGGTGCTCACCTTCCTGGTGCCGTATGGGGCGATGATCCGCAACATTCATTATTGGGCAGCCCAGGCGCTGGTCATTATCGCCGGCCTGCACCTGCTGCGGGTGGCCTTCACCGGGGCCTATGCCGCGCCGCGCCGC
Source organism: Anaerolineales bacterium (assembly GCA_016935755.1). Lineage (GTDB taxonomy): Bacteria > Chloroflexota > Anaerolineae > Anaerolineales > UBA4823 > JAFGQI01. The sequence goes on from JAFGQI010000160.1 coordinate 8,637, forward strand.
TTCAACTGGCTGCTGGGCCTGCTCCTGCTGGTGCTGATTCTGTTCCTGGATTTTACCGGCTACGTGCTGCGCTGGGATGAAGGCATCCGCTGGGCGCTGGTGGCAGGCACGAATTTAATCAAATCCATTCCCTTCATCGGCAATTCACTGTATATCTTCGTCATGGGCGGAAACCAGCCCAACGCGGCCACACTGACCCGCTTCTACGCCTGGCATATCTTCGGCCTGACCCTGATGATGGGCATCATCGGTGTATGGCATATCTTCCGCGTCCGCCGGGACGGCGGCATCGCCGCGCCGCCGCCCGAGCTGCGCACCGACCCGAGCCGCATTACCCGCTTCGAGCTGGTGCGGCGCGAAGCTCTGGCAGCCCTGATCGCCACGGTGATTTTGCTGCTGGCGGCCACCTTCATCCCCGCCCCGCTGGCCCCGGCGATGTCCAAAGTCAGTCCGCAGGTCGCCGATACTCGCGCCCCCTGGTTTTTCCTGTGGGTGCAGCAGCTGCTCAAGTGGGGGGATGCCTTCTGGATGGGCGTGGTCATCCCGCTGATCATGCTGGGGCTGCTG
>JAFGQI010000003.1 GCA_016935755.1 Anaerolineales bacterium
ACTTCCTTTCGAAGATTGAGGTGGTACTCGTATCTTCAGGGATGTTCCCGTTTTTGTCAAATGATTGATTTCACATCAGACGTAAATCGCAAGTACCGGTTTTGACAGATAAGCCCTGGCAATTGCCCCAATCCTGCGCCCGATTGGAGCAATCTATAATATAATCCAAATAACCAACCAGGAGGGTTCCTGCTTTTTTTATTCGTGTCCCAGGCGCCTTCCACCAGACAAGGAGCGCAGATCATATGAGCGTTTTACAACGCATAATCGTCATTGTTTTAGATGGAGTAGGTGCGGGCGAAGCGCCGGATGCCCATGCGTATGGGGATGAAGGCAGCAATTCGTTAGCCAATACAGCCCGGGCAATCGGGGGCCTGAAAATGCCACATATGATGGAATTGGGGTTGGGCTACATCACCCCCATCCTGGGGGTACCACCGGTCGATAGCCCCAAGGGAGCTTATGGGAAAATGCAGCCCCAGTCTGCTGGAAAAGATACTATCTCCGGACACTGGGAGCTGATGGGCATTCACCTGCCCACCCCACTCCCCACTTACCCGGAGGGCTTTCCACCCGAGGTGATTGAAGAGTTCACCCGTCGGACTGGGCTGGAGATTCTGGGCAACAAGCCTGCCTCTGGCACCGAGATTATCAAGGAGCTGGGCGTTGAGCATATGCGCACTGGCAAGCCCATCGTTTATACCTCGGCAGACAGCGTCTTCCAGATCGCTGCGCATGAAGAGATCATCCCCATCGAACAGCTATACCGGCTGTGCCAGGTCTCGCGTGAGATGCTGACCGGACCGCATGCGGTAGGCAGAGTTATCGCCCGGCCCTTCCTAGGCAGCGCGCCGGAAAATTTCTGGCGCACCGAACACCGCAGAGATTTTCCTCTGCTGCCATCATCGAAGACCATGCTGGAAAAGCTGGTAGAGGCGGGCTATCAGGTATTCTCAGTCGGCAAGATCGATGATATCTTCGCCCACCGCGGCATTACCCACTCCAATCACACCACCAATAACCATGACAGCCTGTTGGCGCTGCAAGAAGCCTTATCAGAAGACTTTTCGGGGGTTCTTTTTGCCAACCTGATCGAATTCGATATGATTTTTGGTCATCGCAATGACCCCGCAGGATACGCAGCTGCCCTGGAAAAAGTTGACGAGAGCGTGCCAGAAATCCAGCGCCGGATGAAGCCCTCCGATATTGCCATGTTTGTCGCTGATCATGGCGTCGACCCCACCACCCCCAGCACCGATCATTCGCGTGAATACGTCCCTCTGCTGGTCTTTGGTCCGGCTGTTAAAAGCGGGAATCTTGGCACACGTGAGACCTTTGCTGATGTGGCCGCTACGATCGCCGAAGCTTTCTCTCTCACACCCCCACTGCTAGGGAAAAGCTTCCTGAAAGAGGTATTTTAATCCCGGGGGAATTGCGCCCAGGGATTATTCGCCCCGGGGCTGCGTGGTTCTCACCAGGCAGCCCCCGGCATTTATCCGCTTTCCCACTCCCGGCTGACCTGTGGGAAGCGCTCCAGCTTGCGGCGGAACAATCCCACAATTTCCTCCAGCCGTTGAGGTGAAGTCGCCTCGAAGCGCAGCACCAGGACTGGCAGGTTTGAAGAAGCACGCACCAAACCCCAACCATCCTCGAATTCCACCCGCCCGCCCAGTTTCAGATCTTCGAAGGTGATCACCCGATAGCCCTCTTCCTGAAGCTCCTGCACCAGTTCTGCCACCACCTGATATTTCAAGGTGTCATCGCAGCCCGCCTGTAAGGTGGGGGTGGAGTGGTAGACTGGCGTCTCAGCGATAAGTTCAGAGTAGCTCGACGGCTGCAGAGAAAGCATTTCCACCAGTTTGAGAGCGGTAAAAACTGCATCATCGAAGCCATAATACAAAGGTGCGCCAAAGAAAATATGCCCGCTCACTTCGCCTGCCAGGGGCGCCTGGATCTGGTGCAGTTTTTCTTTGATGTAGCTGTGCCCTGTCTTCCACAGCACAGGTTTGCCCCCATGAATCAGGATATCCTGGCTTAAAGCGCGGGTGCACTTGACGTCAAAGACAATCGGCGCACCTGGGTTGTCTTTTAGTACCAGGCGGCTGAGCAGGATTAAATACCGGTCAGGCCAGACCACATTGCCAAGTTCATCCGTTGTCCCCAACCGGTCGCCATCGCCATCTATCGCCAGCCCAATCTCTGCTCGGTGTTTGATCGTCTGCTCTCCCGTATCCTGCATCATTTTTTCCAAAGCCGGGTTCGGGAAATAATGCTTGAACTGCAGATCCGGTTCGGTCAGGAATTCAAAGACCTGGCAACCTGCCTGGCGCAGGATATCCGGCACAATGGGGCCAGCCGTGCCATTGCCGGCATTGACCAGCACCCTGACCGGCCTGGCCAGGTGCACCCGTGAGATTAAGTCGCGGGTGAAGAACGGTAGGTAGTCTTCCTGGCGCAGCCCGCCTTCTCCGCAAGCGAACTCCTCGCTGATGGTGAATTGCCTTAATTCCTCCATCTCGGCTGGGCCGAGGGTGTAGGATAATCCCAGGGCCAGCTTGAATCCCAACCATCCGTTGGGATTATGCGAGGCCGTGACCATCATCCCCCCGCGGGTGTTGTAATAATACTGAGCCGAATACATCATCGGCGTCAGCGCCTGTCCGATGAAAATCACGTTGGTGCCCGTAGAGCGCAAAGCCTCCACAGCCACCTGGGTCAGTTCTTTAGAGCCAGTGCGCAGGTCGTGAGCGACAACCGCCTCGCCAATGCCGCGTTTTTGCAGCATCGTGCCATATGCCCTGGCAATAATGCTGACGCTCTGCTCGTTCAATTGACTCTCACTGACCTTGCCGCGCAGGTCATATTCACGAAACATAGTAGGTTCTAAATTAGCCATACTGAAATTATAATCGCGATCACAACCTAAACCCGACATTCTTTACATCGACAAGCATAAACAGTATTTTCATACCCATTAAACTTTCTCACCCATCAGCGAGTATAGTTAATGATATACTCGCTGATTATGAAACATAAAGTCGCTATACTCATTTTTTCCTTCGGCGTCTTTCTCGGCATCGTTTTCTTTGGATTTGCTGCCTGGGGTGATCTGGAAGCCAGTTTATTTGCCCCTTCGATCAAACCAGGAGCGCCTTTAGAAACCATGCACTGCCCGGTAGCAATAACCGCCCACGAGATAGCGGTCATCCGCGCTACGGTCGAGAACACCACTGATAGGACAATTGACGCGAATATGCGCTCGTTCATGAGTCAGGGACTGGTTACCCTGATCAAACAGGAGGATACCCGTTTTGTGCTTGCCCCAGGAGAGAATAAGACCCTCATCTGGGAAGCCTCTCCTGAAGATGCTGTGTATGGGCTGTTTATCTTTGCCCGCCTGTATCTGTACGCTATCTACCCACAGCCTTCGCTGGGTTCTTCCTGCGGCATCCTGGTCGTCAATGTGCCTTTCTTATCCGGGAATCAACTTGTAACCCTGGTGGTAGCACTCAGTCTTCTCTGCATGCTGGCTGGGTTAGGTTTCTGGTACCAGTTGAACCGCCCTCTGAAAGGGAATATACGCTTCATGACCCAATCGATGCTCGCACTAACCATCTTCCTGGTGGCAGGGATGTTGACTACCATCCCTGGTTGGTGGCTGCCGGGCTTGATACTCCTGGCGATCACCGTGCTCTTGATTGTGACCATTCTCGCCAATATTATCCTTTCATCTGAATAGGCATGAAAAACGAAACCATCCCCTGGCAGAAAATTCTAAGCCCCTATCAGATTCCCGATCTTTACCGCAGCCTGTGGCAGGTAGCCGATACCCTGATCCCCTTCTTTGCTTTATGGTACCTGATGGTGCGCAGCCTGGAAATTTCCTATTGGCTGACCCTGGCCCTGTCTATCCCAACGGCAGGCTTCATGGTGCGCACCTTCATCCTGTTCCACGATTGCTGTCATGGCTCTTTCTTCAAGTCTCGCCAGGCCAATGAAATTCTGGGGATTATCACCGGGATTTTGACCTTCACCCCCTTTTATCGCTGGAAGCACGATCATGCCATTCATCACGCCTCAGCAGGCAACCTTGACCGCCGCGGCACCGGGGATGTCGCCACCCTGACCAGATTGGAATATCAGGCGCTGCCCTGGTATAAAAAGTTGGGCTATCGCACAATGCGCCATCCCTTATTTTTATTCACCATCGGAGCGACGTTATCGTTTGTAGTCCTGCAGCGCATCCCCATGCCCAAGTCTGGCAAGCGAGAGAGCGCCAGTGTGATCTGGACAGATCTCGCCCTGGCTGGGGTGATCAGCCTGTTAATCTGGCTGGTCGGTTGGAAAGCTTTCCTGCTGGTTCAGCTTCCCATTGTGATCATCGCCTGCTCAGCAGGGGTGTGGCTTTTCTACGTACAACACCAATATGAGAATGTCTATTGGGAACGCCAAGACAAATGGAACTTCTTCAAGGCGGCCATGGAAGGCAGTTCTTTTTACCAGCTACCCGCCATTTTGCAGTGGTTCAGCGGCAATATCGGCTTTCACCATATCCACCACCTCAGCCCTAAGATTCCCAACTACAACCTGCCGCGTGCGTATAAAGATAACCCCCTATTCCATGTCGCGCCCCTGACCGTCTGGAGAAGCTTTAAGTCTGCCACCCTGCACCTTTGGGATGAAGAGCAGCGCAAGCTGGTCGGGTTCTAATCCACCATCTCAACTTCAAGGGTTGAAACCTCTTTAGAGAGCTTGTTAACGCGCCCACGCTCGTGCGTATCCAGGATGCGCTTCCGAATGCGGAAGTTGAGCGGGGTCACCTCAAGCAGTTCATCCTCTGCCAGGTATTCGAGCGCCTCATCCAGGCTCATCCGTCGCGGCGGCGTCAGGCGGATTTCCATATCCCCACGAGCGGCGCGCATGTTCGTAAGATGCTTCTTTTTACAGATATTTATCACCAGATCCCCCGGTCGCTGATGCTCCCCAATCACCATCCCCTCATAGACCTCCACTCCCGGATCGTAGAATAACATCCCCCGCTCCTCGGCATTCTTCAAACCATAGGTGGTGGTCACCCCGGCCTCCCAGGAAACCAGAGAGCCTGTTGAACGACCGCCGATCGGGCCCGCCATGGGCAGGTAGTCGTGGAAGATGGAGTGCATCACGCCCGCGCCGCGCGTGGCGGTCAGGAACTGATAGCGGAACCCCAGCAGACCGCGCGTGGGCACCAGGAATTTGAGCAGCACACTGTTTTCTGCTGAATTTTGCAAGTCGAGCATCTGCCCCCGGCGCGTCCCCAACATCTCGACCACCACCCCAACTGTTTCTGAGCTGGTCTCGATGTAGACCTCTTCGAAAGGTTCCAGGGTTTCGCCCAGCTCCCCCTGACGCAGGATCACATCCGGGCGCGAGACCTGGAATTCATACCCTTCTCGGCGCATGGTTTCAATCAAAATTGCCAGGTGCAGTTCTCCCCGCCCCGAGACCAGGAACATATCCGGGCTGTCCATCTCCGCCACGCGCAGCGCCACGTTAGAACGCAGTTCATCGAACAGGCGCTCACGCAGTTTACGCGAGGTGCCCCAGCGGCCCTCACGCCCGGAGAAGGGTGAGGTGTTGACCCCAAAAGTCATCCGCACAGTGGGTTCTTCCACCCGGATGGGGGGCAAAGCAACCGGATTTTCCGGATCGGCCAGGGTTTCTCCGATGCCGATACCCTCCAGACCCGCCAGGGCGATGATCTCACCCGCCTGAGCCTGCTCCACTTCCACGCGCTTGAGACCCTGGTGAACATACAGGTAGCGGGCGCGCTCGGACAGCACATCCCCGTTCACGGTCATGCGAGCCAGTGCCTGTCCCACCTGGATTTGCCCGGCAAAAATCCGTCCCACCGCGGTTACGCCACGATAGTCATCATACCCTAGAGTTGTCACCAGCATCTGCAGAGGCGCGTGGATATCCACCCGTGGGGCTGGAATGCTGTGCAGGATCGCCTGGAAAAGCGGCTGTAAATCAGGCCCCAATTCGGGCGTCATTCCGGCCTGGGCCGTGACCGCGTTGGCATACACCACCTGGAACTCGGCCTGTTCATCGCTGGCGCCCAACTCGATGAAAAGATCGAAGGTTTGATTCAGCACACGCTCAGGGTCGGCGTCCTTTCGATCCACCTTGTTGATCACCACGATGGCGCGATGCCCCATAGCCAGGGCTTTTTTAAGCACAAAACGTGTCTGCGGCATGGGACCTTCGGCGGCATCCACCAGCAGCAAAACCCCATCCACCATGTTCATTACTCGCTCGACCTCGCCCCCGAAGTCGGCATGTCCAGGGGTGTCGACGATATTAATTTTTACCATCTGCTGGCTGGTCTCATCCCAAATTTCAACCGCCGTGTTTTTCGCCAGGATGGTGATGCCGCGCTCGCGCTCTAAATCGTTTGAATCCATCACCCGCTCCATCACCTGCTGGTTCTCGCGAAAGACGCGCGCCTGCCTGAGCAGCCCATCCACCAGGGTAGTTTTCCCATGGTCGACATGGGCGATGATGGCAACATTCCGTAAATCTGTTCTTTCTATTAACATAACCTGCACTGCTTTCTTAAAGACACAAAAAGACCCCGGCCTCTCGAGCCGAGGTCATGCTGGAAGAATGCAGATCATACCAAAAAGTATCAATTTTGGGAAGGTTTGGAAAAATACTTGCTGAGTAGAGGATCCAGATCCTGGGTGGTGTGCTCGCGGATGACCTCCCAAAAACCCGCTCCATCGGCCTGCCGGTATGCATAACGGTTGGCATAAGCCCGCAGCGCAGCAAAAAACGCTGCATCCCCCATCAGGCTGCGCAGCTCTTCCATAAACAGCGCCCCGCGCAGGTAAACTGGATTCCGATATGCTTTATAATGCCCCGATCCAGCTGGCAGATCAAAGACACTGAGATCTACCCATCCCTCCGGCTGGTAATAATTCACCCTGTATGTCCACCACCAATCCAAAGCCGTAGGATCTATGTTTTCGTAATAAATGCGCTCGCTGTACGTGCACAAAGCCTCATCCAGCCAGGGTTCTAATGCCTGGTCGCTGCCCACCACGCTATACCACCACTGATGAGCGGTTTCGTGCGCCGCCAGGAAGACCAGGAAATCCTGCTGAGTGTCTTTGTGCCAGTCGTAGAATACAGTGCTGAGGAGAAACAGCCCATCATATTCCATGCCATCCAGCATATCTGCCTGCACACCAATGAACATTGGATGGGAATAAACCCCAAAGAGCCTGGAATAGACCTGTAAAGCGCGCCCCATTGTATCCAACACGCTTTTTCCGGCATGTTCATAGAAAGGGAAATAATAGCTGGCAACGACAGTGGAGACGCCCTCAGCGACTTCTACCGTCTGAGTGAGCACCTCGTAGTAAGGGGAGACCGACCAGGTAAAATTACGGGCAGCCAGGTGGGTGTACCGATACCATTCCCCATCAAACTGCGGCTCTCCAGCCGCGATCACCAGGTTGGGCTGCCCTGTCCAGATACCCACCTCAAAATCAGCAATATCATAGACCAAATGCTCGCCATAGGTGGAAGGGGGATGCACCAGCCAGCCCTTGCCTGCCCGATAAGGCGGGATGAATGGATACCAGTCGCTGAAGTTAGCCTGCTGACTGTTATAGCCTAACGGGTGAGGTCGAACCTTGTCCATCTTATTCGTATCGAGCAGGATTAACTGGTAAGTAAGTAAAAACTGAAATTTTCCTCCAGGAGCAAGTTCTTCCGGCAGATTCATCTCAAGGGTCGTGCCGTTCCAGCGATACTGCAGTCGTTTACCGCTCTGGTCAACCAGGCGGGAGAGTTGGAATGTCCCCGGGAAACGCCGGGTGGCGATCACCAACGGGATCGTTGACAGCCGCTCTGAAGTAGTGTTGGTGAAAGTGATGCGCTCATCTACTGCCAGGGTATGGTTGGCATAGTCCAATGTGGCTTCTAGCTGGTAAAGGGTGCGGTTTTCAGGCGGCGAATAGTGAATCCATTCGGGCGTTGAGGAGGGTGTGAGAGCAGGCGTTGGAGAGCGCAGATCGAAGTATTCTGATCGGGTTGGGGTGGAAGCCGGCTGAGCTGGCCTGGTGTCTGTGGCGACGCTGGCAGAAGGAGCAGCGGTAATCTCGGCTGTAGGAACCACAAAATAAGTCGGGGTGGCGGAGCAAGCTGTTAACATCCCAACTGTATAAAGCGCCAGCAAGAAAAGCAAGAGCATGCTGAAGGACTGCTTCCGACAGATCATCCAAAAATTATAACCCTGCTTGAGATGAATCGCCTTCTGCTTATCGCTAAATTCACCCCAACCTTTTACCCACCTGAGGGATAATATAGGCAGAGGATCCTCGTTTTTGAAAGGTCGTGCATGAACTCAGACCAACACGCAATTGCTCGTCTCAAAAGCGGCGACCCAGGCGGACTGGAAACCCTGGTGCATCGCTACCAGCTGCGAGCCATCCGTACAGCCTGTTTGATCGTTGGCAAGCTGGCTCTGGCAGAAGATATCGTGCAGAGCGCCTTTCTGCGCGCGGCCGACCGCATCCACCAGTTTGATGACAGCCGGGCTTTCGAACCCTGGCTGCTGGGATGAATCCACTCCAGGCGCTCACCCCAACTGCATGCTATCTCTGATCTGGATTGAGAATGAAGTTCACTATGAGATTTCCGCCTACCTGGATAAACTTCTTTCACCAGATATTTTGATCGCTATCGCTGAAAGCATGCAGTAGAGAAAATCCCGATATAAGATAATAATTATCTTAATAAAACCAAGAATCCATTTCCCTCATGATAAAATCGAATGATAAGGATAGCCATAATTCAAGAAGGATTATTCAGAAAGGGAATTTTCATGAGCAGCCTCGATCAGGCTATTAAAACGCAGCTAAGGAATGTCCAGACCCGCACAGGAAAAACGCTGGAAGAACTTAGAGCCACCGTTCAAAAGAGCGGGCTCACCCGTCACAGCGAGATTCGTGAAATGCTCAAGCGAGACCTGGGCATGGGACACGGCGACGCCAACATGCTCGTGCATCACCTGTTCCAGTCGGATGGCGAAAGCGCCGCCAGGGCAGCCAATGCATCTATGGAAGACATCCTTGCAGAAATCTACGCGGGCGGGAAAGCAGGTCTGCGGCCCATCCATGACGCCGTGATGGCTGCCATTGAGGCATTTGGTCCGTTCGAGATCGCCCCCAAGAAAGGCTACCTCAGCCTGCGCCGGAAGAAGCAGTTTGCCATGCTTGGCCCCGCTACCAACAGCCGCGTCGAGGTCGGGCTCAACATGAAAGGCGTCCCCGCAGCAGGCCGTTTGATCGAGAACCCACCCGGCGGCATGTGCCAATACAAGATCAAGATAACTGATCCCAGCGAAGTTGACGGTGAACTGATCACCTGGATCCGTCAGGCATATGATTCTGCTGGATAAGCTCGCCTCCAACCAGACAAGGCAGGAATATATAACAATGTCAGAATTAAAAACCCACCCCACTCCCCAACCTGTCGATGATTTCCTGAAGGGGATCACCGATGAGCAGAAGCGCCGGGACTGCTTCGCCATACTGGCATTGATGAAAGAAATCACCAAAGCAGAACCGGTCATGTGGGGGGATAACATCATCGGTTTCGGCAGCTACCATTACTCCTACGCCAGCGGACGAGAGGGCGATTGGTTCCTGACCGGGTTTTCCCCCCGCAAGCAGAACCTCACGCTCTATATCATGTCTGGATTCGACCAGTACGAAAGTCTTTTACACAAATTGGGGAAGCACAAAACGGGCAAATCCTGTTTATACATCAATAAAGTTCAGGATATTGATCTCACCGTGCTGCGCGAATTGATCCAGCGATCGATTGCAAATCTGCAACCTAACCAACAGCAATTCTCAATATAAAAAAAGGGTACGAGTCAGGTCTAGTCAAGGGGAGGGAAAAGTGATAACCTGGCAGTATGTTTGAAGAA
>JAFGQI010000161.1 GCA_016935755.1 Anaerolineales bacterium
TCTTGCTTCTCCTGGATGCAAGCTCCATGCCTGCCCCATTATCTTACCTCAAGGCAGCGGTTGGTGCAAGTGTAAGCTTAAAAAAAGGCCCTCAGGGATTTGTTAACCCTGAGGGTCAGGTGCATGGTGCCGAAGGAGGGATTTGAACCCTCACGAGCGTAAGCTCACTACTGCGCTGGTGGCGCTGACCCTGGGCGCGGCGCTTCTTCCAAGGCCAAAGAAGGCCTGACTTACCCCATTTGAGAATGCCTTTGTAACAGTCTCCGCCCCCAGATTAAGAGAGCCGGGCTGCCATTTATCATCCAGGTTTATTCCTTCTCTATCGGCGTTAGGAGTACAATCGGAATTTCTCTTGCCAAACAGCTTATATCCGTTTCACTGCCATCGGTTTGATAGCCGAGAATGCCAGCCAGGGTGCGCAGGGCGGCCGGGTGCTGGCGGTTGTAAGCAAGCATAATCTCTGTGGCCTGCGGCAGAGGCAGGCGCTCGGCGCGAGCCATCATGCGTGTTCGTCCAACCTGGAGGGCGACTTCGGGTTGAGCCATCACATTTTGGTACCAATCGGCTTTTTCTCCAAAACCTGAAGCCACCACATAAGATCCGGTCTCTTCATTGTGGTGGACGACTTCCAGCACTGCCTGTCTCGGGTGTCCTGACTTACGTCCAATGTGGTTGAGCAGTAAAAAGCGATTCCCCAGCAGACTGCCAAGACCCAGGCGATAGAACCAGATCGGAGCGCGCCAGCCCAGGCGAGCCAGGCCGCGCGGGGGATGAACGTCTTTGATTTTTTTGACCATACTCAACTCCTTTTCGGCCAGAAGGCTCCAGTTTGCCGGCAGTACTCAGCATACGCATCGCCGTAGCGCAGGAGCAAATCCTGCTCCTCAGCATAACACATGATAACGAAAATCGGGAAATAGATGAGCGTGAACAAGGTTAAGCATGGTGAGTGCAGCAGGATTGCCATAACCGGAAAGAGAAAGACCTCTCCCACAGCCTGTGGATGGCGTAGTTTGGCATAGATCCCGGCGTACATCGTGTGTTCTTTCTTCGGGCGCATGGCCTCCTCGCCGGCGTCGCGCCAGCCGATCATCATCAAGGCGGCAGCGGGGATACCAATCATGGCGGCAGTTACCAATGAAACCCACCAGGGCCAGGGGAATTTATCCGGCAGGGGGGTTGGCAGTGGGAAAAAGGTATAGAGAATGAAATTAGCCGTAATGATGAATTCCAACACCCCGGAGGCGATCCGGTCATAGAAGCACAGCTGGTAAGCGCGTGACCCGATGACTTTTTCTCGCCCGGCAGGGCTGACGCTGCGTACATAGAAATATAAACACAGCAGCGAAGCAAAGAGCAAAAATGCAAAGTTGATCCAGGCAAACATCAAATTCATCCTTTCGGTTTCAAAATTGGGGTATCGCCGAAGAAGCCTATCAACAGCACCATCATCAATACACCATTCAACAGCATTTCGAGGGCGGTAAAGGGCAACAAGAATGGCGCCATGATCAAGGTTGCGATTGATACAAAGATCGTCAGCCAGAACCCCCACATTCGGTTTTGCCACAGCCCAACTGCCGAGGCTGCTCGCAGAGAAGTATAGAACAGAAACAATGGTATCAGCCAAACCGGTTGGCTGTCAAACAGGGTTTGCATTTCCTTGAACACCATTAGTGGGTAGAAATTCGTTGCCAGACCTGATGCCATGAGTATGGCGGTGATGCAGTCACCCAGTTCAATGATGGCATATATTAACTGGAGGATTGCTGCCGTCCGAATCAATGCCGGAAAATGCTTGCCTCCATGCTGCATAGATAGTTTTACTTGTTCCAAGATAGGATCCTCCTCTTTCTATTCTATGCTGCCAATCCTTTGAGAATCAGAGCCATGCTGGCGCGCAATTGTTCTTCAGGCTGGAACATCTCCGGAGCGTAAGCCCAAAGCAGCAGAGTGCCTTCCAGGGCAGCTCCAATCGCAATGGTGATCTGCCGGGCCTTGCCGGGGGTGAACTCGCCGTTATCCATACCCTGTTGTACGATGGGCTCCAGAATCTCCACGAAGCGCTCCAGGTATTGCTGCATCACCTTTCGCACCGTAGTATTGCGAAAAGCCAGAGCATAGAATTCGTAAATCACCGGTGCAACCTTCAACATTCCCCGCAAATCTTCCAGGAAGATATCCAAAAAATTTTCCAGACAGGCGCGTGCTGTCTGCCCCTCAACCGATAGCTTCTGCATCTTGCGGAACTGAACACCAAACAATAAATCGGCGATGGCAATGATGATCTCCTCTTTGCTTTTGAAGTACCAATAGAGCAGGCCTTTGCTATAACCCGACTCGGCCGCGACATCATCCATGCGGGTGTTGGCAAATCCCTGTTGGGCTATAACCTGGATGGCTGATTCGAGGATCTGGGCGCGCCGTTTTTCGCTTACATCTGGGCGAGGGGACATAGAGCCTCCTGAATATAGCTGACTGACTGGTCAGTTTATAATCTGAAGTTGCGGCTTTGTCAAGAGCAAGCATGGGGAAAAACAAAAAACCACAGCTGAATCAACTGTGGTTTTTTGTGGCCCTCCCGGCGATTCCACTGACAGGCCCAGCCTATCTTCTGGGTGATTTACTTGACCAGGTGAGGCAGAGAAATCTGTGACAGCTTGAGCAGGGTAACAAGATTGTCGTACGGCCTACCAACCACCAGCTGGTGGTTGACTTCGTCGTAATTAAAATTCATTCCATAACCCTTACCGGGCTTGACGCCCAGCAGACTGTTGCCCTTATTGACCGGTCCGCTGAGGCGACTGTGGCCATACCACCAGGTGAGTGCGCCGGCGTTTACCAATGTGACATTATCCCATACGGAATTGAGCACCACATAGCTTCCGTTGCTGAGGCCCGCGCTGGTGTCATTGCCAACCTGATCCCCTGCAGTGCTGCCTACCAGGCTGTTCGCTGCTGAGACAGCGCCTACCGTCCCGCCATTCCCGCTGCCCCAGGTGAGCGCTCCAACATCAGTGAGCACTGCCGAACTGTCCCACAATGGACTGCGCACCAGATAATTCCCCTGGGCCAGTATAATCGTTGGATTTGATCCTACCTGGTCGTTGGCTGTGCTGCCTACCAGGCTGTTGGCTGCGGACACAACCCCAACAGTTCCTCCGTTCCCATTGCCCCAGGTGACTGCCCCAGCGTTGGCCACCGCGCCATTATCCCATTGTGAACTGTTGACGACATAATTGCCATTGCTCAGCGCCATTATTTCCCTATCGCAGATTTTGTCGTTGGCAGCGCCGCCCACCAGGCTGTTGGCTGCAGAAACCACGCCGACAGTCCCGCCGTTCCCATTACCCCAACTGACTGCCCCGGCATCCATCAGAGCGCCGTTGTCCCAAAGCAAGCTGCAGATCACATAGTTGTTGTTTTCGAGCCTGGTTAGCCCTGAAGAGCCAACCTTATCGTTGGCTGTGCTTCCCACCAGGCTGTTGGCTGTAGAAACCAACCCGACGGTTCCACCGTTCCCATTGCCCCAGGTGACCGCCCCGGCGTTGATAACCGCGCCATTATCCCAGTTCATGCTGCTGAAGACATAATTGCCATTGTTCAGGGCAATCCAAATGCCAAAGCCCACCACGTCGGAGGCTGTGCTGCCCACCAGGCTGTTAGCTGCGGAAATCGCCCCGATGGTTCCTCCATTCCCATTGCCCCAGGTGATCGCCCCGGCATCTGTCACTGAACCATTATTCCATTTAGCACTTCTCACCACATAATTTCCGTTGCTTAATGGCAGAATGTTTTCACCCACCTTGTCCGAGGCGCTGCTGCCAACCAGGCTGTTGGCGGCTGAGACGACGCCAAACACTCCACTGGCTCCGTTGCCCCAGGTGACCGCCCCGGCATCTATGGTTGTTCCGTTATCCCAGATTGTGCTTGCTACCACGTAGTTGCTGTTTTTCAACGCTTTTACCCCACCGTAGCCAACCCAGTCATTCGTTTTACTGCCCACCAGGCTGTTGGCTGCAGAAACCACGCCGACAGTCCCTCCGTTCCCATTGCCCCAGGTGACCGCCCCGGCATCCAAATTCACCCCATTATCCCAACCAGGACTTATCACCACATAGTTGCCATTATCGAGCCGAGCGACACCGCCATCAGTAATCCTGTCAGAAGATGTACCGCCCACCAGGCTGTTAGCTGCTGAGATGGCGCCAACTGTCCCACCGTTCCCATTGCCCCAGGTGGCTGCCCCAGCATCCACAATTGCTCCATTGTCCCACAGAGGACTTCGCACCACATAGTTGCCGTTGCTCAGATATGTGATTCCTGAGCCAACCATATCGTTGGCTTTACTGCCCACCAGGCTGTTGGCTGACGAAATCACGCCCACCGTGCCTCCGTTACCGTTCCCCCAGGTCGCTGCTCCCGCGTCTGCAACCGCCCCTTTATCCCAGTAGGGGCTGCACACCACATAATTACCATTGGTCAGGGTAACTGCACAATATGTACCGACACTCTCGTTGACCGAACTGCCAACCAGGCTGTTGGCAGCTGTTACCGCGCCAGATATCCCGCTCACACTGCTCCCCCAGGTGACCGCTCCAGCGTTTGAAATTCCACCATTGTCCCACAATGGGCTGGCCACCAGATAGTTGCCATTGGCCAGCACAACTACTCCGCCGTGCCCAACCTTGTCGCCTGCTGTCATTCCGGTCAGCATGCTGATCATCATCCCGCTGGCGCCATCATACAGATAAGCAGCCCCTGCATCCACGCCGATCCCGCCGTTGTAGGTTGGGTCGATGACCACAAAATTGCCGTTGGGCAGGACCGTGACTCGATACCCGAACTGGACGCTCCCGGCGGGTCCGGTGATCGTAAACTGGGCAGCCGCCTGGGTGCGGAAAGAGCCAACCTGCAGCGTTCCAGTCACAATTGCCAGCGTCAGGATGACGCGCGCGAAACACCAAATAATATGTTTGATCTTCATACTATAACCTCTCTATAGTTGTGCGCGCAGCCTTTCAAGCTGCGGCAGGTGGGTCAGCTCGTGTGAAGCAAAATAACTCACCTGCTGCTTGATCGAGACCACGCCAAATTCTTCGTGATAACCGATGCGCCGCCAACCTTTTTCCGGCAGCGCCTCCAACCTGCTGATGATCCTGGCGCGGGTTTCTTTGTAACTCTCGAATATTTCCCGCGTAAACGGTGGGCGTTCTTCTTCCCGAGTCGCCCATTCGAAGACCGCTTTAGACTCCAGGATGGGGTTCTCCTGTTTCTGGAACAAATCCAGCCGGTATTCCAGCACTCCTTGCGCATCGCGTAAGTGGGTGATGATGTTGCGCACCGCCCAGCCGCCATCCGCCGGTTGTACGGTCATTGCATATTCAGACAACCCCTCCAGGAGCGCGCTGATCTTCTCGGGCGTCTGGCGTAACGTTTCCAGGGCCGCAAAGGGATCGAGCGCTTCGAGCCAGTAGATCGGGGCAAACCATTGGAAAGTCTCTGGCCATGCCCCGCAGGTGGGACATTTTTCTTCCGTTTCCCCGATCACCAGGTATCCGCAAGTCCGGCATACATAGGGATGGGGCGTTTCGCTGAGCAGCGGCAGCCGGCCTTCTGCAAGAGCGGTCGCACCTCGCCGCAGAGCTTCCACCAAGTCCCGGTTCATATCCAAACCAGCCAATGCGCGGGTGATGTCATCGATATCTGCCAATAGGCTCTGTTTGCTGGTTGGCGGCTCTGGTTGGTAGGCTGCCTGCCGTCCCAAGGAATCGACGGCGGAACGAGCCAGCTTGGCAAGATTGTACTGGCCTTCGCCTTCCAGCCTTAAGGCCAGGCTTAGCAGAGGGCATAAAACTTCTGTCCATTCTTTGGTATTCATCTCAACTCCCATCAAATTGGCGGAAATGGTTTCGGTAGGGCTGGATGCTTTGTTGCCCACCGGTGTAGATTGTTTCATCACTGGCTGCCAGCATCTGTGTTATGCCCATTGATTCTTGTGATGAATGGTTGCAAGGCTTGCAGATACGCCTCCGGCTTTTCTCGATGAATGAGATGACCTGTCTGCTGAAATACGATGTGTGGGCAGGTTGGAAGCGCTGCTCGGATGCGTTCTACATCGCTTGCTTCCAGTACTCCTCCAAATTCCACCTGGCCTGCCAGCAGATAGGCAGGGCAGCGAACCTGGCGCAATAAGACATCCGGGTTCTCCTGGCCCAGCAGCAGGCCGTCAATGGCAACATCCAGGATAGTCGGATCCATTTGGTCAAGCTCCATCGCTCGCTGGCGCACTAACTCTGGCCCAAAAGCTTCCAGCATGGTTCGCCCGGCATCTACCGGGGATTGCCCCACAAAGGCCATCATGTCTTCCAGTCTGCCTCTGCTGCCGTGATATTGTTGTAGCTGCTGGCGTAGGAACGTGAACAAACCATAAAATGGGGTTTCCTGCAAACGAGGCGGCTGAGAGATGAACAGCGGCGGCTCTTCCAGAAAGACGCCCCGCACCCACTCCGCGGCCTGGGCGGCTGCCCAAACTGCAACCATGCCGCCCAGGGAATGTCCAACCAGGATCGCCGGCTGCTTGACCACGCTTTGCAGGAAGGCGACCACATCCTGCCCATAATCGGCCAGCTGATACGCTCCGGGCGTATGACCGGAAAGATAATGCCCACGCAGATCGAGAGCATACACATGGGCTTGCTGCGCCAATGCCGGTATCAAGTGCAGAAAACTGGTGTGTGAGCCAGTGATGCCGTGCAGGATGACCAGCGCTGGGCCTGCTTGCCCGGCTTCAACATAGTGAATGTTTACACCATTCAATGGGATTGTTTTGGTCTGGATCATGGTTGTACCTTACTTCCCATTTGCTGCGCGCACAAAATCTTCCACGTGCGTCAGTGTCATGGGGAATTCTTTCAGCATCGTCGTGGGATCGAAGCGCTGGTCGGTGGTATCGGCCCACACGCTGAAGGCCATCAGTCGGCTGATCACCGGCTGCATCGGGCGCAAGACCGGCGCCATAACTTTCATCAGGCCCGTGGGTACATGGGTTACTTTGGCGGTTCGACCTGCGTATTTTTCGTATAGAGATACGACCTGGTTCTTGCTCAGGTTATCCGGGCCGCCGATATCGATCGTGCGGTTTTTCAGGCGCGGATCGGTCAATGCGATTACTGCGAAACGCGCCACATCCTCCCCGGCGATGAAGTTGATTGGGTTATTCCCCGCACCGTAGATGGTGGTTTTGCCGCTGGTTGATATCGCTGCCCCGAGCAGGTTGTGCAAATGCCATTCCATGAAAGCCGGGGGGCGCAGGATGGTATAGCTCAGCCCACTGGCTTTTAGATAGGCTTCTACTTTTGCCTTGGTGCGGTAGAAATCGGTGGGGTGGCTGGGCGAGGCATGTTGGGCCGAGGTGTACACAAAGTGCCCCACTCTGGCGGCCTTGGCTGCATCGATCAGGGCGCAATGTCCGGCATCATCTACTGCCTGGGAAGTGTACTGCCCCGTCCCCATCAGCTGGTGAGCAGCAGCCAGCACAGCCTCCACACCCTGGCAGGCATTGAGCAGCGATGCCTGGTCGATCAAGTCGCCCTGCACAACTTCTGCGCCCATGGTACGTAGATCCTCGCCTTTGTGAAGATCGCGCGTCATGGCGCGCACTTTATGCCCGGCAGCAAGCAGCTGTCGGGTGGTCGCTTTCCCCAAAACACCGGTTGCGCCAACGATTAGAATTTTCATAGTTTTTTCCCTTCGATCCCGAATATGATTAACCTGATCGCATCATATCAAAATCGGCGTTCCCAAAGCGTTCTTTAGAGAGCTAAAAACTATAAATTTGATGAGAATTACAAGGAATATGCTCAAGAGCCATGCTTGTTTTTCCCCCGGTTTACGATCAACTGATCTACTATAGGTAGCCTTCTGCTAGTATGGCAGCAACCACCTGCTGCCAGTTTTCCAGTGTACCTTGAACTCCTGCATCAAGCGCTGTTTGCAGGGCTGCATCCATCGCTGGTGAAAGCTGTTGCTGGCCTGATTGTAACATCGTCTGAGCATGGACAACTGCTTGCGGCAAATCCTGTTCTCGCACCGCCAGTGCCAGTAAAACCATCCTACCAGCCCATTGCAGCGGGTATAATATCTTTTCCTCACTCCACCCTTCGATTGCTTGAATTGCCAGTCGCTGAGCAGAGCGGTTATCGCCTTCGCACCAGGCTAACCAGGCGCGCTGGGCTATTTCGAGCGATCGATACGTTCGCATCTGAGTTTGTTTTATCACACCTGTCAGCCGGTTGAGCGCCTCGTTTGCCATCTCAGGCATTTTTTTACGGCGATATGCCAGGGAAAGGTAGGCGTAGGCGCGTTCCAGGATATTCTGCAGGCTATACGCTTCAGCCACCACCAGGCAGGCGTTATAGGCCTGGATGCTTTCACCAAACTCGCCAGCCATAAACGCAACCAGCCCTAAAGAGGAGAGCTGTTCGGCCAGGTGAACCGGAGAATTTAGCTCATCTGCTGCGGTAACATTCTGACGGGCGATCTTCACTTGTTCTGCTGTGGCGGTAAATTGATGAGTCAGCAGGTGATGCAGCAAGATGCCATGCCGGTGCTGGATTTTTTGCAGCGGCGTCCCCCACATTTTTAAGGGTTCATCCAGGAGCTGGATCACGCGTTCAACTTCAGGAGCGTTGCTCACCCAGTAATTAGCCCGCATCCAGTTTAAATGCAGTTCCAGCCATTCTTCCCAGAATCCGGCATCTTTTTGAACCGCTTTGAGCAGATCAGCAGAGCCTTGCTGGTAGGCGTTGCGTGCGCTGTGGTAATTCACGCGGCTGACGCAGTTCAGAATGCGGCGGTGCAGCCGTGCCTGAGCCTGCCAGTCTGCCGCTTGGCAGACAACCAGCGCCCGGCCATAAGCTTCGCTGGCCTGGCGCAGCAGCCCCAAGTGGCTGAGAATATCGCCATAAAGTTCATATCTTTCTGATCCTGAGCGACCGTCGAGCGAAATTGCTCTCTCAACCAGGGCGCGCGCTTCTTCCAGAGCAAACAGGCTGGCGGCGCGTTGCGCTGCCCGGCTGAAGGCATGAGCTGCAAGGACGGATTCCCCGGCCTCGACATAATGCCCGGCAATCACTCCATCTTCACCGCCAAACTGCTCAAGGGCGCGTGCGGCTTGCAGGTGCAGCCAGCGCAGCCGCACTGGGCTGAGGTCACTCAAGGCAGCTTCCCCCAGACGATCGTGGCTGAAATAGTATTTGCCGCTCCCCTTCTCGCGCACGATGCGCCGCTGCCAGAGTTCATCTAAAGCCAGCATGGCGTCTGTTTCCCCCAGGCCCGCCACCGTTGAGATCAGAGGTAGGTTAAACTCCCGTCCAAGCACGGCAGCAGCATGAGCCAACGAACGGGCGGTATCGCCAAGCCGGCTCAGCCGCCCGACCAATGTGGCTTGCAGCCTGGGAGAGAATTCTTTCAAGCCAATCCTGCCCATCCGGTTTTCTTCCAGTCCGCTGCGCGCCATCTCAACGATAAACAGGGGTACACCCTCCGATTCACGGAAAAAGAATGAATCTGGTATATCCCTTCCACGGATGCTGGCAGCCAGGGCTGCGGTTTGTTCAGCGTTCAGGCGTGGCAGTTCCCCTTCCGTCAGTCGTCCGAGCTGGCGCAGGTGGTCGAAAAAGTTTATCATCGGCGACAGTGTAGGGGTCTCCCCCTCAAGCAGGGTTGCCAGGATCAATATTTTCGCTGTTGGTCGGTTGCGGATGAGATACTTCAGCCATTCCAGCGTATCTCGATCGCACCACTGGATATCATCCAGCAGCAGGATCAGGGACGGATCATTGCCTAAAAGCGCCTGGATGAGGGTGTTGTAGAATCCGATCTGCTGCCAGCCTTCCGTGATCGGCGCCAGAACAGCATCACCCTCCGTCAGCAGCTCCGGCAAGATGCGCGCTGCTTCGCGCCGCTGGTGAGCGCCCA
>JAFGQI010000162.1 GCA_016935755.1 Anaerolineales bacterium
CGGTCATCAAACATCTTTCCGGCGGCAGGCTCAATCGCTGCAGAGCTGCCTGCATCATTAATGGAGAGGGCTTACCCGCCAATAATTCCAGCTTGCGCCCGGTGATATGCTCCAGGGCGGCAATCGTCGCCCCAGCGTCGGGGATTGCGCCGCCGGGCATAGGACAGGCCTTATCCGCGTTGGTGGCAAAGAAGCGCGCCCCTCGCAGCAAGGCTTGATAAGCGGTATTTAGCTTGCGGTAGTCCAGCGTCCGGTCAAATGCGATCACTACCGCATCAATGCCGCGCGGGTCGATTACCTGTCGCTCATCTTGATCCCAAAGATCATCCACCAGGGTCAGGCCATAACGGACCAGTTCCTGGCGCAGGTATTCCTCGCCAACAACGTAGTATCTCAATCCGGGATGGTTGCGCCGCAGATAATCCCCCAGCACGCCCGCAGAGGTCAGCACCTCATCTGGATCAGCCGGGATGCCGAAACGGGTCAGGTGGTCCGCGTACGCCTGAGGCCCTTCTAAAGGTTTGTTGCTCACAAACAGGAGGCGTTTGCCCCGGCGGCGCAGTTCTGCCAGCGTCTCCACCGCCCCCGGCAGCGCCTGCTCACCCAGATACAGGGTGCCATCCAGATCAAACAGAAAGCCGTCAATCTCCGAGCCGGTCGCCATAGATCACCTGCTCGGGGATTTCGGCTTGCACTGTTTCACCTTCGCATAATGTGCCGGGCATCTCCACCACAGCCACCAGCCCGCGCAGGCGCGCCGCCTGCTTGACGAAGAGGGCAGCCAGCCCCTGGCGCTGGTATTTCTCCTCGATGAGGCCGCCCGGGCCCAGGCAGGGCAGATTCAGCTGCGAAACCACCAGCGTTACGCCGCCGGAGAAAAAAAGCCGGGTGGATGGGGGCAGCAGGGTCAGCCTGGAGATGCCGCTCAGCAGCAGGTTGGCGCCCAGCCACTCCGGCAGGATTTGAGGCACATCCAGGGCGGCGGCAATTTCGTCCAATTCCTCCATAGAAAGGATGGACACCTGGCGGTCGCTGCGGATTTCCGTTCCGCGCGGGTACTGCGGCGTGCGCCCATCCGATCGGCGGGTGATCCCACTGTGCCTGTCGCCTTCAAAACCCGCAAAAGTCACTTTTACCTGAGATTGCCGGGTAGTGATGAAAGAATCCGGATCCAGCCCCAGATATAAACCCACCACCTGACCGTGTTGTGTAGTTTTTTTTACCCATCCCGCTCTCGCCTTTCTATAACGTTGGATTGCTGGTCGATGATAACATGGATAACCGGGCCGATCAAGGCAGGTCAAAAATACCCTTGACATCCGATTGAGTGTGGTATCATTTTGCTAATGAATAAACCCTTCCTTCTCCGGTATCTAAGACCCTTTCTGGGCTTGAACAGCGTCACTGTAATTTCTGGGTTGGTGATCGCAGCTGTCATGCTGGCATCCTGCAGTTCAGCAGCCACCCCCACGCCCACCGCAGCCGCGGCAACCGAAGCCGCAACCGCCATAACCGCGCCTGAGGTGGGTCAACCTTTCCAACTGCACGGCGGCGAACAGATTTCTCTGCCTGAAGAAAGAATCTGGATCAAGTTTGAGGCGGTCTTGGTTGACAGCCGCTGCCCAAAATCAGTCGTGTGTGTGCAGAGCGGCGAAGCCCGGATTCAAATCCTGGCTGGTCTAGATAAAGACGAGGGAAGCACACTCATCCTCAGCACCAATCACCCTCAGGATATCGCCAACCTGGGGCTTTATGAAATCCAGTTATTAGCCGTGGAACCCTATCCCTTCACCACAGAACAAAAAATTGAACTCAAGGAATATTCGATTACTCTTAAGGTGGTCCAGAAATAACAGCTGAGGAAAGCGCGTTGATACAAACTGATCCGCCTGATCTGGCGACTAACTGGAGCGAAGAAAATTCGGAGACTTTCATCGATTACGGGCGCTACTTTGTGCCTGACCGAGAAGAACAAATCGCCGCGATCCGCGATCTGATGCCCCCAAAAGATGAGCCCTGGAAGGCGCTTGAGCTTTGCTGCGGGGAGGGCCTGCTGGCTGGAGCCTTGCTCGAAAAATACCCCCTCTGCACGGTGGTTGGACTGGATGGCTCGCCCCGTATGCTCGAACAGGCGCATCAGAACCTGGCTGGCTATGGGGAGCGTTTCATCCCCCGGCTTTTTTCGCTGGCGGCGCGTGACTGGCGGAAAAATACTGGCCCATATCAAGCAGTGGTATCTTCATTGGCAATCCATCACCTGGACGGCGCTCAAAAGCAGGAGCTGTTCCAGGATCTCTACAGTCTGCTGGATGACCAGGGCGTGCTGGTAATCGCTGATATCATTATGCCAGCCGATGCAACCGGGATTGCCCTGGCAGATGCCTCTTACGCTGAGGCTGTGCGCCAGCAGGCCTTTCAACTGGATGGCAACTACGCCTTTTTCGATATATTTCAAAACCTGCAGTGGAATATATTTCGTTACCCAGATGAGGTTGATAAACCATCTGGCGTATACGAACAGCTGCGCTGGCTGGACCAGGCCGGTTTTAAGAACGTGGATGTTTATTGGCTGAAAGCCGGGCACGCAATTTACGGAGGACGCAAACATGGGTGAGCGCTTCATCTGGTGGAAACATGGTGTGTTTTACCAGATCTATCCCCGCAGTTTTATGGACAGCAATGGCGACGGTGTGGGCGACTTGCAGGGCATCATCCAGCGCATCGATTACCTGGCAGACCTGGGTGTTGACGCTCTGTGGATATCACCTATATACCCCTCACCAATGGCCGATTTCGGTTACGACGTGTCCGACTATATGGATATCCATCCGCTGTTCGGCGATATGGCCACCTTCGACCGGCTGCTTACGTCCGCCCATGAACACGGGTTGCACGTGGTGCTGGATTTTGTTCCCAACCACACCTCGGATGAGCATCCCTGGTTCGTTGAATCACGCGCCTCGCGGCAGTCTGCCCGGCGCAGCTGGTATATCTGGCGGGACGCAAAACCAGATGGCAGCCCGCCCAACAACTGGGAGTCGTTTTTCGGCGGCAGCGCCTGGCAGTGGGATGAAGCCACCTCGCAATATTACCTGCACCTGTTCCTGGAAAAACAGCCCGATCTAAACTGGCGCAATCCCCAGGTGGTGAAAGCCATGCACAAAGTGCTGCGTTTCTGGCTGGATAAAGGGGTGGATGGCTTTCGCATGGACGTGGTCACCTTCCTGATCAAACACGCCTCATTCCCGGATAACCCCATTCTGCCCAATCCCGCAAACCCGGATCGAACCATCCAGGAGCACCGCTACGATATCAACCAGCCCGAAATCCACGCTCACCTGCGGCAGTTCCGCCATATCTTCGACAGCTACCCTGGCGATCGGGTCACCATCGGCGAAACCTGGTTCATGAACCCGAAAGAGCTGGTCTCCTATTACGGCAAAAGCCTGGACGAGCTGCACCTGCCCTTCAACTTCATCACTCTAAGACAGCCCTGGCAGGCTCAGGCGATCCGCCAGGCGATCCACTCCTATTACGCCGCCCTGCCTCCGGGCGCTGCGCCGAATTTTGTCTTCGGCAACCATGATGTTCACCGCCTGGCGACACGCTATGGCGTAGAGAACCACCGCTCCGTTGCTCTTCTACTGCTCACCCTGCGGGGAGCGCCGACGATCTATTATGGAGATGAGCTGGGTATGCAGGATATCCAGGTGCCAGCCGACCGGCTTCAGGATCCTGTCGCCCGGCGCAAACCTGGCACAGATGAAGGCCGAGATCCCGAGCGCGCTCCGATGATCTGGGATAGCTCCCCGAACGCGGGTTTCACCCCTGCGGGCGTGCAGCCCTGGCTGCCCCTGCCCGAAAACTACCCCAAGATCAACGTGCTCTCGCAGAGAGCGGATCCCACCTCAACGCTGAATTTCTACAAACGCCTGCTGCGACTGCGCCGGGAGCTGCCAGTATTGCAGCGCGGCGATTTTGATTTCGTTGATCAAGTTCCCGATCATGTGCTGGCTTATACCCGCCGGATGGTCGGACAGCACCTGCTGGTGGTAATCAACTTCTCTGGCGCGACGATTAAATTAGATTTATCTTCTCTTGAAGAACGCGCTGAAGTGCTCCTGTCCACCCAGGATCTGGAAGTTGGAACGATCGAGCTGGCCGATTTGACCCTGCAGCCCTATGAAGGACTGATGCTGAAGCTGTTATGAAGGCATGGGGCCAAATCTCATTCCTGCTATGCCTGGCGCTCCTGGCTGCCTGCAGCCCGGCAGCCTCAACGATCACTGAGGCGCAAGCCATAGACATCGCCTGGCAGACCCTGGAGCCATATACCCATTCACACCAGCGGGGATACTGGCAGGCTGCGCAGGTGCAAACAGTGACCGGGGAGGATCTGCCTGAAATTTTTCATAAACCCCGCGATGAATACTGCTTCGGCAGCCGCAAACCGGCGGGTGAAGATATCACCTCTGACGGACGCTATTGGTATATCGAAATGCGGCCCATCCCGGCCACCGTAATCCCCGAGACGCCGCTTTCGCCCACCGCTCCGCCGCGCAAACCAGAGCCTTTCATCCCGCAGGCTTTTTTCCTGATTGAACGAACCAGCAGTTCGGTGGCTGGTTTCAGAATACAATGCATCGTTTACTAATCATGGCCTCGCGGCCATCTCGATCAATGAGATACACTGGATAAGGAGATCATATGTCAGAAAATAATGTACCATTACGCAGCGAAATCGCTCGGGAATTTACCTGGAACGCCGAGAGCGTCTATCCAGACATTGCAGCCTGGGAAGCCGAACTGCAGGCCATCCAGAAGCTCATTCCAGCCTTCTCCAGCAGGCAAGGCACGCTTGCCAGCAGCCCACGCTCCCTGGCGGAAACGCTGCAGGGGCGCGACGAGCTGGTGAAACGCGCCATTGTCGCCTTGATGTACGCACGCATGAAAAATGCAGTGGATTTGACCGATCAAGAAAACGCCGCCCTGCCCGGCAAAGCCACGGGGGTGATTGGACAGGTGCTGGCGGCGGTCTCATTTGTTGAGCCGGAGCTGCTCCAGATTGGGCAGCAGCAGTTGGAGCAGTGGCTGGACAAAGATAAAAGCCTGAACATCTATGCGCAGTATTTTCATAATTTGTTCCGCAAACAAGCTCACGTCCGCTCGGCTGAGGTCGAAGAACTGCTCGGCATGCTGGCAGATCCATTCGCCAGCGTGGAATCAACCGCTTCCATGCTGACCAACGCCGACTTCAAATACCCGGCCGCCTCCGGCAGCCAGGGCGAGTCGATGGAAGTCACCCAGGGCAGTCTCTATAAAATCCTCGGTCTGCCAGACCGGCGACTGCGCCAGACGGCCTGGGAGGGCTATATGGACACCCACCTGGCCTTTAAAAACACCCTGGCGAACAACCTGATCACCGCCGTCAAGGGCTACTCCTTCCGGGCGCGCGCCCGCCGGTTTAACAGCACCCTGGAAGCCTCCCTGTTCGAAAACTGCATCCCGCCGGAGGTGTTCCACAACCTGCTAGAGACCTTCCGCAAGCACCTGCCCGTCTGGCATCGCTATTTCGCTCTGCGGCGCAAAGCCCTGGGCGTGGATCAGCTCAAGCCGTTTGACATGTGGGCGCCGCTGACCACGCAGAAGCCGTCCATTCCTTACGCTCAAGCGGTAGAATGGATCTGCCAGGGGCTGGCTCCGATGGGGCCGGATTACGCCGCCGAAGTCCGCCAGGGCTGCCTGCATGACCGCTGGGTGGATGTCTACCCCAACCAGGGAAAGTCAGCCGGGGCGTTCTCCTATGGCGCGCCAGGCACCTATCCCTTCATCGTGATGAGCTACACAGATGATATCTTCAGCCTGTCCACCCTGGCGCATGAGCTGGGCCATTCGATGCACTCCCTGCTGACCTGGAGAACCCAGCCGGTCATCTACAGCGATTATTCGCTGTTTGTCGCCGAAGTCGCCTCGAATTTTCACCAGGCGATGGTACGCGCCCATTTGCTCGAACAGCAAACCGAACGGGAATTCCAGATATCCCTGATTGAAGAAGCCATGGCAAATTTCTTCCGCTATTTCTTGATCATGCCCACCCTGGCGCGCTTCGAGATGGAGGTTCACCGGCGCGTCGAGCAAGGCGAAGGTCTGAGCGCCGACGTGATGAATGATCTCATGGCGGATCTGTTCCAGGAAGCCTATGGCGACCAGGTGCAGGTGGACCGCCCGCGGGTGGGGATCACCTGGGCCACCTTTGGGCACCTGTACATGGATTTCTACGTCTACCAGTATGCCACCGGCATCTCAGCGGCGCATTCGCTCTCGCGACGTATTCTGAATGGCGTTCCAGGAGCGGTGGACAATTATCTCAAGTTCCTCTCTGCCGGCAGTTCGCTCTACCCGCTGGATGCGCTCAAGCTGGCTGGTGTGGATATGACCTCGCCGCAGCCGGTTGAAGAGACATTCGCTCTGCTCTCAAATCTGGTTGACCGGCTTGAAACGCTGCTGGTGTGAGATGAAAAACTATTCATGGCGAGTTTTCTGCTGGTTGGGTCTGCTGGCTGTGCTGAGCAGCTGCACCCTGATGAACTCTGGCAACCAGGCGGTGCGCGGCAGTGGGTACGAAGGCGTGATCCTATCAGTTGAAAATGCCCAGGAGCTTGGCCCTTTGCTCGGAAACGATATCAACGAGTTCTGGCTGCCCACCGAGCAGGATGTGGCCGCGTTGGAGGCGGCCCTACCGGACTATCTGACAGCCAACGATGAAATGTTCGAAAATCTGCCCGTCTTGTGGGAGAGGCTGAGCAAATACAAACGCCAATATGTCGGCTATCTCGAAAACGGGCAGCGCGTCATCTATGTGAACTATTTCTACAACCCTCCTGACAATAACTGGAAAAAGGAGTTTATCCTGGTCATGGATGGCGGCGACAGCTATTTCAACCTGCGCTTCCAGGTGGAGACGGGTCAATTTTATGGCCTCGAAGTCAACCGCGGGGTCTAGGACATTCCTGGTCGCGCTGGCTCTACTGGTTAGTCTCAGCCTGGCATGCCAGGCTGTTTCTCGTCTCTGGCAGGGCGCGCCATCCCCAACAGCAAGCCCTGCAGCACTCTCTTCCACCCACCAGCCCACCACTACGAAGACCGCCGCTCCAACCCTGATGAAGAACACCACAAAAACCCCTCAGGGCACCGCTGACCTGTCCGGGGCGGGCATGGAGATCACCGGAACCCTGACCAGCACCCTGACGCTCATGCCATCACTTAGCCTCACCAGCACACTGACAGCCACTGCCACCCTGGAGCCAACCCCGACGGTATTCGTCGATTTAACATTGATGGAAAAGTACACCTCGCCTTTCCCCCTGCCAGGCGAGGTGGAGAATTTCGACAAATTCGGGGATATCAAGATCAGCTATCAGACCGATTTTTGGATGGACGAGGTGATCAGCTTCTACAGGGGAGCTTTCTCGCAGCAGCGGCTCTACGAGCTGATCAACCTGAACCAGATCACAGATGATTATTTCCGTCTGGTATTTGCGGGTTCGCTGAATGGCATGCTGGTCTTTGTCGAAGGGAGTTTAGACGAGCAAGGCTGGCTACATGTACAGGTATATTATGGATATTAGCGCATGAATTACGCCCGCTGCCAACAATTTCGCGTTTGCTGCCTGAGGGGGTTTATAATTGTGAAAACGTGACATATTCTGCCAGCCAAAGGAGTCAGAATGTTCCGCAAATTCCAGTTCCGTTTGATGTTTGTGATTGGTTTTGGCTTGATGCTGTGGTTTCTTACCCGACCACGCAAGGAAACCACGCCCACACCCGAGCCAAAAGAAATCACGATACCCCACCGACCCGGCTCAACCACTTCTGCCCCCGCCAAAAAACGCCAGGGGCAGCGGCCTTCTGCCATCACCAAACCAAAAACCACCTCGCCCGCGGCTGGAGCGCCCCAGCCTGATGATGATTTGACCCGCCTGGACGGTATCGGGCCGCGCATCGCCAGTTTGCTGAAAACTGCCGGCATCACCTCCTATGCGCGCCTGGCCGATACCCCCATAGACAAGCTGCAGCAAATTCTCGGCGCGGCCAGCCTGCGGCTTGCCAAACCCGAGACCTGGCCGGCCCAGGCGCGCCTGGCAGCCGCTGGAGACTGGCAGGGCTGGAAAGAATTGGTGCTCAAATCCAAGAGCAGCCCGAGGTGAGCGATGAATGAAAGAGAACGGCTGATTCAAGAGCTGGTGGAGTCTCGCCAGAGCTTACACTATGTCCTGGACGACCTGGACTCCCATCTGGAAATCTATCCCGATTGGACAGTCAGAGAACTTTTGGCGCACCTGACCGGTTGGGATGACGCCGTAGTTGCCTCGCTGCGTGCGCATGTCGCCGGGCGTGTCCCGGCCGCGCCTGCTGTGCGCGGGGTCAATCATTATAACGAACAGTCAGTCGCAGAGCGTGAGGCGCTAGATCTGGAGCATGTGCGGCATGAATGCGAGCTCTCCCGCCAGCTGCTCATCACTATCCTGCACGAGATGCCCGACGAGAAGTTTATCCAACCCTTAATCATGCCGTGGGGCGAAACTGGCACCGTCACTGAACTTGTGCAGGTGTTTATCCACCACGAGAAAGAGCATGCCAGGGAAATCCGCCAGCGCTACCTGAGCCATGTGGGATAAATTATTCGCCATCAGGAGGTGCATATGAGCCAACCAGAAGACAATCAACTCATCCAGGAGGTGTGCGCCAAAGCCCAGACGCACATGGAGCGCCTGAAAGTGCCAGGGGCCGCAATCGGCGTCTATCACCTTGGGGAACAATACGTTCATGGGCTGGGCATTACCAGCGTTGAGAATCCCCTGCCCGTCACACCAGAGACCCTCTTTCAGGTAGGTTCGATCACCAAGACATTCCTTGCCACTGCCGTGATGCGGCTGGTTGAAATGGGCAGGCTGGAGCTGGATCGTCCGGTGCGGGAGTACCTGCCTGGCCTGCGCCTGAAAAATGAGCTGGCAGCTCAGCAGACGACTATGCGCCACCTGCTCACTCACACCGGCGGTTGGGACGGAGATTATTTCAACGACTTCGGGTATGGCGATGACGCCCTGGCGCGAATCGTGGAAAAGCTGGCCGAGCTGCCCCAGATCACCCCCCTGGGCGAAGTCTGGTCGTATAACAACGCCGGGTTCTACATCGCCGGGCGGGTGCTGGAGGTCATCACAGGATCAACCTTCGAGGCTGCCCTGCAGGAGCTGGTCATCGGCCCGCTCGAGCTGCCGCGCACCTTTTTCTTTCCTGCTGATATCATCACCCAGCGGGTCGCCATTGGTCACGAGGTGATCGACGGCGCCCCGGTGGTCGCCCGGCCCTGGGCGATCGGGCGGGCAGCCCATGCGGCTGGCGGGATCATCAGTACGGCGCCCGACCTGCTGCGCTACGCCAGCTTCCAGATGGGAGACGGCAGGTCGGCCTCCGGGCAGCGGCTGCTCCAGGCAGATACCCTGATCCAGATGCGCACCCCACTGATCCCGGCGGGCGGGCTGCGCTTCATCGGGCTGAGCTGGTTCATGACCGATTATGAGGGCGTGCGCGTGGTCAGCCACGGCGGCGGCACCAATGGGCAGAGCGCCTTGCTCTGCCTGGTTCCTGAGAAAGACCTGGCTCTGGCAATCCTGACCAATTGCGATATGGGAGGCGCTCTTTGCCGGCTCAGCGCGGCGGCGATCCTGAAACGCTTTGCCGGAGTGCAGCCGCCCGAGCTGGAACCCATCCAACTGCCTGTGGAAAAACTGGAAGACTATGTTGGAATATATGATTCCAGCATGGCAACCTGCGAAATCCGCCTGGAAGATAAGCAGCTGATCCTGTACATGACTCTCAAAGGAGGCTTTCCCACCCCCGAAGCGCCGCCCCCGCCCTCCCCGCCGCCTGACCCGCTCGCCCCTTATGCCCCGGATCGTTTGTTCATCACCGAGGGGGATGACCAGGGCAACCAGCTGGATATCTTACGCAGCGCCAGCGGCGAGGTGATCTGGCTGCGCGTGGATGGCCGCGTCCACCGGCGCGCCAGTCCCCAGGGCTAACAAGACAGCAAGGGGTGAAATTTCCTGTTGACGTTTTGTATAACGAAGGTTAGAATAGATCAAGGATAATTTTCGTGGATTGTCATGTGGAATAACTAAGAATCAGGCTGGATTGTCTTAAGGAGGCAAATGATGACGAAAATAGTAGATATAGAAGGCATCGGTGAAGTATACGCAGGCAAGCTGAAAGCTGCTGGGGTTTCTACCACCGAAGAACTGCTTACCAGGGGCACGACACCCAAGGGCCGCAAGGAACTGGCTGAAGCGAGCGGGATCAGCGAAGCGCACATTCTGGAGTGGGTCAACCATGCAGACCTGTACCGGATTAAGGGCGTTGGCTCCGAGTATTCCGACCTGCTGGAAGAAGCCGGCGTGGATACCGTGCCCGAGCTGGCGCAGCGCAAGGCCGAAAACCTGTTCCAGAAGATGGTGGAGGCAAACAAGGCCAAGAAACTGGTGCGCAAGATGCCCGTCCTCTCCCAGGTGGCAGACTGGATCGAGCAGGCCAAGAAACTGCCGCGCATCATCCAATATTAGTTTTCGTTCCATTACCATCCCCTGCACATCCAGTGCGGGGGATTTTTGTTAACCCAGGAAGAAATCAATTAAAACCCGAAAGGTCTGCGAGACCTTTCGGGTTTATAGATATAAAGCAGGGTTTTTGAACGGCGTCAGCGCCAGGACTACCGCCTGCTCATAGAGCTGGGCGCGGTCCACCGCGTTTCCGGTCAGCAGGCCGATGGCGCCGTTCTCCTGCTTGGAATTTGACCTGCCGAAGACAATATCATCCGCCTCCCCCAGCTCCATGCCCTGGCGGATCAGACCTGCCACCCGAGGCGGCAGGAAGAACGTGCCTGTGCGGCCTTTCCCCATACCTTGCCGGGATAACACCACAATCCAGGCGAAGGCAGCCATTTCGCCATCCTGTTCTTCGATGCCGCCCTCAACACCCACCCAGTAATCAGCCTGAGGCTGCGCCTGGGAAACCGCCCGCGCCCGGTTCATCGCTCCCCGCAGGGTCTCAGAGTCAGAGGCAGGTTGATCACTCACCCCGGATGGCGCCGAGACGCCATGCAGCTCGAAGCGCTGCGTGGGGAACATGCGCTCAAAGCCCTTTTGCACAGCCTGCAGCTTGACCGGGTTCTGCGACGCCACTACAACCAGACAGGGTTTGTCCTCCATAACGGCTGAACCCTACAGCACACCCTTATACATCCCGCCATCCACGGTCAGCATCACTCCGGTAATATAGGAGGCTGCTGGCGAGAGCAAGAAGACAGCCGCTTTGGCAAATTCTCCTGGAGTAGCCATGCGGCCCAGGGGACTGTCCTGCAGCTGGCGGGCTATTTCTTCTTCCACCGTGGTGCCGTTTGTCTTTGCCCGGGCCTGCATCAGCTCCTGGACGCGCTCGGTTTCGGTCCAGCCGGGCAGGATCGAGTTGAAACGAATGCCTTCATGGCCCAATTCCAGCGCCAGCGATTTGGTCAGGCCGACGGTAGCGGCGCGCACACTGTTCGACAGCACCAGATTGGCGATCGGCTGTTTAACCGAATAGGAAGTCACGGTCAGCACGCTGGCGGCGGAAGATTTGCGCAGATGCGGCAGAGCCGCGCGGATCAGGCGCACATGGCTCAGCAGGGACAGATCAATACCCCGCTGCCAGACAGCATCATCGAAGGTCTCAAAACGCCCTGGAGGCGGACCGCCCGCGTTGGTCACCAGCAGATCCAGACCGCCAAAGGCCGCCGCAGCCTGCTCCACCAGCCTTCCAGGCGCTTCTGGATCGGTGATATCGCCAGCCAGAGCCAGCGTCCGGCTTTGAGTGCTCTCGGAGATAGCCTGCGCGGCCGTCGTCAGCTTGTCCAGATTGTGGCTGTTGATCGCCACCTGCACCCCTTCACGCGCCAGTTCCAGCGCCACTGCGTACCCCAGGCCTCGGCTGGCCCCCGCCACCAGAGCGGATAAACCCTTCAAACCCAAATCCATCTCAACCTCCAATCAGCTCAATTTGATCCTGCACGATTTCAATATCCGGCCAGTTGGCTTCCAGCCAATGCACAAGCTGCTGCAGGGCTCTCTGGGTGTGGGCCGGGTCGTTGCTCACCAAAGCGCAGGCGATCAGCGCCTCCGACCAGGCGTCCAGATGCTCCATCTCTGCGGCGGAGACGTTAAACTCCCGGTGCAGACGGGCCAGCAGCGGCTTGATGCGGCTGCGCTTCTGCTTCAGCGAAGTGCAGCCAGGGAGAAGGATGTGCAGCTTCAGCAAACCAACCATCATACGCATCTCTCCTAAATTTTTCCGGCCCATAGTATAATCCATGCTATGGATAACACAAAGGGTTGGGTAGTTGTGCTTGGTTTTCTAATGATCACCGCACTGGCGGCGTTTGCCGTGGTTTGGGTAGTGCGCGAGACGATCACACAGACGGTTTCCCCGGTGGAATCGATGACCGGGGATATTGGCACGCGGGTATCCGGTATCTTGAACCCCACGCCAACGGTTCTGCCAGATCCAGTGACGATCATCCGTGACATTCGCTCGCTGGCGCGCCTGGAGACGATCCAATATACGATCGAGAAGGTGGTGACTGCCGAAATCGGGCAGGAAATCTTCGGGCAATTGTTTGGCGATAAACTGATCTTCGTCGCTCGCGGCGAGGTTTTGGCAGGCATCGATCTCTCTCTGCTGGGGCCAGAAGACCTGCAGATCAAGAACGGTGTGCTCTATGTTGACCTTCCTGAAGCGGAAATTTTTATCGCCACCCTGGATAATGAAAAATCCTACGTCTACGACCGGGACACTGGTCTGCTGACCAAGGGCAACATCAATCTAGAATCGATGGCGCGCCAGGTGGCTGAGGACGAGATTGAGAAGGCAGCCCTGGAAGACGGCATCCTGGATATCGCCCGCCAGAACGGTGAAAACTACCTCTACCGGCTTTTTATGCAGTTAGGGTATTCCGAAGTTGTCTTTGTTGGCGGCACACCCACTCCCGCGCCGACGCCGTAGAGATTGCTCTATTGCGAATTTATTCGCCGGGAACACCATCGTTCTAGGAGCGCTGCATCCAGCCGGGATTGGCATAGCGCTCTTCGAGCAGCTGTTCGGCTCGCTGCAGTTCAGCCTCCGTTAGATCAGCCCGGATAAACTCCAGGTTCAATTCATCCGCAAAGGCTGCGGCAAAAGCTTGAGCAGCCTGCTCCCACGCCAAAGGCCTCCCCAGGATCATCTCTGCAGTGGCCGCCCGCTGGAGCAAGCGCTGCGCGGCTGTGCGGCGCTCCTGTTCATTCGGGAAAGCCAGCGCCAGGGTAATGCGGCTCAGATCGCCGCACAGCGGCAGCGAACCGTGCTGGAGGACACCATCCTTGCTGCGCCGCTGGGCGCTGCCCACCAGCTTCTTGCCCTGCACAATGATTTCATAATTAGACGGCGCCTCGAAACAGACCGGGTTTTGCGCCTGTGAGGAAGCATTCTGCCGCGATTTTTCGTTCGCCTGGGCCGGGATGTCCAGCAT
This sequence comes from Anaerolineales bacterium, assembly GCA_016935755.1. Taxonomy (GTDB): domain Bacteria; phylum Chloroflexota; class Anaerolineae; order Anaerolineales; family UBA4823; genus JAFGQI01. The sequence continues at coordinate 13,598 of JAFGQI010000162.1, forward strand.
GTGCAGCGCTCGCAGCAGCGCGCCTGCCAGCACCCGGTAGCTGTCCAGGACGCTGCCCGCCAGGCGCGGCTCATCATGCGGCCCGCACACCGAATAGGTCAGTTCATCCACGTGCAGGATAGCGCGCCCTCCGGTGGGGCGGCGCACCAGTTCCCAGCCGTGTGCAGCCAGCCCTGGCAAGAACACATCCGTATAAGGTTGGGCATAACCCAGAGACAAGCAGGCTGGCTCCCAGGCATACAGCCGCAGAGTTGGTGGCACGTCGCCGCCTCCGGCAGCTTCCAGGATGGCTTCATCAACAGCCATATTCATCGCGCCAGGTAGGGGCGGCGTGATCACCAGCCGCCAGCGAGAAGACTCAAAAATCGCACTCATGGAGTCTGAGTTTCGGGTGTATACGTCGCCGTCGGGCTGGGTGTCAGCGTAGCCGTGGCTGGCGTGCCCGAGGTGGTGGGCGTCAGCGTCAGGGTTGGCGTTGCCGTGGGCGGGGTGCCGGTGACCGTGGGGGTGGCGCTGGACGCCAGGGTTGGCGACAGGGTGCGCGTGGGGGTGATGGTCGGGCTGGGCGTCGGCGAGAGGTAGACCGGTGAGCCAGCCAACTTGAGCCGCGCCATGAGAGTGTAGGGACCCTTGGAGTAATCCAGCCACAAGCGATGGTAGGCTTCGATCGCCCCGCGCTCATCCCCCGCCAGTTCGTTCGCCAGGCCGAGCAGGTAATAGTACGGCTGGCAGGTCCAGGTCGGGCGGCACAGCAGCCCCGGAGTCTCTGCCAGCAGGAGCAGCTGGTCGCGCGCCGCTTCTGGATCGACGCCAGCCCAGAGGGACTGCTCAATTTCATCCAGAGCGATCTGATATCGGTTGGGATATTCGCTGCGCAGGACAGCGCTCACAAGGTAAGGCTCCAGGGTGACCGGCAGGCGCGGCATGCGAAAAGCCAGCCTGCCCTCCAGGAAGACCGCCGGGTAAGCGCGGGCTTCATCACCGAGCACATAAGCCGGGTCCAGGAAGGCGATCTCTGACGGGCTGCTGTCAATATCTCCTACCAGCAAAGCATACAGGCGATCACGGTCAGCCGCCAGGATCCAGAACTGCTGGCGTTCGAGCGGGCGGTGGCGCACAGTGAACCAGCGCTCCGGCTGCCGGTCATCATCAAAATCAAAATAGCCCGAGGCATGGGCAGGCACACCCCAGCCGCGCAGCATTTCGACTGCATCAGCGCCTGGCGGGATGCGGGTGACCAGATAGCGGATGGCCTGAGCCAGGTCGCAGTATTCGGTCTCCAGGCAGGCCCGGTAAACGTCTTCTGGCGCCTGGTAAGCATCCAGGAAGGCCTGCGCTGGCGCCATCCAGCGGCTGCGCGGCACAACCGGAGACTGCAGCGCCTGGTTCATATAGCTGGCAGCCTCTTTCGTATCCCCAAGCAGGGCATGGTAAACACCCAGGCGGAAAACCCACTCATCGTGCGCATCCAGTGCGTACTGCTTGCCCTGCATGTCCTGCGCTGGCGGCCACTCCGGCAGTAGAACTTCCATCAGGCTGATGGCCGCTTGCGGTCCCCAGTAGCTGGCAGCATGGTTGACGACCATCTCGCAGTATGCCAGGGAGAGCGGTTGGGCGGCGAGGGCGAAGCTCTGCTCGACAAAGCCAAAATAGACCCCATTCCACTGGTAAACGCGCTGCACATTCACCGGACAGACCGGGAAGACCGTGCTCTGGAAGACCAGCTGGTTGGCTCCTGCTTCATCTCGCTGCACCACCCAACGGTTGTCGTACTGCATCCCCAGGCTGTAGATGTTCTGCGCCGGATAAAAAAGCAGCTGCCTGGGAGGGTAGAGGTTCAGGTTGAAGACAGTTGGGGCGTCCAATTCGAACTGTTCCGGTGAGGTGGAGTAGGTGATTGCTACCTCCTCGCCATCCGCCGGGTCGCCGTTCAAATCCGCCACAATCCAGCTCGCCTGGGGCATATTGACCAGGTCGAAATGGCTGACCAACACATATCCCTGGAAGCCGGCTGCGGTCTGGGTGAGCCAGATGAAAGCGCTGCCGCCGCCGCGCACCTCGACCAGGTAGCTGCCCAGGTATCCGCTGGGGGGCGTCATGCCAACCATATACAAGGCCAGGCGGGGTTCTTTGGCCTGGAACCAGATGTATAACTGCTCCAAATCCACCTGCCCGCTGTTCAGGGCTTGCAGGATGATCTGCTGGTACACCTGCCCTGCCTCAGGATCACCCAGGCGCGCCAGGTCATAAGCCAGCCTCCAACGCCAATTTTCCGCCTGTGGGGCATCCGGGTAGCGCAGCAAGGCTTCTTTCAAGGCCTGCACAGCATAGTGATAGGCCTGGTAATAGGCTTCGCTGCCGGGGTCGACATCGCCGCTCAACAGCGTGTTGGGGTAATCCTCCAGCAGTTCAGCCATCCGGTCGGCTTCTTCGGGCGACCATTCAGCCAGGGTGTACAGGGCATTCTGGGGCAGCGGCTTGGCAGGCGTCAAGGTCGGCGGGCCGGTGGGAGTGGGCGTCGGTGTGGGCGTTTCGGTGATGGTGGGAGTCAGCGTGATGGTGGGCGTGAAGGTCGGCCTGGGCGTGCGGGTGATCGTCGGCGTCAGCGAGGGCGTGAACGTCAGGGTGGGCGTCAGCGAAGGGCCAGGCGTGGGAGTGATGGTCGGGGTGGGGGTTGGGCTGGCCGCGGTCAGCTTTGGAACAACAAGAATCAAGCACAGCAAGCCGATGATGAAGACCGCCATCAAGGCCAGGTTGACCAGCAAGAAACGAGCGTTTCGGCTCTCTGGAGGATTGACCGTCATAGAAAATCTATAAAGCCAGATATTCCGCCAGCGCCTTCTCTTCGCTCTCAGCCTCGAGCGGCAGCAAGGGCAGCCGCACCGCCCAGCGCGGCAGATGGTGCAGGCGGTGGATCAGCGCTTTATACACCGGCGGAGCAGGAGGATATTGATCCATCAACGTGCGAAACTCATCCAGCCGGGCCTGCACTGGAGCATCCCACTGTCCGCGTTGGTAGGCCTCCCACACCAGCCGCAGATCAGGCGAGTGCAGGTTGGCCATGGCAGTGATGCAGCCGGAGGCGGAATGCTGCAGGGCGTGGCTGAAGAGCTTATCGTTGCCATTCAGCACCAGCAGGTCAGAGCCAAAATGATCGCCCAGCTTGCGCGCCTGCTCAGGGTCGCCAGAGGAGTCCTTGATCCCGGCGAAACGATCCGGGAAAGCCTGCAAAAGTCGCTCGAGCAGTTCCAGCGGAAGAGCCACCCCCGAAACCGGAGGGATATGATAGCCAAAGAGCGCGCCGCCGTGGGGAACAGCCTGGCGGATCACCTGGCTGAACCATGCAAACAGCCCATCCACTGAGACCTTCTTGAAATAGTAAGGCGGCAAAACCACCACACCATCAAAGCCCAGGGTGAAGGCGCTGGCAGTCAGCTCGACGGTTTCCTGCAGGCTGGGGGTACCCGTGCCTGCCAGCAGGCGGAAATCGGGATGCCGGTCGCGGATGGGCAGCGCCGAGCGCAGCAGATCCAGGCGCTCTGCCGGAGAAAACGAAGGCCCTTCGCCGGTGGTGCCCAACAAGAGCGCCCCGTGGCAGCCGCGCTGTGCCAGAAAATCCAACAGCAGGCGGGTGTCCTCTAGCGCCAGGTCGCCATCTGGCCTCAAAGGGGTTAGCGCAGCGGCAAAAACGCCGCATAAATGGGGGAATCTGGTCATAGGCTGATTATACTGGATTATAGCGCCCTTTCTTTGAGGTAGCGGAAGCTCAGAAAAACTCTTCGGCGTTCATCTCGCCTGGTCGTCATCCCAGTTCTCCATCATACCATCCGCATCGTACTCGCCCCACTTACCTTCTACAGTTGAGGCAAAGATCATGGCGTTAGTCCTTTCCACCTGTTTGAGCGCCTCTTGCACCGCTTCCTGGCGGCGCATGGCGGGCTCTGAGGAAGCTGCCTGGGATATGGCAGTGACCGCCAGGATGCGCACCTGGCGGATATCCGCCGCATGATATGGCGCCAGGCTGCCAGCTGTCTGACCCAGAATGGCCTGCGCCAGGGGAGTGCTGACGCCCAACAAGCCGGAATAAAAATCCGCCCGATCGTCTGACACCAGATCGAAAGCCAGATGTTCGCTCTCGCCAGCCTGGTTTACCAATTCAATCTCCACGTGCGTGTTGAGATCAACAACCTGTGGGGATGCATCCGGGTCACCTTGAACCATATCCACCTCATCCAGACACTGCCGGCAGGAAATTCTCCTGCACCACCCTGTCCCAAGAAAGGTATTCCATTGCTGTCTGAGCCTGGCGTAAACGCTCCGATCGAGACACAGACAGCCTGCGGGAAAGGTCATGCGCCATACGAGCATACACATCATCCTCAATCTGCCCTAATGCGGCTAGATCCACCTTGGCTGGCTCAACTCGTCCCTTTCGGCGGATGAAATTGCCAACCACGAATCCATTCGCAGCAGAATCTCGGGCGACACATTCCAGATGAAGCGCGCAGCCACACGCATCTGAAAGCACACAAACCGCCCCCGCGCTGAATGGCTCCAACGGGGCAATGCCGTAGGGTTCGTAGATCGAAAGGCCTAATTCAACCTCTGTCCCCAGGCGCAGATGCTGGAAGGTGGTGCCGCCAGGGTCAAGCGCCCCTAACAGCTCCTTCGACCAGCCGAACTGATTGATATACAAGATATGGAAATGCCCTTCAAACCGGCGGTTGAATTGATAGATCACCTGCCAGAGAGCTTCTTCCGAACTTCTTAAATCGCCTCCTGAACCGTGATATTGATGTTCGAGCGGCCAGTTAAACCTCTGCGCCCAGGCTGCCACCTGCTTGCTGGTGGGCAGTGGTTTGGGCCGCACCAACCAGATAAACAGAACTTTTTTGTGGGGGTATTCACTGGCGAAACGACGGCAAAACTCTACATTCCGCCAGGGCGCCTTGGATAACTCGCAGCGATTGACCGAAGTAAAGATAAGATCTGGCGTATGCCCATCGAAAAAAGGACGGGCAAATTGTTTCAGCTGATCGTTGGCGCGCTGAACCAGATCGACCGACTCCACTTGAGCAGGGATTTCGCCAGCATACAGGCTGCTCAAGAACTGCTCCATGATGGGGTGATGCACTTTACTGCGGTTCTCCACATACCGCGTAACCTGCGTCACAAGATTGGGAACGCCGTTGGGACAGAGAGAAATCACCGGTTTCCCTATTCCCCGGCAGATCAACTCGGTTTCCTGTTTTACCCATTCACCCACTGCCAGGACGCGGTCAAAACGGGCCGCTTGCTGGTTGATGCGATGGTAATAGATATCCGCAAATCCCTGGCTGCCGGGGAATAATTTCGCCAGGGTCTGGTCAGCAGGAATCTGCCGGAGCAGATTATAGAAGGCTACATCGTGCCCATCAGGATGGCAGACCGGTTTCAACAAATCAAATTTATCTTGCATCACCCCTTCGACCAGCATACGCGCCAGCCGCGCTTCGTGGGCAAAATAGATGCTGCGCGCTGGCGGAAGAGGCGTTTTACTGGAGCGGGTGTCCAATTCCATCGCCCAATACAGAGGGACGCCGATCCAATCATGAGCAAAGAAGACCCAATCTTCTCTGTTCAGGCCCCATTCTTCCTGCAGGATCGCCTTGGCTGCCAGCCACAGAGCTGGCGCCGCATACAGATAAAACTGCAGCTCGATCAGGTAATGGTTGTGCCGGTAAAAATCCTGGAAAGAGTCAAGCTCGTGGATGGGCGGGAAGCTCCCACGACCATTGATAAAATGAATGCCCCCAGGGACTGGCTGCCCACTCACATCCAGCAGCCGGATATCCACCAAATCCGTCTCCAACTGCGGATCGGCGCGTAATAACCTGTCCAGGGCATGATCAGCGCCGGAACTAATCGCCGGAAAACTCTCATAAAATGGCAGGTTGAAAGCAAGCCTTTTTAGCCCTCTGCGGTAGCTGCGGATCGCAGATGATTTGACCCCCTGAGGATTGGCTAATAAAACGTATGCCCAGGTTCCAGCAGAGGCTCCACCCACCAGGCGCTGACCAAAAACGAGGCGGACGCCAAAACGCCTGGATATTTTCCTTAGCAGCTGGCACGTGCTTCCCTTCAGTGGGACTAATTGATCCGGGGTCGGTTGACCAAGCGCCTGGAAGAGATCCTCCGTGTTTGTATCGAAATATACGCGCCAGCGCTGTGGGTCATCTAATGGGCTGTTGAGGGGAAAATGATATGCTCCAACCAGCAGGTCTCGCGAGAACACATGTCTATACGCAGACAGAGGCAGGATGCCATCCAGAACCGCCCCAATTCCAGCAATCTTTTCGGCTGCTTCGTGAGTTGAATGTAGCGCTGCCAGAGGTGGTGTATGTTCCGGGCCCATCATCTGCTCCTGTGCGCCGTGCGCATCCTTCCCATTCTATCATCAGTAGGCAAAAAATGCTCACAAATGGTCAAATCCCAGATGGCGCGATCTCTGTCAGGCTCAAAGCCAGCCTATCGCCTTGCACAACTTCCCTAACCCTGGTATATTGAGGGAACAAACAGATCAAAAAATTCCAACACCCTTTGCTGGAGAGAAATATGAATAAAACCTCTCGGGAGCGTCTGTATCTTGAAGGAAACCCAGTATTGGATGGTCAGCGCGCTTCTTTTGTTTGGCTGGGTGAGCAGGCGCCAGATTTATCCGCTGACTTCACCGATTGGCAGCGCGGCGCGCCAGTGCAGCTGGAGCAGGTCAGCCCAGGAACCTGGGTTTACCAGATCCAACTCGATCCAAAAGCCTACATCGAATACTCCTTCATGCGCGGAGATGAACGCCTGCTCGACCCTTTCAACCCACGCACCACCCCGAACGGCGTCGGCGACACCAACAACTATTTCTACCTGCCCGGTGGTCAGCCAACCAGCCTGGCGCGGCGCAAAACGGGCCGGCTGCAGGGAGAAGTCACCCGCCACCAGGTGCCGTCAGACGGGCTGACGACCAGCCGCAGGCGCACTGTCTATCTATACCGGCCCCCCACCCCCGGCCCATATCCACTGGTGGTGGTCTGGGATGGCCTGGATTACCTGCGCCGGGCGCGCTTGCCGGTGATCGTGGACAACCTGATTGCTGAGGGGCGCATCCAGCCGGTGGCTCTGGTGATGATCCAGAACAGTAAGACTGCCCGCATGCTGGAATATGGCGCCTCCGATATCACCCTGGGTTTTCTGATGGATAATGTCCTGCCCCTGGCGCAGGTGCATCTGGACTTGCTGGATGTTGCCAGCCACCCTGGCGCTTTTGGGGTGCTCGGCGCTTCGATGGGAGGCTTGATGGCGATGTACACGGGCTGCCGTTTGCCACAGGTGTTTGGCAAAGTCCTCAGCCAGTCCGGCGCCTTCAGTATAGCCGGGCGCGACCTGGTGATCTTCGATCTGCTCCGGCACATCCCCAACCTGCCAATCCAAATCTGGATGGATGTTGGTCTCTATGATTTCAAATCCTTGCTGGCGGCGAATCGCAAGCTGAAGCTGGCGCTTGAAGAGAGAGGCTGCCGCTTCAGCTACCGAGAATACCCCGCCGGTCACAACTATCCCGCCTGGCGTGATGAGGTCTGGCGCGGCCTTGAATATCTGTATCCCGCCAGATAAGTGGCTATGCGGAACATTCTTCGTCATCATATCATTGTTCCTCCCTGGCTGAGCGCCATGCTCGTCCTGGGTCTATGGCTTACCAACTGCACCCCCCGCTACGCTGCCCCCTCCCCGGCCTCGCCTGTCTCCGGGCTGCCCACCGGTACTGGCGGACAGCCCTGGTGGAATGATACGGTCTTCTACCAGATCTTTGTGCGCTCCTTCTATGACAGCGACGGGGATGGCAGCGGCGACCTGAAAGGGATTTTGTCAAAGCTGGACTACCTCAACGACGGCGATCCAGCTGCAAACGATGATCTGGGCGTCACCGGGCTGTGGCTGATGCCGATCCATCCGGCTACTTCCTATCACGGCTATGATGTCACCGATTACTACGCCATCCACCCCGACTATGGCTCGCTGGATGATTTCAAGCTGCTGCTGGCGGAGGCGCACCAGCGCGGCATGCGGGTGATTATTGATCTGGTGCTCAACCACACCTCCTGCCAGCACCCCTGGTTTCAATCCGCACAGGATCCTGCCTCTACCTACCGTGATTGGTACGTTTGGTCGCAGACTGAGCCAGTTGGTTCCGGCTGGCATCCTTCCGATGCTGGCTTTTACTTCGGCATCTTCCAGGAATGCATGCCTGACCTGAACTACACCAACCCGCAAGTCGAAGCTGAAATGAAGAACGTGGTGCGCTTCTGGCTGGAAGAGGTGGGCGTGGATGGCTTCCGGCTGGATGCCGCCAAGCACCTGATCGAGCAGGGCAGCATTCAGTCGCACTCCCCCGCCACGCATACCTGGTACGAGGGCTTCCGCTCCGATTACAAGGCGATCAATCCGCAGGCGCTGACCGTGGGCGAAGTATGGGACAGCAGTGTGGCGGTCAAAGCGTATCTGGAAGGGGAAGAGCTGGATCTGGCCTTCTCCTTTGACCTGGCGAAAGCCTGGATCCTCAGCGCCCGCCTGGGCAAGGCGGAGGAGGCTGCCAGCCTGCTGAAGCGCGAGGCGGGTCTGTTCCACCCGAACCAGTTTGCTGTCTTTTTGACCAACCACGATCAGGATCGCATCATGACTCTGCTGGCGGACGAGATGCAGAAAGGCAAGATTGCCGCCAGCATGCTGCTGACCGCCCCTGGCGTGCCATTCATCTACTATGGCGAAGAAATCGGTATGCTGGGCAAGAAGCCCGACGAGATGATTCGCACCCCCATGCAGTGGTCTGCGCAGCCAAACGGGGGCTTCACCAATGGGCAGCCCTGGGAGGCGGTGAACCCAGACTTCACCACCAAGAATGTCGCCGCCCAGTCCAAAGAGACGGGCTCCCTGCTCAACCACTACCGCAAGCTGATCCACCTGCGCCGCCAGTACGCCGCACTGCGCATTGGCGGCTATCTGCCCGTGACTGCCAGCCAGCCCTCCATACTTGCTTTTCTACGTCACAGCTCCTCGCCGGACGAAACCCTGCTGGTGATCATCAACCTGGCCTCCGAACCGGTGAGCGATTTTAGCCTGTCCTTACCGGAGGGGCCGCTGTTGGGTTCCTACCGCATTGCTCCTGTCCTGGCAGAGATGAAGCTGGATGGCTTCACCGAAAACCTGCCAGCCACCTCCACCGGCGGGTTTGGGGAATACCGCCCGATGACCTCCCTGCCAGCCTTCAGCACGATAATCCTACAGCTGCTGCCTGTTGAGTAAAAAAAACGATGAATAAGCAGAAACCTCCTTTTTTATATGGCTTTCTTTGCCTGGCGATTGCCCTGACTTCTTGCAGTCAATTGGGTTTTTCCAACACGCCCACATCCACCTCCCTGCCATCGCCCACAATCCCACCCACCCGCCCAGCCACTGCGGAGCCCACCCCCACCGAGGCGATCACCCAGGGCACGATCTCCATCTGGCACAGTCTCTCCGAGAGCGAAACCCCCGCTCTGGTGCAAATCATCAAGAACTTCCAACCCCTCTATCCCAATGTGTATTTTGACGTGTTGTATGTTCCCGAACAATATCTGCAAGAGCGCTATATCACTGAAGCCAGAGAGGGCAGCGGTCCCAACCTGCTGCTGGCTCCTGCCGATTGGGGGCCTGCCCTGTATGATGCGGGCTCGGTAGCCAACCTGATGAGCCTGGTGCAAGAAGATCTGCTGGCTGCGATCAGTGCACCCGCCCTGGAGCAGGGCTTGTTCCACGGTATGCTGATCGGTCTGCCTTACAGCATATCTGGGGTGGTGCTCTACCGCAACAAGGATATCCTCACCCTGCAGGCTGACACCTTCGAAGAATTGGCTACCTTTGCCCAATCATCCACCCAGGGCGAAATCGTCGGCGCAGTGCTTGAGCGCAGCTTTCTTTATTCCGGCGCACATCTGATCGGAATCGGCGGGCAGCTGATGGACACCAATGGAAATCCGCTGTTCAACGATATCAGCGGGGCGGCCTGGGTCGAACTGCTGCGCTCGTTTTCCAGCGCTGGCGCGCCAACCTTCCTGACCGACTCGGATTTGCAGGCCTTCAAGGAAGGGCGAGCAGGTTGGATCATCGACGGCACCTGGAACCTTGCCGAGATCACCGCAGCCCTGGGGCCAGAAAAAGTAGCCATTGACCCCTGGCCCAGTTTCGGCGCAGGGCGCCTATCGGGTTTTGTCATGGCGCAGAACCTTTTTATCAACAGCCACACGAGCGACCATCAGCTGGATGCGACCTGGAAATTTATCGTGCATCTGCTCTCAGCCGAATCGCAAGCCTACCTGGCGGAAGTTGGCCGCATTCCTGCGGTTACCGGCGTCCAGGTTCCCAACACCAGCCAGGGAGCGTTGATTTCCCAGGCGGTGACAGCCCTGGCAGGGGGGACATCCTATCCGATCCTGCCTGTGATGGATGTCTATACTACACAATTGGATGCGGCTCTACGGTTAATATTCGAGACCGGCGCCACCCCCCTGGCGGCGCTGAATGATGCCAGCAATACCGTCCAGATCAACCTGACTGGCCTGCCCGTCCCGACCACCATCCCAATCACCACCCCGCTCACCATGACCATCACTTTAACGCCCACACCGTAAAAATGTTGAGGCGGGCTGTGCTCGCCTGTACACGCCCAATATCCCCTTTTGAGCCGCAGCACATCCGAACCTGGTACAGCTACTCTTAAGATGTGTCAATTGACTGATCTCAGGTATGACAGTATACACTACCCAAACGAGTCAGGTCGGAGCATAATAGGATAAGAAAGGTTAGATTTTTTATCCACACGGACTCGATCTGGTCAGGAGGTAAAGAATGGCGGTTAAAGGTTGGATTGAGGTAAGCGAAGTTTATTGTAAAGGGTGTGAGTTGTGTGTGCAACAATGTCCGCAAGGGGTGATGGCGCTGGATATGGAGCGGCTGACGCCGAAAGGCTACCATCCAGTTCACTTGGTGAAGGAAGGCTGCACGGGATGTGGGATCTGCGCATTGGTTTGCCCTGAAGCCGCCCTGACTGTTTATCGCGAGACGCCGGTGCGCGCAGACGCCCGCGTCAATCCTTAGGAGGATAATCGTGGCACGAGAACTGCTAAAAGGCAATGTTGCCATGGCCGAGGCCGCCATCCGCGCCGGCGTGAAGGCATATTTCGGCTACCCCATCACTCCTCAAACCGAGCTTCTGGAGTGGATGTCGGCGCGCATGCCGGAGCTGGGGCGCGTTTTCTTACAGGCTGAGAGCGAAGTAGCAGCCGTCAATATGGTCTATGGTGCAGCCTGCACCGGGGTCAGGGTGATGAGTTCATCCTCCAGCCCAGGGGTCAGCCTGATGATGGAAGGCCTGTCCTACATCGCGGGCACGGAACTGCCTGTCGTGCTGATCGATGTGGTTCGCGGCGGGCCTGGCCTGGGCAACATCGCTCCCTCGCAGGGAGACTACAACCAGATTGTGCACGGCGGCGGGCATGGCGATTACCATCCCATCGTCCTGGCGCCCTCCAGCGTGCAGGAGGCCATCGACCTCACCGTGCTGGCCTTCGACCTGGCCGAAAAATACCGCTCGATCGTCATCGTCATGGCAGATGGCAACATCGGGCAGATGATGGAACCTGCTGAACTGCCCGCGATGCAGCCAGTTGACCGGCCTGTCCCAGATTGGGCTGTGCGTGGCACCCCTGGCCGCGATCGCCGCATTCTCACATCAATTTACATTAAGCCAGATGAAGAAGAAGTCACCAACCTGCGCCTGCTGGAGCGCTGGAACGCGATCAAAGCCAATGAAATCCGCTATAAAGAATATTTTCTAGACGATGCCGATATCGTCGTGGTCGGATTTGGCACCGCCGGTCGCATCTCTCTCTCTGCCGCGCGGGCAGCCCGGCAGGAGGGGATCAAAGTAGGCCTGTTCCGGCCCATTTCGCTCAGCCCATTCCCCTATCAGAAAATTACAGAACTGGCGCAGCGCGCCAAAGCTTTCCTGGTCGTCGAAATGAACACCGGCCAGATGCTTGAAGATGTCCGCATGGCGGTGGGCGATCGAGTACCGGTAGAGTTCTACGGACGCGTGGGCGGCGTTGTGCCCTTCCCGGATGAAATCCTGGGCGAGATCCGCCGTATGGCCACCGAACCGCTCTCTATCACTGCTGATCCACGAATAGCCTGGATGAAGCGCCTGCAAGCCGTCATCCAGAGTGAAAAGTAAACGGAGAATTCAAGATGGTAGATACAACGGCTCAAGTTGTTTATTCTCGGCCCAAATCTCTCAGTGATATGGCCAACACTTACTGCCCAGGCTGTACCCACGGCGTGGCGCACCGTCTGGTTGCCGAAGTGCTGGACGAGATGGACGTGCGCGACATCACCATCGGGGTGGCTCCGGTGGGATGTTCCGTCTTTGCCTACGATTTTTTTAACTGCGACTTTGTCGAAGCCGCCCACGGTCGCGCCCCGGCCATGGCCACAGGCATCAAACGCGTCCTGCCCGACCGGATCGTTTTCACCTATCAAGGCGATGGCGATCTGGCTTCCATCGGCATGGCGGAGATTATGCACGCTGCCGGGCGCGGTGAGAATATCACTGTGGTCTTCATCAACAATGCCATCTACGGCATGACCGGCGGGCAGATGGCGCCCACCACCCTGCCAGGGCAGAAGACCACCTCCTCCCCGCTCGGGCGTGACGTAGAACAGGCGGGCTTCCCGCTGCGCATGACCGAAACACTGGCGACGATGACCGGAACCGGTTATTCTGTCCGGCGCAGCATGCACGACCCTAAAAACATCCGCCTGGCTAAGAAGGCCATCCGCACAGCCTTCGAGGTGCAGCGGCGTGGTCTGGGTTTTGCCATTGTCGAGCTTCTCTCCACCTGCCCGACCAACTGGGGCATTACTCCGCTGGAGGCGCTGCGCTTTGTAGAAGAAAAAATGATCCCCATATATCCACTGGGCGACTACAAAGTGCTGCCTTCAGTGGCGGAATTAAAGTTCTAAAAAGTTGAGGTCAACACATGCAAACCGAAATCATCATCGCTGGATTTGGCGGCCAGGGCATCCTCTTTGCCGGGCAGCTGCTCGCGTATGCCGCCCTGGATGCCGGCCAGGTGGTCACCTGGATTCCATCTTATGGCCCTGAAATGCGCGGCGGCACCGCCAACTGCACCGTAGTGATCGCCGACGAAGAGATTGGCGCCTCGACGGTGCGCAACCCAAGCGCGGCAATGGCTTTCAACTTGCCTTCATTCGATAAATATGAGCGGCTGGTCGTTCCGGGCGGAGTGTTCATCGCCAATGCATCTTTGATCAACCGCGGGCTTTCCCGCACCGACCTCAAAGCAGCCCTGGTCCCCGCCAATGAAATCGCGGAGACGCTCGGTGATAAACGCCTGACAAATATGGTCATGCTGGGCGCATTGCTCGAACTGCTCCCGGTGCTGTCTATGGACGCCCTGGAAAAAACCCTGGCAGCTCACCTGCCCGAAAGGCACAAACATCTGCTGCCGCTGAACCACCAGGCCCTGCGGCAGGGGGCGGAGCATGTCCGCAAGATCTATCAACCGATAGCTGTGTAATTTTTTGGGCAGCAGATAGCAAATCACTGCCCATACACAGTTGCACGATTCACCGAGAGATAGTGGGTGCGAAACCGCCCGCTATCTCTTTAGATTTTCCCCCCAAGCGGCCTGAGATAGATTACAATTATGCCCGGTTTTGTTCTTGAAATCCGAGAGGAGGCTCTTGTGCGAGGTAATGTCGTTCGACTATTTCAAATTCTGGTTTCCCTGCTGATCCTGGTCAGCCTGGCAGGCTGCGACACGCTGTTTCCCGCGGCTGCCACCGCCACGCTTGTGCCTACAAATACAGCTGTGCCGACGAACACGCAGCCGCCGCCCACCGATACCCCAATGCCGACGGCTACCTTCACCGAAGCGCCGACGCCCAGCCCGACGATGACTCTGCTCCCCACACTGACGATTGCGCCTACCGTTCCGACCTCGACCCCGGAGGCGAAAAATGCCATCGTGCTGTACTATTTTAATCTCAAGGAAAAAGGCCAGTATGGCTGCAACGAAGCCCTGTGGTATATCAATACCGGCATCGCCCAGGGCGAAAACCTGGTTGAGGACATCAAACTCGCCCTGCGGCGGATTCTGTCCTATCGTGGGGAGACCATCGGCATCCTGTATAACCCGGGATATGCCTCCCAGCTGGCGATCGGCGATGTGATCGTTGAACCCGGCGGGCCAGTCAATGTCTGGCTGACAGGCACCTGGAACCGGACGAAGGACCCTTGCGATGGGCCGCGCCTGCGCGATCAGCTCAGGGTCACGGTCAGGCAGTTCCCCGAGGTCAAGTCCAGACCGGTCAATATTTATATCAATGGGGTCACCATCGGGGATGTCATTGGCCGCAAATAGCTCTGGCGGCGGTTAAATAGTGGGCGGGCGTCGAAGCCTGGCTTCGCTGCCCGCCCATTTTTCTTCTCCTCCGCGAGAGAACTGGCCGTCGGCGTGAACACAGTTCTGCAAGCAAGGGTAAATTATACCCGAAATACTGATCTTGAAAAATGAGAAAAACCGCCCTTTTCGAGCCATTCCCCCAGGCTGCCTCCATACACCACGATGGCTCATCCCGCTATGTCCGCCCGGCGGATGACCTGCAGATTGGCGCGCAGGTTCAAGTGCGCCTGCGAGCCGCCCTGGATGCGCCCATCGAGCAGGTCTTCCTGCGCTTCAGCCCGGACGGCGAGCAAAAATTCATCCAGATGCAGCCCCAGGATCAGTCGCCGGGACAGGCTTGCCGCTGGTGGCAGGCCGCGCTGCGCCTGGAGATGCCCGTCACCAGCTATCGCTTTCTGCTGCTGACGGAAGACGGTCCCTGGTGGTACAACGGCGGGGGTCTGCACCGGCACCTGCCTACCGACGCGCAGGATTTTCGCCTCCTGGCCGGATACCAGGCGCCCGCCTGGGTGCGCAGCAGCGTCTTCTACCAGATCTTCCCGGATCGCTTTGAAATTGGCAATCCAACCCACAGCCGCGGCTGGGTGGAGGCGCCAGCTTCTGACGGCAGCCGGGAGCGCTATTATTTCTTCGGCGGGGACCTGGCCGGGATCGAACAGCGCCTGGATTACCTGCAAGAATTGGGGGTGAATGCGCTCTACCTCAACCCCATCTTTACCGCCCTGAGCGACCACCGCTATGATGTCATCGATTACCGCCAGGTGGACCCGCACCTGGGGGGCAGCCCGGCCCTGGTCTCACTGCGCCAGGCCGCCATGCGGAGGGAGATGCGGCTGATATTGGATATCGTGCCCAATCACTGCGGCTTCATGCATCCCTGGTTCCAGCAGGCTCTGCGAGACCCGCACGCCCCCAGCCGCGAGTACTTCACCTTTTTCAAACACCCGCACGAATATGCCTGCTGGCTGGGGGTGCGCGCTCTGCCCAAACTGGACTACCGCAGCGCTGGGCTGAGAGCCGAAATCTACGCTGGCCGCGATGCGGTCTTCCGTCACTGGCTGCGCCCGCCCTATTCCATCGACGGCTGGCGCGTGGATGTCGCCAACATGCTCGCCCGCCAGGGCGCAGACCAGCTGGGCGTTGAGATCGGCCACGGCATCCGCCAGGCGGTGAAAAACGAGAACCCCCAGGCCTACCTGCTGGGGGAGCATTTCTTCGATGGCACACCCCAGCTGCAGGGCGATATCTGGGACGCCACGATGAACTACGCCGGTTTTGCCAGGCCGCTGTGGTTCTGGCTGAGCCATTTCCACATCAACCAGCATGGCGCGCCATCCCGCATAGAATCGCACCAGCCCTGGCCCACCCAGGCCCTGGTGGACAGCTGGCAGGCATTCCGCGCCGCCATCCCCTGGGCGATCGCCCGCCAGCAGTACAACCTGCTGGACAGCCACGACACCAGCCGGATCCTGACCCTGCTGGGCGGCAGCATGGCTCTGAATCGCCTGGCGGTGGGCGTTCTGATGACCTACCCCGGCGTTCCAGCAGTCTATTACGGTGATGAGATCGGCATGCAGGGGGATGTTAGCCAGGCTCGGCAGAGCATGCTCTGGGATGAGCAGGCCTGGGATCATGATCTGCGCAGCTTCTACCGCAGATTGATCCAGCTGAGACGCAGCTCCCCGGCGTTGATCTCGGGGGGCTTTCAGCTGCTCCTGGTTGATGAGAACAGCCTGGCCTATCTGCGGGATGCAGAAGAGGAACAAATCATTGTCATCGCGCAGCGCGGCCCCGGGCAGCTGCCAGCCAGCGCCCTGCCCGTCCGCCATGCCGCCATCCCGGACGGGATGGAATTCGTCGAAATTTTCAGCCGCCAGCGCGCGCGGGTAGAAAACGGGCATCTGCCTGCACCCCGGCTGGAGGCTGGCATCCAGATCTGGCAGAGCGCCGAATCAAATAGAGACGTTCCGTAGAACGTCTCTAAACTACCCAGTCGGGGCGAGAGGATTTGAACCTCCGACCTCTTGCACCCCATGCAAGCGCGCTAGCCGGACTGCGCCACGCCCCGATCCGTGCCCGGTTGTCCGGGCGAAAGCTATTCTACATCAGGCAGGCTGTCTTGTCAACGATCAAATGACGGCAAACGCCCGCCAATGAACTGCTGCCCAAGCGGACACACCAACTCGCTCATGCCTCCTCCCCTTTCCTGCCTGCGCTTGACTCCCCCTTCCTGCAGGAAGGGGGTTGGGGGGTAGGTCCCAACGCCTCCCATATCGCCTCTAACACCCTCTCCGTCTCATTCATCACCTGACGATTGGTAAACCGTATCACCCTCAGCCCTCGGCGTCTCAGCGCCTCATCTCGCCGGGCATCATATTCTTCCTGCGCCGCATGCACATCTCCATCCACCTCCACCACCAGCTCGCCCTGGTGGCAGTAGAAATCGACGATGAACCCATCGATGACCTGCTGTCGCCGGAAGTGCCAGCCTTCCAACCGGTTGGCGCGCAGCCTCCCCCACAGACGCCGTTCGGCAGGCGTCATCTCCCGGCGCATTTCTCTGGCTCGTTCAACCTTCTGCCCGGAGACCTTCTGTCCAGTGACGATGTTTTTGACAGGCATAGGACCTCTCCCCTAACCCCTCCCCTAAAAGGGAGGGGAAGCTTAACTGGTGATATAGAATTATATCTCTAAAATCAAGCTGCTCTGGGGTTTCTAAAACACTGTAGTATTGGTGACTTCTCGGAACTCATCGTTGCGATTCTCGAAATTAATCCCACTCATCCAGTCAGATTCGATTTTCACCCTTGACATAGAACGCATGTTCTAAGTATAATAGGGACGCGCACGCCTCGCGCCTGGAAAGGACCTGCCATGAAAACCTCTCTCCCCCGGATCAAACTGCACACCAACCTGCTGGACAGCGCCCGTCTCAGCCGCCTGACCGAACGGGCGCAGCTGCGCTTTCTACAGCTGCTGATCCTGGCTGATGTCTACCGCACGGGCGACCTGTTCGCGAGAGAAGATCAGCCCTTGACTCTCCAGCGGATCGCCTGGCGCATGAACACCGACGAGCAGCAGCTCTCCGCCGACCTGCGGGAAATCTCCGAGGCTGGTTTGATGGACATGCTGGAATTTGATTCAACCCAGGACAGCGCGCAGGTCTTCAATGCGGATAAAAATATGTCCGCGCGGACAGCGGATGTGCATGTCCAGGCTGTCTCATCCCTAGATACAGATACAGAGGAAGAAAAAGAAGAAGAAAGAGAGGAAGATACATACACAGATTCAGACGGAGGACAAAAACAGGCTGTGTGTGTGGATTTTCCTCCCTCCTTTTTTTTAAAACCGTTTTCTGAAACCTTTAATTACCAGCCAAACCGGTGGGAAAGGGGCGAACTGGCTGCGCTGGAGGCGCAGTACAGCCAGGAGGCGCTGGAGCAGCGACTCAAGTGGGCGGATGGCAGTCAAATCCCACCCGCGCGCGCGCCATCCGCAAGAAGAGGATGCAGGGCCGTACCTGATCCCCGCCCAGCCGCGCCCAGGCTGGAAAAAAGGGCTTTATTGCAGGTATAATAGGCACGCTCTTATCCCATCGCCACTACCCTACCCTGCCATGACAGCCACTCCTCTGCCCAACTCGCCCAGCCAAACCTCCCAATTCAAGTTCAGCCTGGTGCTGCCCGCCGCCAGCAGTCATTTCTTCCACGACGTATACACCTCCTTCCTGGCGCCGCTGCTGCCGCTGCTGATCGAAAAACTATCCCTGAGCTTAACCCAGGCCGGTTCGCTGACCGCCATCCTACAGATCGGCAGCCTGCTCAACCCAATCATCGGCTTCTTTGCCGATCGGGTGAATTTGAACTTTCTAGTGATCCTGACTCCAGCCATCACCGCTACTCTGATGAGCCTGATCGGCGCAGCAGACAGCTATGCCTCACTGGCGCTGCTCCTGCTGGTCACTGGGGTGAGCGTGGCCGCATACCATGCTCCCGCGCCGGTGATGATTGCCAGGGTCTCCGGGCGAAGGCTGGGGCTGGGCATGAGCCTGTTCATGGCCTTCGGGGAGCTGGCCCGCACGCTCGGCCCACTCCTGGCGGTCTGGGCTGTCACCACCTGGCAGCTGGAGGGCTTATACCGGGTGATGGTGCTGGGATGGGCCTCCTCCTTCATCCTGTTTCTGCGATTGCGAAATGTGTCCTCGCGCAGCGACAAGCCCGGGCAGCTGTCGGTGCTCCTACCCGCCCTGCGTACGTTTTTTATCCCCCTGGCAGTGATCAACCTGTTCCGCAATTTTATGCTGGAATGCCTGACCACCTACCTGCCCACCTACATGAGTGCGCAGGGCGCCAGTCTTTGGATGGCAGGCAGCGCGCTGTCCATCCTGGAGCTGGCGGGTGTAGCCGGCGCGCTGGTCAGCGGTTCGCTCAGCGATAAGCTTGGGCGCAAGCCGATCCTTCTGGCGACCACCTTGATCCCCGTGGCGGTGATGCTGGTATTTCTGAACACCCAGGGCTGGCTGGTGGTGCCCTTGCTGCTGGGGTTGGGATTCACCGGTTTATCGTCAACGCCGGTAATGATGGCGATGGTTCAGGAGACCCTGCCAGATAACCGCTCCGTCGCCAATGGCCTGTACATGCTGTTCGGATTTCTGCTGCGCCCGATTGCCACTTTGGGCGTGGGCATGCTGGGCGACTGGATGGGCATCCAGCAAGCATACTTATGGGCTTCGCTGCTGTCGCTGCTGGCTGTCCCCGCTATCTTTATCATCTTCAGAAAACCATCCCCCGCTCAATAAGCTCAATTCTGGCGAGTCGCCTCCATCGCTTCGTATTTAATCGCATCCTGGGTGGCTTTGTAAATCGGCGCCAGCAGCAGCATGGGATCGAAATGATTGTACAGGCCGCTCGTGCGCCACAAAATGTAATACTGCCTTTCTTCGGCAGTGACCCCGGTAACAAATGCTTTCATCACCGGGAACTGTCCACCAGCGGGGCCAAGCCGGGTTTCAAAATGGAGATGCGGGGCGTCGGTGTTTCCCGTCGCTCCTACCTGCCCCAACTGCTGACAGCCCACCACCTCCTGGCCCAGGCTCACCAGCGGTGTTTTCAGCAAATGCACATAAGCCAGGTAGAGCGATTGTCCCAGCGGGATTTTCAGCCTCTCGATGATCTCTTCCGGCAGCGATTCGCGCTGCGTCTCGACGATCACAAAATTGCCATACGGGAATGAGTCAGCCACAGCAGAAGCGACCCGTCCCGGCAGGACGGACTGCACCGTCACCCCCTCGATCGAGCCGACCACGCCGGGCATATGGTAATAAGAGAAATCCACCCCCTCATGCCGTTCATCTGAGCCTGGGGGAGGCGGGCGATAGGGATCGGAAATATAGCGCGTCAGCAGATCCAGCGGGATGGTCGCCACCGGTGTGCACAGGGAGAAAGGGGTAATTTCGCTGGGCGGCGGGCTGGGTGATATTGTGGCGGTGGGGTCGGGCGAGGGGGTGCTGGTCGGGGGAGGGTTGTCCGTAGGGACGGTCGTCGCGCTTGGCCGGGTCGGTTCCGAGGCAGCCGTGCGATGCAGAATCGCCATCAAAGCCGGGGTGGTTGCGGGAGTGGAGGATGCGATCTCCGGCGAAGGAGTGATGATACTTCCCGCTTGCACCGGCCCTCCACAGCCCGCCAGCATCAGGGATAGAATAACCAGCAGAATACCGATAAAACCCATGCGGAAAAGCCTCTCCATCTCAGCCAGGGCTGCCAGGAGCATTTCCCAATCTCAAAAACCAGCTGACAATCCAACAGGCGATATAATTCATTATATCTTATGCGGAGGTTGCAGGGTATAATTTTCACTGAGACTTTAGTACCAACCAACCCAACAAAAGTGATATGCAGAAAATCCACCTCTGGCCCAAAGAAATCAGCGAGCAGGATGGTCTGGTCACCGCCAGCGCAGTTATTGAAATGCCGGGTGGTGAGCGACAGGAGCTGTGGTACCGCCTGCCTGCCGAGCACCGCCACGCGCTGACCAGCTCCTGCGATCCTTATGTCCTGGCCTGCCTGTTCATCGCCATGCGCTGCCCGGCAGACCTGATCATCCACGGTCAGGCTTCCCCTTCCCTGCTGCGCAACCTGGTGGAGTTCCAGCAAGCCTGGGCGCTGTGGAAGCCGAATCGCTACACCTGCATCGAAACCATACCCGACAGCGAACAGGAACAGCCCCGGCTGAACACCGATGCGGCCATAGCCGCCTTTTCCGGCGGAGTGGACTCCTGCTTTACGGTCTATCGTCACGTCACAGGGCAGTATGGCAGGTGGAAGCGCAATGTCCAGGCAGGCGTGTTCATCCACGGGTTCGATATATCTCTGCGAATTAAGGAAGATTACGAGCGCGCCGCTGCGAAAGCTCGCCTCATGCTGGACAGCCTGGGGCTGAAAATGATCCCTGTAGCTACCAATGCAAAAAAGCTGGGGGCAGATTTGATTGACGAACATGGCGCTTTTCTGGCCGCGGCCCTATCTATGTTCTCAGGAGCATATACCAGCGGGCTGATCAGCAGCAGCATCCCCTATCATATGCTGGCGCTCCCCTGGGGCACCAATCCCCTCACCGATCCGCTGCTTTCCAGCCAGAGCTTCCAGGTGGTGCATGACGGCTGTTCCCACTACAAAATCGACAAGATTAAAGCCATTTCTGGCTGGCCTGAAGCCATGCAGAATCTGCGCGTCTGCCTGGTGGGGGAGTTCAAGGATCGCAACTGCTGCCGCTGTGAGAAATGCGCCCGCACGATGATTTTCTTCCGCGCCCTGGGGCTGCCTCGGCCTCCAGCTTTCGAACAGGATATCAGCGACCAGCAGCTCCGAAAAATGGTGTGCTTTCATCGTGAAACGATCGATCAATATAAGGTCGCGCTGGAGACGGCGCGCCAGAATGGGATCACAGCTTCCTGGACAGGCGCGCTCAGGCAGATGATCTATCTCAATGAAATGCGTGTACGCCTCAAGAAACACCCCCTGCTGTGGAAAGCGGGGCGAAAATTACTGCGTGGTTTTTAATTCCAGAATTTCTTCCAGGCGCTGCTCCAGTCGTTTTTTGACGGCCGGCCATTCGCTGTCGATGATGCTGTAGAAAACCGAATCCCGGATCACCCCATCCGGCAGAATCATGTGTTTGCGGAAGACGCCCTCCTTGACCGCGCCCAACCGTTCGATCGCCCGCTGCGATTTCAAATTGCGCCCATCCGTCTTGAACTGCACCCGGATGCAGCGGAGATGCTCAAAAGCGTGCTTCAGCAGCAGATACTTGGCCTCGGTATTGACCCCGCTGCCTTGATACGCTCTTCCATACCAGGTGCCGCCGATCTCCAGACAGTAATCTTTGCGGTTGATATTCATGTAGCGGGTGGCCCCCACAGCTTCACCCTGGCCCAGATGGATGACCGCAAAGGGCAGGTCATTGCCCTGCGCCTGGCGGCTGAGCATATCCTGCACCCAGGCGTGCAGCTGCGCGTCGGTGCGCATCTCGCCATAGAGCATAAATCGCCAGATATCCTCATCCAGGCCCACCTTGATCAGGTCCGGCAAATGGGCTTCCTGCAGCGGTTCCAGACGGATAATCCGTCCAGTCAGGGTGATCGGTTCAATATTCATACGTTGCCTCCTGATAATGATAATTGAAAGACCACAGAGAGACAAGGGGCTGATTTTCTAAGCAGCATGGCAAGAGGTATAATATCCTAATCTCGCACAAAAATTCTATCAATCGTTTGGGATGAGTGAATATGGAAGTCGGCCTGGTTCATAAAATTGATATTGACCAAGAAATGCAGCAGGCATATCTGGATTATGCCATGAGCGTGATCGTAGCCCGCGCCCTGCCCGATGCCCGCGATGGCTTAAAGCCAGTTCACCGCCGCATCTTGTATGCTATGTACGATATGGGTCTGCGCGCCGATTCTACCTATAAAAAGTCAGCCCGCATCGTCGGCGAAGTATTGGGAAAATACCATCCACATGGCGACATGGCCGTTTACGATGCTATGGCGCGCATGGCTCAGGACTTCTCCATGCGCTACCTGCTGGTAGATGGGCAGGGGAATTTTGGCAGTGTTGACGGAGATCCCCCCGCAGCCATGCGCTACACTGAAGCCCGCCTGACCCGTGCTGCTATTCATATGCTCACCGACATCGAAAAGAACACCGTGAATTATGCTGATAATTTCGATGCCACCCTGCAAGAGCCGCTGGTTCTGCCCTCTGCCATACCCAACCTATTGGTCAATGGAGCTACCGGCATCGCGGTAGGCATGGCGACCAGCATCCCACCGCACAACCTGGGCGAGATTGTCGACGCCATGCACCATATGCTGGAAAAATGGGAAAAAATGGATGATCTCAGCGTGGAAGACCTGATGCATTTTGTCCAAGGGCCCGATTTCCCCACTGGCGGCGTGATCATCCATGAAGCGGGCGAGAATAGTCTGGTCAGCGCCTACAGCACTGGCCGCGGGCGCGTCACCATCCAGGCGCGCGCCCATTTGGAAGAGATGGAACGCGGCCGCAGCCGCGTCATTGTCACCGAGCTTCCTTATATGACCAACAAGTCATCCCTGATCGAGCGCATTGCGGAACTGGCGCGCGAGGAGAGATTGGAAGGGATTGTCGATTTGCGGGACGAATCCGACCGCCAGGGGATGCGGATCGTGATCGAATTGAGCAAGACTCGCGCCCCGGAGGATGTGCTGCGGGATCTGTACCGCCACACGCCAATGCAGAGCACATTCAGCATCAACATGCTGGCGCTGGTAGATAATGAGCCGCGCCTGCTCAGCCTCAAGCAGTCATTGAGAGTCTACCTGGAACACCGCATCGAAATTGTCCGCCGGCGCAGCGAGTATGATCTGGAACGAGCCCGCCAGCGCGCCCACATCCTCGAAGGTTATCGCGTCGCGCTGAAGAACCTGGATGAAGTCATCGATCTGATCCGTAAGGCCCCAGATGTAGAAACGGCTCGCACCCGATTGATGAAGCGTTTCAGGCTGAGCGAGATTCAGGCCCAGGCGATTCTGGATCTGCAGCTGCGCCGTCTGGCAGCCCTGGAACGCAAAAAAATCGAAGAAGAATACAAAGAAGTGCTCGCCCGCATCAAAGAACTGGAAGCCCTGCTTCGTTCTCCCAAGAAAATGCGCCAGGTGGTCGGAGATGAGCTGGCGGCTGTCAAGGAGGCGTACGGCGACCGGCGGCGCACCCATATCGTACAGCTGAAGGAAGGAGAACGAGTCATATCGCTGCTCGCCAGCCCCGATTTAGTGCCCGAAAAGGCAACCTGGTTGGCAGTTTCGCCCCAGGGGTTGATCTCCCGGTCGCCAGATGACCGCCTGCCGCGCCTGACCGGGAAAGATGCTCCCGCCTGGCTGATCCAGGCGACCACCCGAGATACCCTCTATCTGGTGTGCGAGCAAGGCGAAGCCGCAGCCCTGCCCATGCACGCCATTCCCGAAAGCGAAGCGCCTTCCGAAGGAATCCCGCTGGAAAAAGTGTCGGCTTTGCGTGAAGGGAATAAACTGGCTGCCTTATTTGTCATGCCGGCGCGCCCTTCCAGAGAATCCGGGGAGAACGCGCAGGACAACCGCAATATTTTAACCACTACGCGCCAGGGGATGGTGAAGAAATCGCCTGTGAGCGATCTTCCTGGCCCGTCGGCGGGTCTGTTTACCCTGGTTAAAGTCAATCCGGGTGACCAGTTGGGTTGGTTGAAGGTGACCAATGGGCAGAACGATGTGCTCTTGTTCTCTGCGCAGGGTATGGCAATCCGCTTTTCAGAAGATGAAGTTCGTCCGATGGGCCTGGTGGCTGCCGGTGTGATGGGTCTTAAATTAGCCCAGGGGGATTGGGTGGCAGGTATGGATCTGCTGCCCCAGCAGGGTGACGTCTTCGTGATCGCTTCGGACGGCAGCGCCAAACGCATCCCGACGGACCAGTTTCCACGGCAGGGACGCTATGGCCAGGGAGTGACAGGCTGGAAACTGCCCGCTAAAGTAACTGTGACGGGCATGGTGATCGGCGCGGGCAGCCAGCGGGCGATCCTGCATCTGGAAAAGCAGTCCGCCAGGATCATCCGCCTGGATGAAGCTCCCCTGCAAACACGAATTGCGCGCGGCAAAGCCATCCAGGAATTAAAGAGCGGCGGGCAGGTGCTGCGTCTGACCCTGCCCTGGGAATCTGCTTCGGCAGGCAGATCCTCTGAGCAGGCCAAAAAAGGCAGCCGCACCCGCAAACCCACCGCCAGCCCAGCCACTGCTAAAGCGCCAGCCGCCAGAAAAACGATCAAAACCGAGACCACCCCGTCGAAATCTGGCGCCCCCGCAGCCGCCGGGCGGTCGACCAGGGCGAAAGCTCAACCCGCCTCTGCTCCAGCAAAGTCTGTCCCCGCGCCAGCGAAACCCAGCAAGAACCCGCCGGCAAAGCCCAAAGCCTCCCCCTCCACAGCCAGGCGCTCGACCGGGGCTAAGACCCAACCCAAATCCACTCCAGCCAGGGCCACGCCCGCGCCAGCCAAACCGAGCAAGACCGCTCCAGCCAAAGCCATACCCGCCCCGGCTAAACCAGCCAGGGCCACACCGGCTAAACCCAAGGCTGCCCCGGTGGTAAAAAAATCGGTGGCAAAAAAGCCGGTGGCGAAAAAGCAGGCCACGGCCGCGTCTGTCTCTGCTCCCGCAAAGGGGAAGGCCAAGGCCAGCCCGGCCTCCAGCGGGAAACCCGCAGCCGGGAAAAAGACGAGCAAGACCACCCCGGCAGCCAAGACCAGCGGGAAGAAGACCACGCCTCCCAGCGCGGCGACCCAACTGGTTTTACCGCTGAAGAAGAAAACTACGGGGAAGTGACGCTGAAATGGCTGTAATGGTAGGTGATTTTCTCACCTACCAGGCCGAAGGAGTCAGCGCCGTTTTCCACCTGGCCGCGGCTGGAAATAGCCGACCAGGTGAAATGGCGTGTGCTGGCCTCGCCCTGCGATTCGATCAGGGTGAAGCTCGCCTCCGGCAGCACCCGGGTGAATAAATCGTTATACCACCAGCGCAGCTGATCGGTCCCCTGCAATGTGCGGGAGGACAGCACATGGACAGCATTGTCGTTATATAGAGCCAGCACACGCTCCACATCATGGCTGTTCAGAGCTGCCATGTAGCGCAGGACGATATCCAGATCGGAATCGTCGAACGGCCAGGGGAAATCGCGAATGGCATTCCAGATATCCGGCAGATTTTTGCGGCAGTTATACCATTCCCAAAAATTGGCGGCGGTCATATTCAAATCACGCGCCGCCTGGAGAAACTCGAGCACCTCCGCCACTGTGGGCTGCCAGCCGCCCTCGATGAACGCCGCCCCGGTGGGGATGAGCGGGCGGAATGGGGTGATGGCTTCGAATTCGCGCAGGCTGCGAGCCAGCTGCTCGGCGGGGTTGTGCGCCCCAATCCAGTAGACCTGCGGCATGTTGAGATCACAGCTCTGCAAAAACTCCACCCAGGGCAGCGTGGGGTGATAGGTGGGGTAGCGGTAGGAACTCAAGGCGATGGGGAAATCTGGCAGAGCGGCGCGCAAAGCTGCCATAAAGATCAGCGCGGCCTCTTCTTTGCCCGGCTCTTTATACTGCGCCTCGGCGTCAATCACATAGCCATCCAGGCCCAGCTCGTTCAGCCGCTGGATGGCGATCTGGGCTTCCGCCTGCGGCTCGTACCCATAGACATAATGCCAACCCCAAACAGAGATGAGACGGTCGCGCAGGGCCTGCACCAGCGGCGGCACCAGGTCAATGTCGTTGACAATATTATACGGGTAGGCGCCATCGGCGATCTTGACCAGGATGTGGCTCAAACCGGACTGCTCAGCCAGGTCTGCCACTGCCTCCACATCCCCATTTTCACACCTGGCAATCTGCCAGATGAAGAAACCTTTGCCTTTTAGTGTCAAGGATGCCAACCTATTTTAAATTTTGGGATTTCTGAATCACTTCCATCACCGCCGCCTGGTTGGGTACCAGCACCATGGCTCCGCCAGGGGTGATCCAATCGTATACCTGACCATACCCGATATAATAATGATGAATATCTCGACTCTCAGCGATCTTTGCCACCAGCGGCAGCCAGGCCAACATATCCAGCAAGCCAATATCCGTCTTGACGCTCTCCTGGTAAAGCTGATAGAACTCCGGCGCCCGTTTGATCGCATCCATAGATAATAGTTTTTCAAAAATTGCCTGGAGCACCTCTTGCTGCCGGCGATTGCGCGCCATATCGTTGGTGGTCTTGCGTGAGCGCGCATACCAGAGCACCGTATCGGCGTCCATGTGAACCACGCCCTTTGGAATGGTCACCCAATACCCGGCGCGGTAATCTTGAAGCGCTACCCCGACATTGACATCCAGCCCCCCCAGGCTATCCACAATCTTTTTGAAGGATGAAAAATCGATCAGCACATAATAATCTGGCGTGACGCCAAAATTGTGCTTGAATGTTTTAGAAAGCATGGGATACCCGCCGTGCGTCCAGGCGGTATTGATCCTGTCCGTTCCCCAATTGGGAATGGTCACCCACATATCGCGCGGAAAGGAAGTCAGGTTCACTCGACCAAGCTCTGAATTCAGCGTAACCAGAACGATGGTGTCTGTGCGAAAACCTCCCCCGTACGGGCGGCGATCGGAACCCAGCAGTAAAACATTCACCTGGCTGGGCAGCTGTGAGAGCGTCTCTTCTTCCGCGATGACTGCTGGGGTCGGCGCGAGGGTTGGCACAAGGGCGGGTGTCGGCGCTAAATCCTGGGTGATGGTCGGGATGGGTTGGTCAGTAGGCCAGTTATAAGGGGTCGGAGGGATGGGCTGGAAAGGCGTAGGCGTGGCGGTGGCGCCAGGAACCACCAGGACATAGGTGGGGCGCAGAGAGACTGGCGTGGCTCCCGCTTCCAGCGGCAAACCGAACCCAGCAGGCATGACACATCCCAGCATCAGCAGGCATAAGATCAGAGGGAAGACTTTCCTTTGAAGCACAGGCATTCTTTATCCAGCGACAAGAATTATGGATAGGTAGAAGTGGTTGGTGTCAATGTATCGGCAGGAGCAGGCGGCTCCTCAGTATCCGTAGGTGGGGGTGGCGCAACGGTAGTCGAGGGCGGCTCAACCGTGAAGGTCGGCGTTTCCGTAGGCGTGGCCGTATCCACTTCCTCCTGTGTAGCCGTGGCTGTGGAGGTTGGCGTATCTTGCGTTCCAGGCGGCTCGGTATCGGTTGGGACTGCCGTCCCGGTGGCTGTGGGCTGAGGGGTGCGGGTCGGATATGCCGTATTCGTAGGCCAGGGGGTGCGGGTCGGGACATTGGGTACGTACAATATTTGCCCGGTGTAGATGGTGGTGGATGTTCCCATGCAGTTCGCTGTTTGCAGATCATACACGGTGACACCAAAAGCCAGGCTCAGACCGAAAAGCGTATCCCCCGAGCGGACAATATAAGTCACCCAGCCATATGGCCGCCCACATTGAACAGGTGCGCGGGTAGCCGTTGGTCGCAGGGTGCGAGTTGCCGTAGGCTGTGCTGTGGGCTGGATGGGGGGTACTCTCAGCTCACTCCCTGCCACCAGAGAGTTAACCACCAAACAATTACCGGCCATCAAGGCTTCCGGGCTGGTCCCATATATGCTTGCCAGGTTGTCCAAAGACTCTCCAGGGAGAATCGCGATTGTGATCCAATCCGAGGGATAATTACACGAAGGCGTTGGCGTCAAGGTGGGCAGGCTGGTGGCGGTGACAATCACGGTAGGGCCACCCGGGGTGACAAAGATCAATGTCGGCATGATCTCCTGCTCGCCAGCCGCGGCTGTCAGCGATGGAGCCATGGCTGATTGGAAACCACCTTCCGCCAGGGATAGCAGGACGCTGCCAAATAGAACCGCGCCCGACAACGCGGCCATCAGGATACCCAGCATCGCCTGCTTCCATTCTTTCATCCAGCCTTCTCCATACCAGTAGATTCGCCCGGCGGTGTAACCGGCAGCAGGATGCTAAAAGCAGCTCCAAGCCCCGGCTCACTATCCACCCACATCCGGCCTCCCAGCGCTTCTGCCAATACCTTCAAGCTGGCAAAGTCGACGCCATCGCTGCAGATGCCCGCCACTGGCGCCTCTGCAGAAGGTGGAGCAAATACCCGTGGTAAATCCTGCGATTGAATCCCTCCTCCACTATCAGCAACCTGGATCAGGATGTAATCATGGTCGCCCTCGCTGCTCTGCACCTGTGCAGCCAGACTTAATTCTCCCCCCGCGGGGGTGACCGCGGCGGCATTATATAGAAGCCCAACAATGACTTTCCGCAAAACATGCCGGTCAGTTACCAGGCTGGGGGCATCTTCCGGCAAGTCCAGCCGTGAAAGGACGCCTTTCTCACGGATCTGCACACCATATTCTGCCATAGCAGCTTTCAGCAGCCCATTAAGATCAATTTCTTTGGTATCCAGCGGACCGGTACTGCTTTCTATTGAGGTGGCCTGTTTTAAATCATCCACCGAACGATTCATTCGCTCCGCCGATACTTTGATGCGCTCCAACGTCTTGCGCTGCTGTGGAGTAAGGATGCCCACCAGTTCGCTCAATAACACATCTACATAACCCGAAATGGAGATCAGTGGATTGCGTAAATCATCCGCAATGGTCAGGATGGACTCAAGCTGCTCTTTTGTAAAGGCAACCCCTGGGTGAGCGGCTTTAATTTCTGTCACCCTGCGGTCCGCCTCGCCCAGGGCAAATTTCAGCAATGCGATCTCCTGCAGAGCAAGCCGCAGTTCGCCTTCGACATCCCCTTGTTGTTGGGAAGCTGTATCGGCAGCCTGTTGGATCGCCTGCTTGAGCAGTTCATTTTCAGTCTGCAAGTTCTCAATGGCCTGGTGAGCGGCTGCCTGCGCAGACACCATTTCAGACAGGCTGTGCAGCTGCGCCTGATCGCGGGTCGCGTTTTCCATCACTACCGCCAGCTGGTCCTGCATCCGGCGGCGGTCTTCCAGCACCTGCTGAGCCTGATCTTGGGCCAGGCGAGCCACCTGACGAACTTGCACGATTTCTTCCTTATAGCCGCTCATCTCCTGGATACGTTGCAAGAACTGCACCAGGAACTTTGCCAGCACATTCAGGGAGGACTGCTCTTCCTGGTTCCAGTCTTTATCAGAATAGGGAGACATCAGGATGATGCCCGCTATCGCCTTTCCATCTGGAGCAAGGATGGGCATGAAGAGCAGGTTGCCTGTGTGGTCGAGGTTAAATGCGCTCGCCAGGCCCGCCATATCTGGAGAGGTGCCGTGGATCGACAGGCGGCGGATACGCCCCGTACGGAGAGAATTGGTTAACATGGGGAGCGTATGGCTTTCCAGGTTCGTTTTCTCCAGGTGGCGTTTGCGGGATAGATCATAACCGCAGCGCACCACCAATTTACCGCCCTCATCTGGCGGCAGCGTCAACAGACACAGATCGGCCTGCATCAGACGAGCCAGGATGGCAGTAATCGCCCGACAGACACGATCGGGCTCGTTTTCACCCATCAATTTATGCAGTGATTGCCACAGCTGCGGATCGCCATAGAGCTGATTCTTCGATGCCGGTTCTGTGATTTCTTCCTGTGGTGGGGCATCTTCTGGCAGCGGCGACTCAATCACCAGCGGAATCAATCGTTGAGGCAGAACGAACAGGAAAGAATAGGCCGCCATCTGCGCCAGGCGAACGGTGCCAGGGTAATCGCCGCTGTCCAGGGGAAGAAACAAGTGCGCCGCGTGTCCCGCGGCCAGCAGAAGCAGCATCCACACCCCCATGACCCAGCTTTCAGGACGGCGCAAGAACAGCGCCAGGATGCCTAATCCGATCAGCACCAGGGCAATCATCTGCGCGCTGCGATCGGGCCAGGAGTAGTTAAAATCCAGATCGCCGCCCTGTTCAACCCACCATAACGCCCCCAGCGCCGCCGCAGAAATCGTCAAGAGAAATAATAAGATCACGGCTGAATCGGCCCCGGCGGACGGGTCCGGGAAGGCCCACAACCAGGCAATCAACAGCAGGCTGAGCAAGGACACGGCGCGATCCACCGGTGGCAGCCAGGTATCCGATTCTACGATACCCTGCCAGGCCAACCCCGAGACGATGAACAGCGCCAGTTGGAAAACAAGCAGCAGCCCCAGGCCCAAAACCAGCCGGCGATGCTGCACCAGGCGTCCTCTGGCGCCCTGGTTCAGGGTGATCTGCAACGCCCCCAGGATGGAAAAGGCCAGCACCAGGTGATAGGTGAGCCTGCCAGGGTCGGTGGTGAGGAGATTAAATATTTGAGAAAGAATGGATACCATAAGCTGCGCACCTTCCTGCCTGATTATAGCATGGGCGTGGCAAATCATATTCATATTCTTACCTTGCATGAATCATGCCCTTCAGCTTGACAAAAACAGGATTAAGGGTAAAATATCGTGCGCACGCCGAAGTGGCGGAATTGGCAGACGCGCTACGTTCAGGGCGTAGTGAGCTTACGCTCGTGAGGGTTCAAATCCCTCCTTCGGCACCATGCACCTGACCCTCAGGGTTTGCAAATCCCTGAGGGCTTTTTTTAAGCTTACACTTGCACCAACCGCTGCCTTGAGGTAAGATAATGGGGCAGGCATGGAGCTTGCATCCAGGAGAAGCAAGA
>JAFGQI010000163.1 GCA_016935755.1 Anaerolineales bacterium
ACGCCGGGGACCTATCTAATGGAGAAAGTCCTTGGGGAGGGTTAATTTTATGGATAAGGATGACAACCGCCTCCTGGTGGGCGAAACTGGGAAGGATCTCGACGCCGTCTTGACGCCGTTCCTTGAGCACACCCTGGAAACTCACCAGCTTCCCGGCCTGGCAATCGGGGTGGTCGCTGAGAATGAAATCGTGTATGCCCGCAGCTTTGGGGTGAAAAGCCTCGTAACCCAAGAACCGGTCAACCTGCGCACTCTGTTCCATATGGCCTCGGTCTCTAAGCCTTTCGTAGCCAGCGCGGTGATGCAGTGGGTCGAGAGGGGCCGGATGCAGCTTGAGGCGCCTCTCATCACTTATCTTCCCTACTTCAAGCTGGACGATGACCGCTATCCAGAGATCACCCTCCAGCAGATGCTCAGCCATGTTTCGGGCATGCCGGACGTGGAGGATTATGAGTGGGACAGGCCGCAATATGATGAAGGGGCGTTAGAGCGCTATGTGCGTAGCCTGTCTTCGGAGAAAATGCTCTCCAACCCGGGGGAGAAGTTCGCCTACAGCAATATGGCCTTCGAATGCCTGGGGGATGTCATCGCTAAGGTTGCGGGGATGTCCTTTGATGATTATGAAAAGAAGCATATCCTCGATCCTGCCGGGATGGTGGAGAGCACCTTCCTCAAACCCGCGCATCTCCCTGAGAACTGGGCTGCGCCCCACGTCAGGCTACTGGAAAACCTGGCCTGGGAAGGGTACCCTTATAACCGGATGCATGCGCCCAGCTCAACGCTGCACTCCAACGCCCTGGAGATGTGCAATTGGGCGATCGCCAATTTGAACCAGGGAAATTACCAGGGCAAGCACATCCTGCGGACTGACTCCTATGATCTGCTGTGGAAGCCCTGGGCGGATACCGGTGATGGCCGGCAGGTAGGGTTAAGCTGGTTTTTCCAGGAAACCCGCGGCCATACAATCATCCAGCATGGCGGCGGCGATACCGGCT
Source organism: Anaerolineales bacterium (assembly GCA_016935755.1). GTDB lineage: Bacteria > Chloroflexota > Anaerolineae > Anaerolineales > UBA4823 > JAFGQI01. Next base: position 996 of record JAFGQI010000163.1, read on the forward strand.
TCCGCTCCCATTTCGTGATGCTACCAGACCTGGGCGCCGCGGTGGTCGTGCTGTGCAATGTGATCCCGGCGCCCGCCGAGGAGATCGCCCTGGCTGCCCTGGAACTCCTGCTCGGCGACCCGCCTACCCCATTGATTCCGGATGCCAGCCTGCTGGTGGGGAAGACCTTGCAGCAGCAGGGCCTGGCGGCAGCCGTGGCGCACTGGAATTCCCTCCAATCCGATCATCCAGATGAGTACAATTTCAGCGGCGAGCAATTTTATCCGCTCCTGTTTGAGGGGATGATGATGAAAAGGGAACCGGAGGCCAGGCTTTTAGCCCAGCTCTGCGCCCAAATCCTGCCCGAACCTGAGTTGAAAGTGGTGGAAAAGATCATGGGTCACTTTCAGAAGAAAAGCGCATAAGCTGGAGTGTATGGCAATTCCGCCTCCAAATTGACATACACCCATTTCGCTTGTTCTACAGTGTTTTGAAAGCCGGGTATAATAGAGGCGTATCTGCCTGAAGGACGGCAATCTCTTAGAACAGACCGGACGGATGCTATCCGCCCAAAGATGGGGAATCCTTGATGAACTGGCAATTTAACCCTTATATCCTTCCATTGCTGATTGCTGTAGTATTCAGCGCCCTGGTCGGCCTGGCGGCGGCCAGTTTTCATTTGCGACACCGGCGCGAGACGCCCTCCGCCGCATGGCTGGCCTGGCTGATGGCGGCGGTCGCTTTTTGGGGCCTGGCTTATGCTATCGAATTAAGCCGGGTAGACCTGGCTGCCCAGGTTTTTTGGTCTAAGGTGGAATACCTGGGGATCACCACGGTGCCGGTTTTGTGGTTCTTGTTCGCCTTGTCCTATGTGGACCCCGAAAAAGCTCTGCGGCCCTCGCGCTGGTTTGCCTCCTGGCGGAAAGCGTTGCTCTTCCTCATCCCGCTGCTCGTCCTGGCCCTGGCCTGGACGAACGAAAGCCATTTTCTCATCTGGAGCCGTCTGGATCAGGTGACCACTGAGAGCGGCGTGAAACTTCTGTCGGTGGAGCATGGCCTGGCCTTCTGGGGTCATGTCGCCTATTCGTATCTCCTCATGCTGGCGGGCACCCTGGTTTTCCTGTGGCGCTATATCAGCGGGACGCGCCTCTATCGCCAGCAAACCCTGCCCATCCTGATCGGCGCCTTTGTGCCCTGGCTGGGAAATGCGCTTTATCTTTTCGACCTCAGCCCCCTGCGCTATATCAGCGGGGGTTCGTTAGACCTGACTCCGCTGGCTTTTTCTCTGACCGGCATCCTGGCCAGCTTGAGCCTGTTCCGCTACCGCATGTTAGAATTGTTGCCCTTGGCCAGCCAGGTGGTGTTGGAGAACTTGCAGGATGGCGTCCTGGTCTTAGACGCCGCCTCTCATCTGGTGAACCTCAACCGGGCTGCCCTGGGCTATATTGGCGCCAAGGGGGGGCAGCCCACCACGCCCCGGGAGCGCAGCGCCTGGATCGGTCAACCCGCCTCGCAGGTTTTGGCCCACTTGCCCCTCCTGGTGGAAACCTTGCAGGATCAACAGGCGGCGCAGGTTGACCTGGCCAAGGTTGACCTGGTCAAGGTCAACCTGGGAGAGGTCAACGGCAGGCCAGTGGAAGCCCGCCTGGAGCCAGTCTATGCCGCCGATGGGCAATTGCGCGGCAGGGTGATCTTGCTGCGCGACGTGACCACTCAAAAGCAAGTCGAAGAACAATTCGTCCAGGCCTTGCAGTTGGCCGAAAAAGAGAAGGAGAGCCAGACGCAATTTTTGGTGGATATGAGCCTGGAACTGCGCGCTTTGCTGCAGGCTGTCGTCGGTCAGGGGGAAAACTTGAAGGTCAAGCTGCAAGAGCAGGGTCTACCACAACTTTTCGCCGACCTGGAGTCCATGGAATCCGCCAGCCATTTGGCCATGCGCATGGCGCACGATATCCTCTACTACGCCCAGCTTGAGGCAGGCAAGGTGTTGCTGCAACCAGAAGCGTTTGCCTTGGATGGGTTGGTCAAAGAATGCCTGGACAGTGTGCGCCCCCTGGCAGCCAAGAACCAAACCACCTTAACCTCCCAGATCCTGGCTCAGGTAAACGAACTCTACGCGGATCGCTCCAAGCTTTACCGGATGTTTGGCATCCTGTTGGAAAATATTGTGCGCTTCACACGCGATGGGCAGGTCGAAGTCGCCGTCAACATCGGGCCTGGCGTCACACAGGACGAAAGGCCCAATACGCCCCACCTGGTGGTGCGCATCCAGGATAACAAACTGGATTTATCTCACGAGCAGATCGCTCAAATCTTCGAACCTTTTGCTGCTACCTGGCGCGGCGCTTTGGTCAGTGAACTGGGCGTGAAGGGCGAGGAACATTTGCCCGGCGGCAGCGGGTTGGGCCTGCCGATCTGCCTGCGCCTGTGCAACCTGATGGATGGCTCGATCCAGGTGCAAAGCCAACCGGAAAAAGGGATTGTCTTCC
>JAFGQI010000164.1 GCA_016935755.1 Anaerolineales bacterium
CATTGTATATGTACATAATACCAGCGCTGGGCCTGGGTTGTGGGGATACAGTGCTTCAGGGTACGGCCTGCAGGGATCGAGTGCATCAGGGCACGGTGTTTATGCAGATAGCAGCGGCAGCGGCCTGGCGGGGTCGGCCTTATACGCCAAGAACACCAGCGATTCAGGCGTCTCCCTCTGGGCTCACAATTCATCCCCTTCAAACACCAACGCTACCCTGGCGCTGAGCAACGATGGCAGCGGCGACCTGCTGAAGGGCTTCGGCGGGGATGGCGGAGAGGATGAGTTCCGCTTCAAAAACGATGGCACCTTCCAGAATAAGCAGCCATCGTATATATTTGTGCCCGGATCGGATGCTTTTCTATATGGGAATGGAGCGGCTCTGATTTCCTATGGAAATTATTCCTGGGTCGATCCAAGCACCACCGGCACTAAAACTGTTTTCGTCAGCGCTACCCTGCCTTCGGTTCTATACGGGCAAGGTGTTGAGGTGGAAGAAGTACGCATATATTATGCGACCACGGACAGCGCCAGCTACATCGATTACACCTCTGTCGATGTCATGAACAACCTGGGTATTTATGCCCAGATGGTCGGAGATAGTTTAAACCATGACAGCACCGCAGTTTCCAGCTATGGTTTGATTCCAACCAGTTACCAATTCTTCAGCGCGGATTTGGGCTTTTTATCCGTCAAGCTTGACCTATACTTCGCAAACGCAAGCCATATAATCCAGATAATCGGCGTACGCATCAAGCTGCGCCACCACCCGCTGTATTAGGGAGGTAGGCATGAAAATCAAGCTGTTATTCTCCCTGCTGTTGGTGTGTTCTTTACTGCTGGCGAGCAGCGCCTGGGCCGCGCCAGCCCCGACCACGCTCTTGTGGAATGTGCTGGGCGGCGGAGGCGGCCAGGTGAGCAGTGGAACAGTAGTTGTAGAGGGCTCAATTGGCCAGCCGGTGACCGGCCCGGTCAGCCAGGGCGCGGCCAGTGTGTGCTCGGGCTACTGGTGCGGGGCAGGAGATATTTACTTGCCTGACAGGGTGGTTTACCTGCCAGTGGTGATCCGGCATTAACAGGGTTATTCGCATGTGAGGTCAACACAAAGCCACGAAGCCACAAAGTCTTCTTGGCTGTTGGTGCTTAAGGGTATGCATACAGAGTTTCTATGGCGAGGTGAAAGTTGGATGCCAGGAAATCATGGCTATAATATGATTCTGAATATACCGTTCTTGATCAGGTGGGCGTTGAAGTTGATCAGCAAGGCTAACCGGTGGCCAGTCAATTTTAGATAGGTCAGGACCTGTGCTTTGTGTACAGGTAGCACGAGGTCTACAGTTTTCAACTCAACAATAACTCGGTCTTCAACAAGCAAGTCAAGACGCAAACCACCATCCAGACGGATATTATCATAGAGTATTGGAACGGCTAGCTGTTGCTTCACGGCCAGGCCGCGCTTGATTAGCTCATGAACCAGGCAAACCTCATAAACACTTTCTAGAAGGCCTGGGCCCAGGTTCTTGTGGACAGCGAAAGCGGCATCGACAATTTTATGAGCAGTAGCATTAGTTTCTGGAGGAAGGGGTTCAATTGGTGTTTTTGTGAATGGTTGGCTCATATTGGTTCGGTTTCATTTTGTGCACCAGTCCACCACGGCGCCAGGCAAATCTTGGTGGCTTGGTGCCTTTGTGTTGATTATGCAAGATATCATGAGTTGATTATTCATCACCTGGAAATTAAGAAAGCCCGGTGACTTGGAGGCGGCTTATTTTCTACCAGGTTTGATGACTTCAATTTTACTATCAAACGGTGGTTATTTTACCCGGTATGCCACATAGATATCTGCCTCGATCATCTGCCCATCGATAAAATAATGGTGGCAGAAGTACAAATTGCCAGCGCTGTCCAGGGTGGGTTCGCCGGCGAACTGCGACAGGATCAGCTCTGGCTCGCTCCACTGCCCGTTAACGCGCAGGGAGCGAAAGATGGCTGGCGACCCCTGGTAATAGCGGGTGAACCATAGTTCCTGCCCGTCCTGGCTGAGGAAGGGCCAGCCGTCAATTTCGGGGCTGTTGAGCGCGGTCAGGTTGACCGGTGCGGCCCAGCTATCGCCTTGACGCTGCGCCATCCACAGGTCTATAGCTCCCAGCCCGCCGGGCTGGTCTGCGCTATAGTACAGCTCCTGCCCGTCGGAGCTGAGGTGCAGTTCGCCGCCCTGGAAGGCGTCCGGGGCGAGCTGCCAGTCCTGCCAGCGACCCTCCAGCCAGTGAGCGGTGAAGACCTGCAGGCCTGTGAAACCTTCCCGCGCCGTGCAGAACCACAGGGTATCGCCCTGGGCGAAGGGGCAGCCATCCAGGGCCAGCTTACCCGGCGTTTGCAGGATCACCCGCTGGGGTTCGGCCCAGCCTGAATCCAGCCAGGTGGTCTGGTAGATGCCGGTGACGCCATCGCCCAGCTGCTTCTCAGCCGGGATGCGCACATCGGGGGTGAAGAAGAAGTAGAAGGTCTGGCCATCCGGCAGGATGAAGGGCGAATCCTCACCGCCAGCCGTGTTGACCGGGCCAGGCAGGGGGATGGGCTGCGCCCAACCGCTGACGTGCAGCTGGGGCGGGTATGGGTCCTGATCGGGGGGCATGCGCACGGCATCCGGCGGGATGGCATCCAGACGGGAGGGTGGTGGGGTGGGTGCAGGCGGCTGAGTACATGCGCATAGATGAACAGCGGCAAATACAAGCAAGATCGTGATCAGGCGGCGCATGGGTTTCCTCCGGGACGGCAGATGGTCTTAATAGATATACCGGAGAATGGCAGCAAGAGTTGCGCGCATTCTGGCGGTTGAAACCGCGTCAACCGAATGCACGAAGCCCACCTGCGTGGGCTGATCAGAAGCCAGGCGGCGTTTCCGTAAACTTCACCATACCCCCGGGATGAAGCGATAGCGCACACGGGTGGTGTATTCGCGGTAGCCCTCCAGTTCGGTGCGCAGCACCTTCTCCTCCGATAGGACTCGGTAGATCAGCAGACCCATGTGCAGCAGCATCGGCAGGATGGAAGGCCAGGAGGCGAAGATCAGCCCGCTGGTCAGGCTCTGCAGGAAGGCCCCGGCGTAGTTGGGGTGGCGGATCAAGGCATAGGGGCCAGTGTCGATCACCTGCTGGCCGCGCTCACCCTGGATGCGGATGCGGGCGGACATGTATTCGTTATGCCGCAGCGCCCAGATCACCAGGCCGTAGGCGCACAGCATGATGACCACCCCAACAGCTTGCAGCCAGACTGGAAAGCCATCGCTCCAGCCGAAGTGGCCTTTGTCCAGCGGGACGATGAGGATATGCGCTACCCAGGCGATGGCCGTGCCGGTGTTGTAGATTGGCTCGGGCTTCACGCCTGGGCCGGGTCTCATCCGCTCACGCGCCACGGATTCGGACATCGCCAGCACGCTGGCCAGGGTGAACAGCAGGCGCAGGCCGAGGTACAGCCAGATGGACGGCACCCGGATGGTTCCAGCGATCAGGAACATCACCGCTCCCATCAAGGCCAGGAAAGCGGTTCCAGCCAGAAAGGTGACCAGGCGCATCATGGGGATTTCCTCCTTCCGCACTCAGGATAAGCATGATTATACAACCGAAACTGCACCGATTGCCTTGGATGAAAACGCTCGGACAGTGGATTGCTGACAGCGGATTATGACCACGGATTGATCGGATTATCCCTGACCAGCTTTATCCCCTAGATGACATTATATCCGTGTAATCCGTTCTTGAAATCCGTTGTCAGCTTTCCTTGACAGGTCATAAGGTATGCCCTAAAATGAAACCGATGTGAGAAGAGATCAGTCAATCAGTCAATCAGTCAATCAGTCAATCAGTGATCAGTGATGATCATTCTCACTATCTACAACTTACTACCTATCGCCAATAAGCTATCAGCTATGAGCTAATATCATGACCCTCTCCCCCGGACAAACCCTGAACAACCGCTATCGCATCGTGACCCTGCTGGGCCAGGGTGGATTTGGCGCTGTCTACCGCGCCTGGGACCTCAACCTGGAGCGGCCGCGTGCCCTGAAAGAGAACCTGGACACCAGCGAGGCCGCCCAGCGCCAGTTCAAGCGCGAGGCGCAGCTGCTGAGCGATCTGTCGCACCCCAACCTGCCTAAGGTGATCGACCACTTTGTGCTGCCCGGACAGGGGCAGTATCTGGTGATGGAGTATGTGGAGGGAGAAGACCTGCAGCAGATGCTGGAGCGGCAGGGGCCGCTGACGGAAGCGCAGGCGCTGGACTGGATCGGGCAGGTGTGCGAAGCGCTGATCTACCTGCACAGCCAGACCCCGCCAGTGATCCACCGCGACATCAAGCCCGCCAACATCAAGATCACACCGCAGGGCAAAGCCATGATGGTGGATTTTGGCATCGCCAAGGCGAGCGCGGCGGGGCAGAAGACGACCGTCGGAGCGCGGGCGGTAACGCCGGGCTACTCGCCGCCGGAGCAGTACGGGCAGGGGACGACGGATGCGCAGAGCGATGTGTATGCCCTGGGGGCCACGCTGTAC
>JAFGQI010000165.1 GCA_016935755.1 Anaerolineales bacterium
CTTCAAACATACTGCCAGGTTATCACTTTTCCCTCCCCTTGACTAGACCTGACTCGTACCCTTTTTTTATATTGAGAATTGCTGCTTTATGAGTCAAGAATATGCTAAAATCAAATTGAATATGGAGGTGTATGATGAAAGCTGTGTCTGAAGTTCGTCCTTCGCCAATCGCAGGCAAATGGTATCCCTCCAACCCACAACTGCTGGCATCTGAGGTAGATCGTTACATCCAGAAAGCCCAATTCCCCCCACTATCCGGGAAAATCATGGCAGTGATGACGCCTCATGCCGGTTACCTCTACTCCGGCCCCGTAGCTGGATATGCTTTTGCCGCACTGCGAGGTATGACACCTGACCTGGTAGCCATCATCTCACCCATGCACCATCTGTCCTTTGAGCCTTTACTGACCACCGCGCACGCCGCTTATGCTACCCCATTGGGAAACATCCCGGTGGATCTGGAGGCATTAAATCTCCTCGACGGCCATCTGCAGGAGGAGCTGGGAATAAAACTTTCCCGGATTGCCAACGATCCAGAACACTCCCTCGAAATAGAGCTGCCTTTCTTGCAGCGTGCGCTGGCCAGCCCCTTCCGGCTGCTCCCCATTATGGTGTTTGAGCAGAGCATCTCGATTGCGCGCGGCCTGGGGCAAGCGCTGGCGCGTCTATTTAAAGAAAACCTGGCTGACCAATCCATCCTGCTGGTAGCCAGCACCGACCTTTCCCATTTTTATCCCCAGAAAATAGCTGATATACTGGATAAGGAATTCCTGCGCCAGGTGGAAGCCTTCGACCCCGAGGGCGTTATCAATATTGAAAAAGAAGGGAAGGGATTCGCCTGTGGGCGCGGCGCACTGGCAGCAGTGCTTTGGGCTGCCAGGGAGATGGGCGCCGACCACGCCCAGGTGCTGCACCATGCCACATCCGGCGATGTAACCGGAGATTACTCCCAGGTAGTTGGGTATGCTGCAGCTGTGATCACTCGCCGGTCAGGATGACAAGAAAGTATGTGTAAATCATGGAACCTTTTACTTTAGTCGATGTAATTGGGTTGGTAGCTATTTTTTTGCTGGTGCTGGCCAATGCCTTTTTCGTGGCGGCAGAGTTTTCTCTGGTCAGCGTACGACGGACCCGCATCGCCGAACTGGTAGAGCACGGCGAAACCTCAGCCCTGGCTGTGCAGAAAGCCATCGAAAACCCAGACCGGGTGATTGCTGCCACGCAGCTCGGCATAACTTTAGCCAGCCTGGGCCTGGGCTGGGTGGGAGAGCCAGCTCTTTCACATCTATTGGACCCGCTCGTTCTGCTGTTTCCAGGAAACATCCAGTCCGAAGTATCGCACAGCATCTCTGCCGGGATAGCTTTTGCGCTGATCACCTTTTTGCATGTAGTAGCTGGTGAACTGGCCCCGAAGTCGGTTGCCCTTCAAGACCCCGAACGCACCTCTCTGGTCGTGGCAGGGCCTACTCTATGGGTCGAACGTATTTTTAAACCGGCAATCTGGGCTTTGAATGGCAGCGGCAATGTCCTATTACGCTTGTTCGGCATTCAGCCCGCCTCCGGACACCAACTGGTGCACTCCGTGCAGGAGCTAAAAATGCTGGTCACAGCCAGCGCCGAAAGCGGCGTTGTAGAGGCAGATGAACGCGAAATGCTGCACGCGGTTTTTGATTTCGGCGATCTGATCGTGCGCCAGGTGATGATCCCACGCACCGAGATGATCGCCGTAGAAGCCGATATCCCCTTGCCAGAGATTATCAGCCTGGTCTCGCAATCCACATATACAAAATTTCCGGTTTACGATGACAGCCTGGACCAGATTATTGGTATCGTCCACGTAAAAGACCTGTTGGAAGCTGTGCAGCAGCCTGACTTCCAGCAGCTCACTGCTCGAAAATATCTGCGCGAGCCTCTGTTTGTTCCCGAGACGATCTCGGTCAATTCCTTGCTGCACCGGTTCCGTGAAAAACGCCAGCATATTGCCATCATCATGGATGAATATGGCGGTACGGCCGGGCTGGTTACTCTGGAGGATCTGCTGGAAGAAATTGTCGGGGAAGTGAGCGATCCTTTTGACCGCAGCCAACCCGATTTTCAAACTCTGCCAGACGGCTCGATTCTGATCGATGGACTGACGCTGATTGAAGATGTTAACCAACAGCTTGGCTTGAAGCTCGAAGAACCAAATTACGATACCATCGCCGGGTTTGTCCTGGGAAAACTGGGCCGGATTGCACAACCGGGCGACTGCATTGAAGGGGGCGGAGTGAATATCAAGGTCGAAGTCATGGACGGTTTGCGCATCGCGCGAGTTGCGCTCCGCCCCATCGCAGCTTCAGCAGAAAACGAGCCAGCTGATCCTCAGAAATCGGCGGACACATTGCCCAAAACAGCCGCTGACCACGCCTGACGATCGCCATGCCCACTTACCTGGAAGTAGCGGTTAATGTCCCCCAAGTCTCGGGGGTGTTTCACTACCACCTGCCGCCCGATTTGGAGGGGCAGGTGCGCCAGGGGCATCTGGTGGTGGTGCCTTTTGGCGCACGAACCGTACAAGGCGTTGTGCTGGGCTTTGTCGAACAGCCAGAGGTTCCCCAGACCAAAGCGGTGTCAGGCCTGGTCGATCCGGCAGCCGTGCTGACCCCTCAGCAGATTGAACTGGCGCAGCAGCTCTCGCATGATTACCTCGCCCCATTGGCAGCCTGCATCGGATTGATGCTCCCTCCAGGCCTGGACCAACAGGCCGATGTGCTGTATACGCTGCGCGGGCTTGCCAGCGGAGAGCTCACCCCGACCCAGAAACGCCTGATTGCGCTGCTCGAAAAACGCGGCCCATTGCGTGGGTCACAAATTGATCATGGGTTTCATCGCCTGGAGTGGCGCGGGGCGGCGAGAACTCTGGTGCAGCGCGGCGTGCTGGAATCAAAACCTGTCCTACCCGCCCCGCGCGTGCGCCCTAAGCTCGTTCGCACTGTTCGCCTAGCCTGCTCACCAGATATGGTTGAGACAATATCCCCGGAACTGGGTAAACCAGGCTCTGCAGCAGCCCAACGCCGGCAGGCGATTCTACAATTTTTGGCGCGCGAGGCCAAGCCAGTCGAGGCGGCCTGGGTATACGCCGAAAGCGGCGGTAATTTGCAAGATCTGCGCCTGCTAAGCGGACGCGGCCTGGTACAGTTGGGGGAAGAAGAAATCTGGCGCGATCCCTTGGGGCAAACCATCTTCCAACCCGCAGTTCCACCCACGCTTACCCGCGATCAGCAAGCCGCCTGGGATAAGATTCAGCAGGAGATCCAGCGCGTCGCGCTCGGGCAGCCCTCCCCGCCCATTCTGCTGCACGGAGTCACCGGCTCCGGGAAAACCGAGCTCTACTTAAAGGCAGTTCAGGCAATGCTTGATCTTGGCCGGCAGGCGATTGTCCTGGTGCCCGAGATATCGCTGACGCCTCAAACGGTTAACCGTTTTGGAGGGCGTTTCCCCGGCCAAGTCGGTTTAATCCATTCCGGTCTCTCCGCCGGAGAGAGATACGACACCTGGCGGCGCGCGCGCCTGGGCGAGTTCAACCTGGTCATCGGACCGCGCAGCGCCTTATTCACGCCCCTCCCCCGCATCGGGTTGATCGTGGTGGACGAGTGTCATGATGATTCGTACTACCAGTCCGAGGCAGTCCCCTACTACCATGCCCGGGAAGCGGCTGTTGCATACGCCCGTCTGATTGGAGCGGTATGCCTGCTTGGCTCAGCCACACCAGACCTGCTGAGCGCTTATCGCGCCCAGCAGAATCAATGGCAGTATATCCAGCTTCCAGCTCGCATTCTGGCTCACCGCGAGGCGGTTCAGTCCCAGATGCTGCGCCTGCAATCGGAAGGGAAAAGCCCCCCCAGGAGCCGCTTCCGCCCCCTGGAAGGGCAGGCAGAGACCAGTGATCTACCTCCAGTCTTGATTGTGGATATGCGCCAGGAGCTAAAAGACGGCAATCGTTCCATTTTCAGCCGGGGTTTACAATCTGCCCTGCAAGAAACCCTCGAACACGAACAGCAAGCCATCTTGTTTCTCAACCGGCGCGGCTCAGCCACGTATGTTTTCTGCAGGGACTGCGGCTACATCATGAAATGCCCACACTGTGAGCTGCCCCTGACCTTCCATGAATCGCAGATGACACTGCTCTGTCATTACTGCGGATACCAGCGCAAGATGCCGGTTCAATGCCCATCCTGTAAAGGGCCGCGAATTCGCCAATACGGCACTGGAACTCAGCGAGTTGAGTCAGAAATACAGGCTCTCTTCCCCCAGGCAAAAATTTTACGCTGGGACTCAGAAACGACGCGAAAAAAAGGCGCCCATGAGATTATCCTGGGGCATTTCAGCGCCCATCGCGCCGATATTCTGATTGGCACCCAGATGCTTGCCAAGGGGCTGGATCTTCCCCTGGTGACCCTGGTTGGAGTGGTGCTGGCCGATGTCGGCTTGAGCCTGCCCGATTACCGCACAAACGAGCGCGCCTTCCAGATATTAACTCAGGTTGCCGGGCGAGCGGGCCGCAGCCCGCTGGGAGGCCAGGTGATTCTGCAAACTTTCCAGCCAGATCACTATGTGATCCAGGCTGCCGCCGGGCACAATTACCGGGCTTTCCTCGAGCGCGAGCTGGCTTACCGGCAGGAGATGACCTACCCACCTTTCGCCCAACTGGTGCGCCTCGAATATCGCCATATGGATGCTGAGCGGGCAAAGAACACCAGCCAGGCTATGGCGATTAAACTCCAGCAATGGATCCAGGAAGAAGGTTTCCGCGCCACGCGCCTGATTGGCCCAGCGCCCTGTTTTTTCGCCCGCCTGGGTGGGGCTTACCGCTGGCAGATCGTGCTGGTAGGGCCAGATCCAGCCGAATTGCTCCGTGGTCGCTCTTTTACCGATTGGAAAATTGAGGTAAACCCGACAAGCTTGCTATAATAGGGGAAATTGTAAACCCCGAGTAGGAGACGCGCATGCAGCCTAGACGTACTGAAGTGTTGACGTGGACAGATGTAAATCGCCTGATCGATCATCTTGTGCCCCAATTTGAAGGCGAATTCGAAGCCATGGTGATGATCACCCGCGGCGGGATCATCCCTGGAGGTCTTCTGGCGGAGTCCATGGGAATCACTCACATTTTGACTGCTGCGGTGGACTTTCCAGCCGAGGGAGAAATGGAAAAGGCCAAGCTGATGGCCTGGCCTCAATTTATCCAATTCCCCGAAGAGAGCGCCCTGCGGGGACGGCGCACGCTGGTTGTCGATGATGTGTGGGGATCCGGCCGGACAATTACGGCGGTCAAGGTGCGAGTATCAGCCTCGGGTGGTTTTCCCTTCACCTGCGTACTGCATTTCAACCCTTATCGCAACCTATTCGGTACAGCCCGCCCGGACTATTTTGCTGCTATCACCGACGCGCAAATCGTATATCCCTGGGAAATTGATCGCGGCCCCGACCGGGTGCTGCTTGCGGGCGAATGAAGAGAGCGGCAAAACCGACCAGATTTGGGCTATAAAACAGAAATTGAGCGGGCCAGGTTTTTACGGAACTCGGGGCGGTTAATATACGCCCAGGCTTCGCTAAAGGTCGCCACCAGCCGGTGGCGTTCGGCATAGCGATAAGCCAGGTAATTCATGATTACAGCCGGATTCTGGCGCTCGCTGATGGGCAAAGAAAGCTGCTGCGCTTCCCAGCTATCGACAAATTGCCGCAGCAACTGTGTGGCTACATCTGCATCGTTTAAATCCCCAAGATGATCTTGAATACCTTTCAGATCATTGATGACCGAGGTTGATTCTGCCCCCAGGACTTCACGGAAGTATTCAACCGTGTAGCGCAGCTTTTTAAATTCAATCCGCAGCGCATGCAAGCGCTCGATAGGAGCATCCACCAAATAAGGATCGTAAGATCGGACAACTGCCAGTCGACTATAGATGAGAATGGGAGCAAGCTGGCTGACCAGATATGGCGTTGGCTGATCCTTAGGCAGCGAACGTGCGCCAGCGCCGGGGGTCTGCACAAAAATATTGAACTTGCGTTTAAAAATATGGTAATCCTGACTATCCAGAAAAGCCAGCATCTGGTCTCTGGCAGCATCGCGCTGGAGTTCCCAGGCCTGTAATAATGGGTTTAGACCCGAACGGTGCTTTTCAGGCAGCGTTCCCAAATAAATATTGGCTTTCTCCATCAGAACATCCAGGTCGCGCACCGCCCCCAGGGCGCGCCCGGTTGCCCGCAGCCCGTTCAGATAAGGCTTCAAAGCTCTGTTCTCAAAGGCATCTTCAAACACCTCGAAAGCAGCCCGCAGACGACGGGTAGCCACGCGCATATCATGTAAAGCCTCCGCATCCTCTCCCAAACGGGTGCCTTCTTCCCAGCGCAGCACCTGAGCGAATTGGAAACGCATGACTTTCCGACCAGCTTCCGCCAACGGATCTCCCGGCTCGATGCCCATGCTTTCGACGGGTGGAGGAAATGGTAAAAAGCGGCTGGCTGCCTCAGCTGGCTCCAGCACCTTTACTTCCGGATAGCCAATCTTTGCCCATAAGCGCGCCTGGTGTTCGGCGGCGGCGGCATCGTTGACCACTTCCCTGCCCTCCACCACGATCCACATCTCACGCCGCCCCAATTCCACCTGCTTGATCACAGTTTGCTCACTGCCAGAATCATTCAGCCCGGTGGCAATGCGCAGCAGGGCTACGATGGTCAAGGCTTCGCGCTGCTGCTGTGGAGAAAGGTCGAGACGCTCAAAATCGCTGCGCTTTATGATCCCCTGGTAATAAGCAATCACCGCCCCAAGAAGATTCTGGCGATCCAGGCTGATTTCCTCTGCAACATGTTCCTGAACCAGTTCGCGAATAGAGCGTAGGGCTTTCTTACGAGTGCCACCTATGGATGTCTCCTTGAGCAGGGCAGCCAGATCTACCAGGTGGCGGCTATCCTCCCCTAATGCATGTAAGGGCCGGGTGTGGTCAAATAGAACCAGGGCCAGTTCGCGCACATGCTCCAGCGATGCTGGCTGTATGTCTCCATCGACCAGGAGGTCTGTGCTTACAGGGCCTGGGTTGAGTGGATCCTGGGGGGCGGGGACTGAAGGAAGCCCCTCCTGACTGTTTTCAGGATCAAAAATGATCTCGTCTTCCATGTTGTTCTCCTGGCTTAGTGCTGATGTAGGTTTATCAACCACTGCTGAGGATTGACAGAGGTATCTCCGGCGCGCGGCTCCAGGTACTCATAGACGCCATCCGGCCGCATTTTGCGCACTTTGACATTCCCTTTCAGGTAAGTTCCTAAAACATCATCGCGGAGATAGCGGATAATACTGATATCTTGAACCGGGAACAGCACTTCCACACGATGATTGATATTCCGGGGCATTAAGTCAGCGCTCCCCAGATAGATTTGCTCATTGCCCCCATTCCTGAAGTAGTAAACCCGACTGTGTTCCAGGAAGCGCCCCACCACACTCAATACATGAATATTATCGCTTAATCCAGGAATACCCGGTCGCAGGCAGCACATGCCGCGCACGATCAGATCTACCTTGACGCCGGCCCGTGAAGCTTCGTACAATTTGCGGATGATGGGTGGATCGACCAGGGAGTTCATCTTGAAAATCAAGTGGCCTTCTTCTCCACGCTGGTGATAGGCTATCTCCCGGTCAATCAAGGAAACCATACCACTGCGCAGATTCACCGGGGCAACCAGCAGTTTATGGTATTGTTTCTTTGCTGAATAGCCTGTCAAATAATTAAACAGGTCGGTTGCATCCGCGCCAATTTCTTCATCACAGGTAAACATACCGATATCTTCATAAATCTGGGCTGTGATCGCGTTGTAATTGCCGGTTGCCAGGTGAATATATCGCCGGATGTGTTCGCCTTCTTTGCGCACCACCAGAGCAACTTTTGAATGGGTCTTCAGCCCAAGCAGGCCGTAAATCACATGCACGCCCTCTTTTTCCAGCATCCTGGCCCAGCTGATATTGCTCTCTTCATCAAACCGCGCTTTAAGTTCCACCAGCACAGCCACCTGTTTGCCATTTTCACGCGCTTCCAGGAGCGTCTGAACCACAGGCGAGTTCCGGCCCACCCGGTAGAGGGTTTGTTTGATCGCCAGGACATTCGGATCACGGGCAGCCTGGTGTAGAAAATCTACCACTGGTTTAAAAGAATCATAAGGATGATGCAGCAAGATATCTTCACGACGAATGGCAGCAAAGATATCCCTGCCATGAACCTCTCCCCCTAGAGCCACTGGAATCGACTGCCGCAGAGGAGGGTCTTTCAATTCATAGCGGTCCAGGCTGTGCAAGGACATCAAGGAACTGAGGCCCAGCACACCATCCAGAGTATAGACATCCAGACGATCCATTTCCAGGTTTTCGATCAGGGTCTCGCGAATCCGAGTGGGCATGGCGTCGTTCACCGTCAGCCGCATTACAGACCCAAACCGTCGCTGGCGCACGCTCTGTTCCATGGTCTCCAAGAGATCATCAGCTTCCAGTTCCTGAATGACCGTATCTGCGTCACGGGTAACCCGGAATGGATGCGCCTCAATGATTTCCATTCCTGGAAATAATTTTTCCAGGTTGGCCGCGATGACCTGCTCAAGCCAAACAAAGTAATGCTTGGCAGGGGTTGTGCCATCTCTCCGAAGCCCTCCCGAAGAACGTTTCAGCGGCACCAGGCGGGGCAAGGTATCTGGCACCTTGACGCGCCCGAATCGTTCACGCCCATGCTCATCTCGAACAACCAGAGCCAGGTTAAGACTCAAGTTTGAAATATGAGGAAATGGATGGCCCGGATCGAACGCCAGCGGGGTAAGCACTGGAAAAACCACTTCTTCAAAATATTGGTCAACATTTTCTTTCTGCCGTTCCGTGAGAACGTGATAATCCAATAAGTATATGCCGGCTTTCGATAGCAGAGGCATAAGCTCATCGCGCAGGCATTCGCGCGCCTCATTCATTAGCTGGGTGCCTACCTTGCGGATTTCAGCTAACTGGCGGGCAGGTGTCATTCCATCAGCAGGCAGTTCGACCACGCCAGCGTCCACCTGCTTCTTCAAGCCAGCCACACGCACCATAAAAAATTCATCCAGATTCGATCCAACGATGGCCAGGAATTTCACGCGTTCCAACAAGGGGTTGCTCTCATCGCGAGCTTCCTGCAGCACGCGTCGCTGGAATTCCAGCATGCTCAACTCCCGGTTGATGTAAAGCTGGGGGTCGTTTAGATCGATCTGTGTTTCAACCTTTGGACTGGCTGCCTGCTCTTCTGCCTCATCATCTCGCTTGACCATACCTGCCTCCAAAACGATCGGCTCAATCTAAGCCTTATTTCTCTCTTTTCTTCTTGCCTTTCTCCTTCTCCTTTTTCTTCTTCTGCTTACTACCTCCAAAGGGAATTTCTTGATAGGGATCATAATTCAGTTCCTGGCTCAATTTATCCACCAGGGTCTGTAAAATACGAATCCGGGCATACAGCTTGGAATTGCCCTCAATCACTGTCCAGGGGGCAGTGATGGTGCTGGTTTTCAGCAGCATTTCATTGACAGCTTCCTCGTATAGAGGCCACTTTTCTCGATTGCGCCAGTCTTCATCGGTGAGCTTCCAGGAGCGCAGTTTATCTCCCGAGCGGCCCTGAAAGCGCCGCAGCTGCTCATCCTGGCCAATATGAAGCCAGAATTTGAACAGGATGGTGCCAAAATCCACCAGCTGGCGCTCAAAATAGTTGATTTCGCGGTAAGCGCGTTTCCACTCGGCCTCTTTACAGAAGCCTTCGATGCGTTCTACCATCACGCGCCCATACCAGCTGCGATCAAAGATGGCGATCTGCCCGGCTTCTGGCAGTCGTCTCCAAAAACGCCACAGGTAATGATGGGTGGCGTCATCCCCTTTGGGTGCAGCGATGGGATAAACGACAAAACCGCGCGGGTCGATTTTTTCGGTCACTCGCCGGATTGCCCCACCCTTTCCGGCTGCATCCCAACCCTCAAAAATCATAATCACCGGGCGCTGTTGGACGTATACCTGGTAGGCCAGCTTAAACAAGGCGACCTGATATTTGATCAGCAAGCGATCATATTCTTCCACATTCATAGTGAGGGAAAGATCAACTGTGCTCAACATAGCTGACTCCTTTTCTCAGGCCGCTTCCTGCGTTTCTGTACTGGGGCTGGCAGGAGCCTCAGGCTGATCTGAGACCTGTTCAGACTGCCCATCTGTATCTACCAGGACTGGGGCTGCTTCAGAAGTATCAAGTGAGGCAGAAGGCTCTTCAAGAGGGAGATCTTCTTTCTCTTCATCAAAAGGAGTGACTGTCTGCTCTTCTTCATCACCGTCATCCTCCCCAGCCTCCTGCATATCTTCTTCCTCGGCCTCATCTTCCTGTGCTTCAGCCTGGGTATCTTCAATCTTCGGTAAGACCAGATGAGGCATTCCCAGGCGGCTTTCCATCGCACCGATGACGGTCTGGATAATCTTAACCCAGGTGTATCGGCGGTCGGTGGCTTCCACAATCGTCCAAGGGCCCCATTCACTCTCCGTACGTTCAAAGGCTTCTTCGTAAGCAATCAGCCAGTCGTCATACCTGCGGTGATGCTCCCAGTCTTCAGCCGTAACATGCCAGGCATTCAGTGGGTCTTTGGAGAGCCTGTCAAAGCGGCGCTTTTGCTCTTGCTTGCTGATATGCAGGAAAAACTTGATGATCAGGTTTCCATCATCGGCCAGCGTGCGCTCAAAATCAACGATATCCCGATAAGCGCGCCGCCATTCATTTTCAGACACCAGGCCTTCCACCCTTTCCACCAGCACCCGCCCATACCAGGAGCGGTCAAAGATCGCCCATTCGCCGCGGGCGGGCAATTTTTGCCAGAAGCGCCACAACCAGGGGTGTTTCTTTTCATAGGTGCGCGCCGCCCGGATGGGGTACAGTTTGTAGCCGCGCGGGTCAAGCGGGCGGACAAGCTGTTGAATAGAAGTGCCTTTTCCAGCTGCATCCCAGCCCTCAAAGAGAATAATAACCGGAATACCTGCATCCCAGGAGGCTTTTTGAACTGTGTACAGGCGTTCCGTCAGTTCAGGGGTTATGCGCTTGTACGTTTTTTTATCAATTTTTCTGCCGAGATCGATTTTGTCCAGCATGGCGATTGGCTCCTTTCAATTATCCAGTTCCCAGAGCGCATAGTGCAAATGTAGAGGTGCCCATCACTGATAATTTTACGCTATAACTCAGGGAAATACAAAGCGATTCAGCCAGTTTATCCGCATTTTATGCTTAAACCAGCACAGCCCACCGGGATTGGTGGGCTGTGTTCTGTCCATGGCAAAGGGATATCGTTCGCCTGGAAAATATCCGTCATGCCAGCCGCCTGGACTGCTTTCAGCTGCGCCTGGCCCGAAAAATGCAACTGAATTGACAGGTTAATCATATGACTCATCTGGCGTATAAAGGATGGTTCGGATAAAATGGATTGGACCTATCAGCCTCTCTCGATCAGTGGAGTAATAGTGACGCCGATTAATTCCGCCGAGGCCGGCCATCTTTTGGGACGCGCCCGACGACTGGATCGAAATGCCCTGGGACAGATTCACGATCACTTTTTCCCCGAAGTGTATCACTATGTTCTGTATCGCCTGGGCGATGAGCAAACCAGCCTGGCAATTGCTTCCAAAGTCTTTTTTTCCTTCCTAGAAGCCTTGCACCGCCGCCCCTACCATATTCGGAATATCCAATATTGGCTGATAGACGCAGCCGGCAGGACTGTCGAAGAATACCTTCGCCAGCAGGCTGATCTTAAAAAAACACCCCCCTCGTCCCGCTTGCGACTGCCCATTCCAGAGCCAGAACCTCCCCAGGCTGCCTCAGGGGATAATCCAGCGCCGGCAGAACCAGGCAGCCGACTTTTCTGCCAGGCGCTGCAAAAACTTCCTCCGAGTCAGCAGCACCTGCTGGCAGTGCGCTTTGCCCAAAACCGTTCTCTCGAAGAAACCGCTGTAATCATGGGGAAGAGCATCCAGCAGGTCAAAAAACTGGAATATGCCGGTTTTTCCGCCCTGCAAAAACTGCTGCAGGATGATGTCCTGCAAAGCCAGGCGCCCAAATGAAACCCGAGCAGAAAAAAAGGGTCTTCGAACTGTGCATCAAGCAGATCCAAGAAGGCCGCCAGCCTGATGAAGTCCTGGCAGTTTATCCTGGCCTGGGTTCCGAACTGCGCCCGGCCCTCCAGGCGGCGCGAGCAGCTTACCATCACGGCCTGGCGCTCCCCGCCCCAGGCCCGGGCCAGGTGCACAGCCGCGCCGACTTTTTACGCGCCGCCCAACAGCTCATCCCGCGCCCACGGCGCTCCTGGCTGGCGCTGGGCGTGCGGCTGATCCTGATCCTGCTCGTGGCTGCCGCCATTCTGCTGCCCAGCGCCTGGGTAGCCATTCGCCTATCAGAGCGAGCTTTGCCGGGCGATCTGCTGTATCCAGTGAAAACCGCTGCCGGGCAGATGCGCTTGTTCTTTGCCGGAGACCCTCGTCAGCGTTTGCAGATTGAACTGGCTCTGGATCAGGAGCGCCTGGAAGAAGCAAAAACCCTAATCCAGGAAAAACGCAGCGTAGAAGTAGAAATATCGGCTGGATTGCAGCAAGCCGCAGATGGAAAATGGCTGCTAGGGAATATCCCTTTGGACATACCCGCCAATGCCCGTGTGGTGGGGCAAGTCTTGCCAGGTTATGATGTGCGTGTTCAAGGGCTCCTGCAGTCCGATGGCAGCCTGCAGGCCAGCCTGTTGCAGAGGCGAGAATATGAAATCCTGGGAGCGGTTGAGTCGCAGTCTGGCGAGAGCCTGGTGATTTCCGGTATCGCTATCCTGATGACTCCTCAAACCATCTTACAAGGCGCCCCAACGCCCGGTAAGACAATCCGCATCATCGCCGTCCGTACGATTGATGGCGTTCTACAGGCTCGACTGGTTGAAGTCCTGGCAGATCGCTAGCCCATTACGGCAAATCCACTTCCACAAAAGCGGTCATCCCAGAACGCACCGGCACATCTCCGGGGGTAAAATCCACCGTTACCGTGTAGGTCACATCCCCACGGCGATCTTCGCCCAGGTGGCTGATTTCTCGGATCACGCCGGGGAATACCTGCCCCGGAAAAGCATCCAGGGTGATGCGAGCCGGCAATCCCACGCGGATCAAGGCCACATCCACCTCCGCCAGATCAATGGTCTCCACCTGCCAGGCAGTCAGATCCATCAGTTGCAAATAGGCTACCCCAGGCGAGGCCATTTCTCCGATTTCAATATCCAGCATCACAACCACACCGTTGACTGGCGCGGTCAATACCGCCTGATCGAGCGCCACCCGGGCGGCATCCAGGGCAGCCTGGGCTTGCGCTGCAGCGGCTTCAGCCTGCTGGACGGACTCCTGGGCGATCTTGACATCCCAGGATTGATCGGCTGTCTGCAGGGCATAGAGGCGATCCAGGGCAGTATCATATCTTTCCTGCGCCACGGCCAGGCGGGCGCGGGCTTCCGAAACATCTTCAGCCCCCTGGGTGGTCAGAATCTGGTCATAGTGCGTCTGGGCTGCTTCCAACTCGCTCTCGGCCCGGTCATAGTTCGCCTGGGCCTGATCTTCGATTTCATCATCGGGGGATTTCTTGGCCCGTTCCAGGACATCATCCGCTACCAGAAAAGCCGCCTGGGCATCTGCCAGGCGCGCCTCTGCCGCCAGCAGGTCCGCGCTGGTGGTTTTCTCCAACACAGATTGTAGATTGGCCTGCTCAGTAGCCAGGGCCGACCTGGCTGACTCAAGCTCCTTCTGCGCCGAGGCGGTTTCTTGGGCCTTATCAAAATACCAGACGGGCTGGTCTATCTCTGAGGGCCAATCCTCCTGCCAGGATCGGGTGCGGGAGGGCGCATCCTGCAAGTGGGCGGCATAGTGGGCGCGTTCCAGCCCGGTGCGGGCGGCCTGAAGATTAGCCTGCGCCAATGCCAGAGAGGTCTCTGCCTGCTTAACCGCTGCATCTAAAGTGTCAGTCTCCAGTTTAGCCAGGACCTGCCCCTGTTCGACGGAATCGCCCACCGAGACCAGGATTGCTTCTACTCTCCCAGCCTGGGTGAAAGCCAGGCTGACCTGATTCAAAGACACTACCTGCCCCTCCGCAGATACCAATCCCGGCAAGGCCTCTTCCACCTCGGCTTGAACCTGGGAGACAGGCTGCTCGGCAGGGGGAGCCAGGTAGCTCCAGTAGATCCACAATCCAAGCACCACAAGGATAATTACAACCGCTATACCGATGAATATTCGTGTTTTTGTCATGAGCTTCTCCTGAGATCGTCTCACTACGCTGGAACTGAGACGGATTATCTTGATAATGTCAAATCCTTACCATTACTCGTGTTTGATCGATTCCACAATACTCACCCTGGCAGCCCGGCGAGCCGGAGAGATCGCGGCGCCCTGGATGACCACCAGGGCGATCAAAGCGCTGATGATGAAGGGATCGGGAGTGAACTGGTAAACCAGATCATAGCCGATCAAGATGTTAGAGCCTCGGATCAGGACATGCGCCAGGACATACCCCACTGCCAGCCCATAGGCGCCTCCCATTGCTCCCAAGGCCAGCGCCTCAGCCAGCACCATCCGCAGCACCTGACCGCGCGTCATCCCCAGCGAGCGCAGGCCGCCAATCTCGCGCTGGCGTTCGATCACGTTCATCGTCAGGGTGTTAATCACACCCAGGGCGCCAATGATGACCCCAATCAAGTTCAGCACATCGAAAAGCTGGAAAGCCTGGTTCATCAAATCCAAAACACTTCGACGAAAAGCATCCGTGGTTTGCAGGCTGATCTGCTGGCGCTCCTTGTAGCGGCTCTCGATTTCGTGCGATACTTCTTCAATTGTATAACCGGAAGCAATGCTGATGGTAAAACGATCTGCACCTTGCTCAGAGAACCAGCGATGCATATCATCATAAGTGCCATAAAGAGTCTGGCCTTGGCCTCCAAAATCCAGCACCTCTGCCGCCACGGTGAAAGCCTGCGCGCCGCGATTCGTCAACAGGATGATTTCGTCCCCCTGGCTCAAATGGTAGCGCTCCGCCACAACTGTGGAAATGAAAACTGCTTTGCCCTGCGAGATGCGCTTCCAGCTGGCTTCCGCATCGCCTTGATTGGCAGCGAACTGCATATCAGCTATCTTGCGGTAGCTGGATGGCTCAATCGCAGTGAAGTAAAAAGCATCGTTTACTTCTGTGTCAGAAACCAGGCTGCCGGGGGCTGCCCGAACCACCAGAATCCGCGATGGGGTGACCACCTCAACGCCGGGGACTGTCTCCAACTGGCGGGCAAAATTTTCTCGCATCGGCACAGCAGAACGCACGTAGAGGTCACCCCCCAGGGCAGTCTCCACCCAGCTGCTCATATCCTGCTCGAAGGAATACGCCAGCGAAGCGATGCTGATGATCATTGTCAGAGCGACCATTAGGGAGGCCACAGTGAGCGTGGTGCGCCCAACCGAGCGGCGGACATTGGAAGAGCCAATCGCTCCTTCATTACCATACAGCAGAATTGCTACAGGGCGCGTCAGACCTTCCAGCCCTCCTACCGCCAGGGGCACGGTCAGCGTGAAACCCAGGAAGATGCAGACCAGGGCAAAATTTCCGGCGACAAAAAGCACATCTGGCCTCCAGGCCATCTGATACACCACCGCCCACCCGACAAAAATGAGCACCAGCCCGCTTAGCCACAGGATAGGCCGGGCCTGCTGGCTGCTGCGGCCGCGAACCCGCAAGGCCTCCAGGGGAGAGATGCCCGCAGCTTGGGTGGCGGGCAGCAGCGAGGCGGCTAACGTGACCCCGATACCAACGGCGATGCTCTGCACCAGGCCCTGCCAGGGAATGCTGATTACTGCCTCCCCACCAGTCACCAGGTCGCCTAACAGGTTGACTAGTCCACGCGACAACAAGATGCCCAAACCCACCCCAAGGGCCGAACCGATCAGGGAAAGCAGCCCTGCCTCAGCCAACACCATCCCCAGGGTATGGCTGCGAGCCATGCCAATGGCGCGCAGCATGCCGATCTCACGAGTGCGTTCCACCACCGTCATCGAGAAAGCATTGTAGATCAGAAATGCGCCCACAAAAATGGCAATGATTGAGAAGAATGTCAATCCAACCTGATATGTGGCTAACATCTGGCTGACTAACTGGCCGCGCGCCGCCGGGTAGATCACCTGCGCGTCCTTGCCCACGCGTTTACTGAGATCCTCTTTGAGGGTCTCCAGGGCGTCGGGCGTCTCACTGATTTTCTGGGTCACCTGTAGAGATATTTCATCGAGCTCATCGCCTCGATCAAACAAGTCTTGTACGACCATGATGGGAGTAAATGCGACTGCCCCATCGTTCAACAAGGAAACGCCCTCATCTGCCAGCAGGCCAACGATTTCGAGGCGTTCCGAGCCTTCTAGAACCAGGATAACCAGATCATCGCCAATCTGGAGATCATGGTCGCTGGCAAATTTCTCGGGAATAGCGACTTCGTATTTTTCATTTTCAGGGAGGCGCCCAGCAGCCAGAACATAGACGCGCACCTGCGGATCCCTCAACGGATCAATGCCATATATTTCCAGCATGTTGCCCGAAGCCAGGCCGGTGAAGCTGAAGGCAATCTGCCATGAACTGGCTTCACTCGCCAGCAAAGTCCGTGCATGCAGCGATGGAGCCGCCACCACCACGCCCTGTGCGTTTTCAACCCGCTCGAGAAGCTCCATCGACATGGCTTCACCGTTTTCATCCATAGGGACAACGACCAGGCTTGCTTGCCCGGTGGCGCGGTCGAAAACCTGGCGCAGGGAATCAAGGGTAGTCTGATTGGTGATCTGGATCGCCAGCACAACAGCCACGCCGAGGATGATCCCCACAACCGTCAAGGCAGTGCGGCCGCGGCGAGAGCCCATATTGCGCAGCGCGAGAAAGACAGGTGCAAACATCATAACTCCAACGCAGTCATTACCTCGGCGATGCGCTGCACCGATATCCCCTCGCCGCCATTCTCCAGGCGATGTACAATCTGCCCATCTTTGAGAAAAACGACCCGGTCAGCATAAGAGGCAGCGCGCGGGTCATGGGTGACCATGATGATCGTGGCGCCCAATTCGCGGCAGGTGCGGCGCAGCAGCTCCAGGATGGCAGTGCCAGAGCGCGAATCCAGGTTGCCGGTAGGCTCGTCAGCCAGGACAATTTCCGGCTGGTTGACAAAAGCGCGGGCAATCGCCACCCGCTGCTGCTGCCCACCGGAAAGCTGATCCGGGCGGTGATCCGTTCTATCTCCCAGACCGACCAGGCTCATCAATTCTTCGATCCGCTGACGATGGCGCGACATGGTCTGCCCATCGATGAGCAAGGGCAGGCCAACGTTTTCTGCTGCCGATAAGGTTGGCAGCAAGTTATAGAACTGGAAGATAAAACCCACCTTCCGCCGCCGCAGCCGTGTGATGGCATCATCTCCCAACATTGAGAGCGATTCGCCATTGAGATACACCTCCCCCGATGAGGGGCTGTCCAATCCACCCAACAAGTGTAATAAAGTTGATTTGCCTGATCCAGACGGGCCCATAATGGCGACGAATTCACCCCGCTCAACAGAAAAATCTACCCCGTCAAGGGCTGTCACGGTGACCTGGCCCATTTGATAACTCTTGGTCAGAGACTGTGTTTCAAGGAGAGACATCTAACACCTGGTTTCTTTGTATTATCTGGTACCGATGAGTGTTTACAACGCATACTATACCCTAGATTGCGGTCGCTGACACCCCTCAAGGGTATGAAACCCATACCCTACTTTGGGCTGATATCCTTTCAAGCATTAAAACCTGACCGCCTGGCGACAGGAACACGCAGCTGCAATCCACACAGGCTGCGTGAAACGCTCAGCAGATCCATCGTTTAGTAGATTGGTAAAGTCGGGTCGACTTCCTTAGCCCAGGCGTTAATTCCACCCTTAAGGTGCTTCACCTTGCAAAAACCTGCGCTGAGCAGCAATTCCAGGGCGCGTCGCGAGCGTGTGCCTGCCCGGCAGAAAACGGCCATCTCTTCGGCGCTATCCAGTTCGGAAAGGCGCGCCGCCAACTGCCCCAGGGGGATCAGCGTCGAGCCTGGGATTTGCGAGATCTGCAGTTCATGCGGCTCGCGCACATCCAGCATACGGAGGCTGTCGCCTGCCCGGAGCCGCTGCGATAGTTCGGAGGCGAGGATGTCCCAACCTGCGCCAGCTAAACCCTCATCATGCACATACCCCGGCGCGCCACAGAAGGCTTCATAATCGATCAATTCCCTCACTTCAGGGTTCGAGCCGCACACCCGGCAGCTGGGATTTTTACGCAGCTGGACAAACTCGAAGGACAGGTCCAGGGCATTGTAAAGCAGCAAACGCCCGAGGAGCGGCTCGCCGATATCAAGAATTAACTTGATCGCCTCGGTAGCTTGAAGCGTTCCAATCGTGCCGGGTAAAATTCCCAACACGCCCCCCTCAGCGCAGGAAGGCACCAGGCCAGGCGGGGGCGGCTCTGGGAACAGGCAGCGATAGCATGGGCCGCGCCGGGCATCAAACACACTTACCTGCCCATCGAAGCGGTAAATCGCTCCGTACACATTGGGCTTGCCGGTTAATACACACAGGTCATTAATCAGGTAGCGGGTGGGAAAGTTATCTGTGCCATCGATGATCAGGTCATAATCTGCCGCGATCCGCAGGGCATTCGCCGAAGTGAAGGCTTCGTTATAAGCATCCACCTGTATGTCAGGATTGAGATCCAACATGCGCCGGCGGGCGGATTCGACCTTCAACTGACCGATGTGCGAGGTGCTGTGGATCACCTGGCGCTGGAGGTTAGTAGCATCCACAAGATCAAAATCCACCAGGCCAATGCGTCCAATGCCTGCTGCAGCCAGGTACAGCGCCACCGGCGACCCTAACCCCCCCGTACCCACAACCAGTATGGATGCAGCTTTTAGCTTACGTTGACCCTCTAAACCCACTTCTGGTAAAAGCAGGTGGCGAGAGTAGCGCAAGATTTCTTCGTGAGAAAGGTTGGGCAACATTTCAACCTCCCGCAATGCTAGGAACGAGCAGCAAGCGCTCTTCCGCTCCCAGAGGCGTCTCCAGGCCCTGCAGATCATTGACATTGACTTTGCCTAGAAACAGGTTGACAAAGGGGCGCAAAGCGCCTTCACTGTTGAATAGATGTGGCTGCAGAGCAGGATATTGTGCTACCAGGTCATGGATCGCCTCAGCAACATTCCTGCCCTGAACGACAACTTCGCTCTCGCCGGCGGTGTAAGAACGCAAGGGCGTCGGGATGCGTAAAATCGGCACTGGCATTTCTCCTGATTTGCCTGTTTGAACTTTCGCAAAGTATATCAGGATTGCAGCCTGGGAAAGGGTCGATTCAAGCTCTAGCCTTATGTGAAGCGCTCCTTCAATCGCCAGACGGATATCGGGCGAGGAACCAGCCACACGATACAGCCGGATGACCGTGGTATCATAATAGTATGACACCTACTCGCATCTCCAACCAACAATTGGCCGAGACTTTTCAAACCATCGCCAACCTGCTCGAGATCAAGGGCGAGGTCATCTATAAGATCCTGGCTTACCGCAAGGCAGCCGATAACCTGATCAGCCTGGGTCGGGAAGCCTACGACATCTGGGCGGAGGGCAAGCTGACCGAAATACCCGGTGTGGGTAAGGCAATCGCCGACAAGATCGAAGAACTGTTCACCACCGGTCAGCTGGGCTTCCTGGAAAAGCTGCAAACAGAAGTGCCTCTCACCCTGATCGATCTGCTGCAGGTGCCCGATCTGGGACCCAAGAAGGCAGCCCTGTTTTGGAAACAGTTGGGCATCACTGACCTGCCCGGACTGGAGGCAGCCGCCCGCACCGGACAGCTGCGCTCGCTTTCGGGCATGGGCGAAAAATCTGAGGCGCGCCTCCTGGCAGGCATCGAAGCTCTAAAACGGCGCGGCGACCGTTTCCCGCTGAGCAAGGCCTGGCCTTTTGCCCAGGAACTGCTGGCCTTCTTGCGCTCCCTCCCCGGCGTGACTGCTGCCGAAGCAGCTGGCAGTCTGCGGCGGATGCGCGATACGGTCGGCGACCTGGACTTGCTGGTGGGAGCAAGCAATTCCGCTCCGGTGATGCAAGCCCTGGTCAACCGCTCGGATATCGCCCATGTGGTCAGCCAGGGCGAAACCAAAGCCAGCGTTGAATTCGATAACCATCTGCGCGCTCAGGTGTGGGCACACCCACCCGAGCGCTTCGGTACGGCCTTGCAATATGCTACCGGCTCGAAAGAACATAATGTCCGCCTGCGCGAACTGGCTCTGAAGCGAGGCCTGTCATTATCTGACCAGGCTTTTATACGCCCGGATGGATCCGAGCTGTTATGCGCCACAGAAGAAGAAGTTTATGCTGCCCTGGGCCTGCCCTGGATCCCGCCAGAACTACGCGAAGACCGGGGCGAAATCCAGGCGGCAAAAGCCGGACAACTTCCTGACCTGATTGCACTCACCGACATAAAAGCTGAACTACATGCTCACACAACCTGGAGCGATGGGACGCTATCGGTGCGGCAGATGGCAGAAGAAGCTATCCGGCGCGGCTTCAACATTCTGGCAATCACTGATCACTCCAGCAGTCTGGGTGTCGCTGGAGGCCTGACCCCCGAAGGGCTGGGACAACAGCGCCAGGAGATCGATGCTGTTCAAGCCGAGTTGGGCCAACGTCTGCGCTTGCTGCAGGGCTGTGAGGTGGAAATCCGCGCCGATGGCACACTGGATTTTTCTGACCAGGTGCTGGCTGGATTGGATATTGTGTGCGCATCACTACACAGCAGCCTGCGCCAGCCGCGCGAACAGATCACAGCACGCCTGGTCAAGGCTATCAGCAATCCGCACGTGGATATAATTGGCCATCCCAGCGGGCGACTGATCCCCCGGCGGGAAGGCGCCGACCTGGATATGGAAGCTGTATTCGCTGCTGCAGTTGAGCACGGAGTGGCCTTGGAGATCAACGCCCACCCCTCCAGGCTGGACTTGAACGACATCTACGCGCGCCGAGCGGTTGAACTTGGCATCCCCCTGGCGATCAATACCGATGCCCACAGCGCCAGCGACTTCGATATGCTGCATTTTGGTGTTGCTACAGCCCGCCGCGGTTGGGTAGGCGCAGAGGAGGTGATTAACACCTGGGAAAGCAGTCGTTTGCTTGAGTGGCTGGGCAAGCGCGGCTAGCTCCCGGGGTATGTTATGATTCGAAATATGAAAAACACCTCCCCCCTCACTTCCGTGAGAACTCCTGGACGGAGCGTTCTCGGGATCGTACTGACCTGCCTCGCCCTGCTGTCCCTCCTGGGGATGGGCGCCTCGCCTTATCTGGCCAAAGCCACCAAGACTCCCAAATCCAACGCGGGCAGCAGCGCCTATGATGTCATCAACCTGGTCAACCAGCTTCGCCAGGCCAACGGCCTGACCCCCTACCAGATCAACAGCGCTCTGATGGCATCTGCCCAGGCGCACAGCGATTATCAAGCGTCAATCCGTTCAATTACCCATACGGGATCAGGAGGCTCCAGCGCGAAGAGTCGGGCCATGTCAGCCGGGTATGGCGGCGGAGCTGCTGTCTTCGTCTCGGAGAACATCTACGGAGGCACAGGCGCCTCCGCGCAGCAGGCGGTAACCTGGTGGCAAGGGGACAGCCCGCACCTGAACACCATGCTCGGCGGCAGCTATGTGGATGCTGGCGCGGGGGTCGCAACGGATGGAAGCGTGGTCTACTACACTCTGGATGTGGGCTATATCTCCGGCAGCCCGGGCAGCGGTTCGACGACTGTTCCAACCAGCATCGGCGCCACATCCATCTCCTCGACGGCGGTTACTTTTTATCCGGTGCAAATCGCTACCCCGCAGGCAGATGGCTCTATCGTTCATGTCGTGCAGCCTGGGCAAACCTTATGGACCATAGCTGCTGCCTATAAAGTGAGCCTGCCAGATTTGATGAGTTTAAACGGCTTCACCAGCAGCACGGTAATTTACCCGGGCAACGAAGTGCTGATTCAACCACCCAGCCTGTCCGCCACACCCGTGATCACCACCACACTGGTGCTCACGCCAACGATACCCGCTATCACACCCACCGCTTCCGTCTATCAAACGGTGACGAAAACCGTATCTCCCACCCTGCCAACGATCCAGCCGCCACAGCAGGAGAAACCAAAGACAAATTCACCCGCGGTAGACCCGCTGCTGCTGATCATTGCCTTCCTGGTCTGTGGGGGCGCTATTTTAGTGGTGTTGGGCAATGTTTTGAAACGAAACGGCTAAGGAAGAAGGCTCTGTCATCTCGCGGTCCAGGAACCAATCCCCTTTGCGATGATCGCTGCCCCGGGGAGCGCGGTCATAATACAGGTCGAAAATCTGCCCGCAGGCTGTGCGCACGCGGAAATAATCCTGCCCCACCCCCCACGAGCCGCGGCGAGCTGCGGTGGCAGCATGTTCGGGCTCCATATTTTTTGCCATCCGGCCCTTGCGCCGGTAATCATGCCATTCGCTGAGCATCTCGGCGATAGGATAATACACGCCCCTCCAGGTAAACCCATCCGGACAGCCTGGTTTTTTCTCCAATGCAGGCGGTTGAGCGAAATGAACTTCAACTGCCTCGCCAATGAAATGTAAGGGTTTTAGTTGCATGAGCCAGACCTCTCTGTTCTCTACCATACTCAAACAATCCATATTTTACTCGCATGTCGATTAATTTTGATCGTATCCAGGCTCTTTGTTTTGATTTGGATGGCACTTTACGTGACACCGATGACCAATTCGTGCAGCGCTTAGCCCGGTTGCTGGGTCTGTTCAAATCCTTCTTACCCAACCGCGATTCCCTGCCGCTGGCGCGCAAAATCGTGATGGCTACAGAAAGCCCGGCTAATTTTCTATTCAGGATGCCGGATCATTTCGGGCTGGATGATGAACTTTCTCGCCTGGGCGATTTCATTTATTCGCTGGGGATTGGTCAAAATCCAGATCCGTTTCGTCCGGTCGAGGGTGTTGTGGAAATGCTGAAGCATTTGCAGACGCGGTATCCTATGGCAATTGTAAGCGCTCGAGGCGCGCGTTCCACCATGGCTTTCCTGGATTACTACAATTTGACCCCCTGCTTCACCTGCATCGCCACAAACCAGACCTGCGCGCATACGAAACCCTACCCCGATCCAGTTCTCTGGGCAGCCCAGCGGATGGAGACGCCCCCCCAGGCGTGCTTGATGATTGGCGATACCATCGTAGATATCCAGGCTGGAAAGGCTGCCGGAGCGCAAACCATTGGCGTGCTGTGTGGTTTTGGAGAAAGAGATGAGCTGCAGCGCCAGGGAGCCGACCTGATTCTAGATTCTACGCCAGACATGCTTGAGGCGCTTGGTTAGCTCCGCCCCTACAGCACAAATAAATAGAACATTTATGTCATTGCGCGTAGAAAAAAACTTGATATAATGTTAACATGCCATTAAAAGTACGGCTGGTTCTGGCGTTTGCCCTGTCCATAATACTGGTCGGGGGGAGAAGTTGGTATGCAATTCGAGCTCAATCCCCCGATCAGCCGGAATATTTCCGCAAATACGGTCACCGGTTAACTGGTGAGTTTTACCTCAAGTATTATAGCGTTCCCGACCCCAAGCTGCTCTACGGCGAACCGACCACCATTGCCTTTACCGACCCTAAAACCGGTCGGTATATCCAATATTTTGAAAAGGTGCGCTTCGAACTGCATAACGAACTGCCTGCCAGCCAGCGAGTTCAAATCTCCCCATTAGGCAAGTACATCTATGTCCCGGGCAACCCCACAGCTCAGACAGACAGCTCTGCTTCCTGCCGAACTTTTGCAGAAAATGGCTACCAGGTTTGTTACGCGTTTTTGCATTTTTACGAGAACAACAACGGTTTAGAGAGCTTCGGCCTGCCCATCTCCAACGCCGAAAATCATAACGGCCGGATCGTGCAGTATTTCGAACGCGCCAGGCTGGAATGGCAGCCCGAGTTTCCTGCTGGGGAACGGGTTCAATTGGGCAACCTGGGTCTGGAATACTTTGACCTGGTCCATGAAGATCCCTCCGTCCAAAAGCCCGAATACAGCATTATTGAAGGAAGCATTGATCTCCAAGTGCGCGCTTTTCCAGGGCTCGCGGTTACCGGCCCAACTGGCAAGCAGACCGTTTACATTGTTGTCCAGGATCAGAAGCTGGCGCCTGTCCCCAACGCCCAGGTTACTCTGACAGTGCGTATGCCCTCAGGCGAACAACAAAACTACATCGTTCCGACCATGACCAATCATGACGGAGTGACTGTCTTCTCATTTGATTTTGAGGCCTATGCTCTGGGAATTGCCACCATCCAGGTGGAAGCCAGGCAGGCAAATCTCAATTTGAGCGCGCAGACCGTTACTTCTTACCGGATCTGGCGTTAAACCACCCTTATCCTGCGCTGCGCAGCTGCTCCATTAACCTTTGATAATCAGCCCGATTGGGCGGGTTGAGACTTATGATCATCTCAATGATCTGGATGGCTGAATTGCGATCGCCTTCCTGCATCAGATGCTCCCCAATCGCATCCAATTGAAGAATGGCTTCTTTCATGCGTCCAAGATGGCGATAAAGATCGGCCAGCCGGCGGCGGACCAGCACACGCTTCGGATTTTCTGCCACCAGGGTTTCCAGGAAAGAGACCGCCTTGACCATCTGGTTGTTGCTGCTCAGGAATGCCAGGTAGTTATCCAACTCTGCCAACGACTGCTGCTCTTGATCCAGGCGGAAATTCAGTTCAATCAGGTTGGCGCGGGCTTCTATATCCTCCGGCTGTAGAGTGCGAATCTGTTCGTATATGCGCAGAGCCTGTCTCCAATCCAGGCTTTGCATGTCAATATCCGCCATGCGATGCAGGATCTTGATCCGCAGGGTGCTGTCAACCCTGGGCAGTTGGGCTGCACGCAAAGCATCCGTATAAACCTTGCGCGCCATGTTTAAATCCGCCAGGCTGTAGTAAACCTCTGCCAACTGCATATATTCATTCGTAGCCGCCTCTGCCTGACCAGATGCCAGCAGCTGGTCAATCAAACGGCTGCGGGCGTTCAAGTCCGTTGGCGTAAGCTCAACCACTCGACGATAAAGGCCAATTGCAGGTTGAGGCTCGCCGCGCATGCCATAAGCCCGAGCCACTACCTGTAACTTGTTAACCGCCCCCGGTATATTACCCTGCTTGACCAGCAATTCACCCATCAAGTTATGTAAAGGCAGGTAGGTGGGGGCAGAATCTAAGGCATAAAATGCCTCTTCCATTGCAGCACGCAGATTGCCAGTGTTAGAAATTTCATTTATCCGGGTGATTGCCTCGATGATCTGACCACTGCGCGCTTCGGTTAGAATTTCAGCCAGGGGGCGCAGCGGAGCACCCTTGGCAGTTTTTGGTAATTGCTCGCGAGCGCGGCTTAGCTGAGCGCGCCAGTCGGGACGCATCAGCAGCCCATGCACGTTATCACACAAGTGTTCGATCGCGGCGAGATCGGTCTCGTGGCGTTGGGCTTCGACAAGAGGCTCATAGAGCTGGCGCAGATCGTTCGCCTGACTGGCTGTCACCATCTGAGCATCTGCCTGGCGCAGCGCCTCCATATACTCCACCGCCGCCTCCTTAGGTTGGCCTTTTTTTCGCAGCAAATCCCCTATTAGCAGGTGCGCCCCGAGGGAAAAATCCACATTTTTCACCGAATGCTGAAGCTCGCGTACGGCGCTCTCCAGGCGCCCGGTCTGAGCATGCAGATAGCCCAGATCGAAGTAAGCTGCTGACATCTCCAAACCCACATCCATGGCGCGTTGTAATTCATCCGCTGCCAGGGCATACTCACCGCGCGTTTGAAGGTCCACCACCTGAGAGACATGCAGGATCATGCGGGTGTGATCCACGGGTTTACGCAACAGCCCCGTTCCGGTAACAATCGCATGCAAACCACGCCGTGAGGATTGCCCGGCCTGGTCGTCGTCAGCCGCTTCAAAGAGCATCCCAGCCAGGATCGTGAGCGCTTTCTGGCATGCCTGGGCGATCGGGTCAACGCTCTTTTCAGGCGCTGTCTCCTGAGGCGCCTGCAACTGCCGGACCTGAGCCATGAGAATCGGAGCCGTACCCCCGCGTGGCCGGGCAGGTTTGGGCAGCGGCTTGAAATCCTTCAGCAACGACAGGGCATAAATAGCTTCATCGCTGTTTGGCACAACCTTCAGCGCTTGATTCACTGTGCGGATGGCATTCTCAAGATCGCCATTTTCCTGCAGAATGCTGGCTATCACCAGGTACTCGCTAACTGCTTTTTGCTTATCTCCCAGCCGCTCTAACACCAGCGCCAGACGCGAATGAGCCTGGATATTTTCTGGATTAAGTCGCGTCACCCGCTCCCAGTTTTCAATTGCCTTATTCACTTCTTTATTCTTCAGGTACAACTCAGCCGCCCTCATTGAGGCCTGGGCAGCCTGATCTAAGCGGCCCATTCTTTCATACAGCTGGGTTAGTTTTTCGAGGGGGAGGGGATCCTCTGGCATCGCCCTGGCGGCCTTCAAGTAGCACTGCATGGCTTCTTCAAATTCCTGAAGTTCAATCAAAGCCAGGCCCAGGTTGGTCAGCGCCTGGGGGTGATCTGGGCGCTCCTGCAAAGCCTGGCGGTAGAAACCAGCCGCTCGATCCCAGGCCTGGTCCCAGGCAGCCGAATGGCCCTGGTTCATTGCCTGCTGGAATAAATCTTGCTGTTCAGCCATCTTAGCTCCTACGGGATCACGAATTCATACCGTGTAATTACCTGCTCAAGGGCGTCATTTGACCCCAATTGGGGCCAGAACGCGCTTCGGTCAACAGAGGAACATCTAAAGAGTAAGCGCTTTCCATTACTCGCTGGACCAGCGAAGCGACCTCCTGCAGTTCTGCCTGGGGGCACTCTAACACCAGTTCATCATGCACCTGAAGGATCATCCTGGATGAAAAACCAGCCTGGTTCAGGGCTGCTGGAACACGCAGCATGGCAATCTTCATAATGTCAGCCGCCGAACCCTGGATGGGGGCATTGATCGCTTCGCGCTCTTCGCGGCCACGTATGTTACGATCCGATTGGTTCTTCAATCCAGGGAAATAGCGCCTGCGCCCCAGCAGAGTCTCCACATAACCCTGTTCGGCAGCCAGCCGGCGTATGCCATCCAGATACTGCTTGACGCCAGGGAACTGCTGGAAATAGGCCTTGACAAAATCTTCCGCCTCTGCCAGGGTAAGATCCGTAGCGCGCGTCAGCCCAAACGGGCTCATCCCGTAGATCAGGCCAAAGTTGATGCCCTTGGCCCGGCGGCGCTGATCCTTGCTAACCGCGCCCAATGATACCCCATAAACAGCCGCGGCAGTGGCAGCATGGATATCCTGTCCGGCCCGAAAAGCCGCGATCATCGCCCGGTCGCCTGCCATATGCGCTACAATGCGCAGTTCAATTTGCGAATAATCTACAGATAGAAGCAGGTGCCCTGGCGTGGCGATAAATGCATTGCGCACCTTTCGACCCAATTCAGTTCGGATGGGAATGTTTTGCAGGTTGGGTTCGGACGAGGCAATGCGCCCGGTGATTGCACCGGTCTGATTGTAGGACGTGTGGATACGCCCAGTGCGAGGGTTAACTTGTAGCGGCAGCGCATCCAGATAAGTGGATTTGAGCTTGGAAAGTTCGCGGTATTCCAAAATCATATCCACCACAACATGCGCGCCACGCAAAGAATCGAGCACTTCAGCTGAAGTGGAATAAAAGCCCGTGGAGGTGCGCGAAGAGCGATCCGGAGGGGCAATCTTCAAGCGATCAAATAGAACCTCGGAGAGTTGTTGCGGCGAATTCAGGTTGAAGGGAGCGCCAACTTGTGCATAAACCTGGCTTTCAATTTGCCCCAGACGCTCACTCAATTCCATCGACATCTGGTTTAGAAAAGCATTGTCCAGCGCCACGCCCGCCATTTCCATATCTGCCAGCACTGGAACCAGGGGCATCTCCAATTCACTAAATAACCTGGCTGCTCCATATCCAGACAGTTCTTCCTGCAGTTCGGGCATCAGGTGTAAAACCACTTCCGCATCAGCAACCGCGTATTCAGCCGCCTTTTGGATGGGAACTTCAGCCATCGAAATCTGCTTCTTGCCTTTGCCGATCAATTCATCAATGTGCACCATCCGAATATCCTGGCGCACCCAGGCCAGATTTTTCAAACCAAGATTGCGAGAAGCAGGGTTGATCAACCACTCGGCAATCATGCTGTCAAAAATCAACGGGGCAGGCATCAAACCCTGGCGAGCCAGGATCACAAAATCATACTTAATATTGTGCCCAACCTTGGGTATCCGCGGGTTCATCAGCGGAGCGCGCAGAGCCTGCAGAACTTCCCCCAGAGGCAGCTGCTGCCCACTCTCCCTGGCATGCCCGACCGGGATGTAATAACCCGTCCCAGGCTCCATCGCGAGAGAGATCCCTACCAGGTCAGCGCGCATCTGATCCGTAGAGGTGGTCTCTGTATCGAAGGAGATGACCTTGGCTTTTTCCAGCTGCTCTGCCAGGGCCTGCAGTGCTTCAGGTGTATCCACAATTACAACTTTACGTGTCTGGTCCGCCTCTACTCGAACTGCTGAAGATGGTGACTGGGCAAAAACTGGTCCGGCGTCTGAGGCGAACATAGAAAGCTGCTGCCCTTGATGAGGGCGCACTTTGCCATAGGATTGCTCCAAGGAGGTCAGACGCGGCAGAAGTGAACGAAATTCCAGCTCGCGGAACAAGCCTTCCACTTGATCTGGGTCAAAAGCAGTCGTACGCGCCCGGTCCAGATCAAGGGGGATATCCAGACTGCAAACGATCGTGGCCAGCTGGCGGCTCAAATAGGCCGCCTGGCGGCCAGCTTCCAGCTTCTTCTTCACACCTGCGGATAACTCATCCAGGTGCTCATAGACGCCATCCAGCGTCTGATAGGCTTGCAGGAGCGAGGCGGCTGTTTTCTCGCCAACCCCCGCAACACCCGGGATATTGTCCGATTTATCGCCGACCAACGCCTTATAATCAACTACCTGGTCTGGGCGCACTCCCAGAAAAGACAGCACATCTTCAGGAAGATAATCCCTGGAATCAGAAAGGCTCTTTCCCGGAAGGCTGACGATGACGCGCTGGCTGACTAGCTGGAGCAGGTCGCGATCACCGGTAATAATTTTCACTCCCAGGCCGCGCTCCACAGCTATGCGGGTCACACTGCCCAGTACATCATCCGCCTCATAGTTTTCCACCTCTAGACGAGGGATATTGAATGCATCTACCAG
This sequence comes from Anaerolineales bacterium, assembly GCA_016935755.1. GTDB lineage: Bacteria > Chloroflexota > Anaerolineae > Anaerolineales > UBA4823 > JAFGQI01. The sequence goes on from JAFGQI010000165.1 coordinate 29,412, forward strand.
CTGGCGAATGCGCTCGATCTGCGAGCGCAATTCATCAGGCATCTTGGCGCGAGTACCCTTATAGGCCGGGAAAAGATCATCGCGGAAAGTACGGCCAGTATCGAAGGCGACAGCCAGATATTCAGGTCGCTCCTGTTCCAGGATGCGTAAAAGTACACTGGTGAAGCCGTATACCCCGGCAGTCGGCTCGCCGCTTCGAGTTGCAAAACCAGATCCTGAACCGCTGGTCAGCGCATAGAAGGTCCGATAAGCCAGAGCATGGCCATCGATCAGGTATAAAACAGGTGGCATAAACCCTTTCCCGGCGTAGGTACGCCGCCAAACCCGGTGGTCTCTCGACTGCCAAAGAATGCCAGCCGTCGCGCCCAAAGCAGTGAACAGCAATAACCCAGTAGAGTCTATCACGGGGTACGGGGGTAAGCAAGATCAGGCAGCCGTTTTTCAAAAATGTTGATTGACAAGCATACATAATCATGATAATGTTTAGGAAAGATGAAGTGGGTTCGGAAGACTGCTGGGTTGGGTTGCGTTCTGGCGCTGCTGCTTGGGTTGGTCGGGGGAATTAACCGGGAAGTCGCCGCAGAGAGTCCTGCGCGCCTTACCAAAATCCTGGTCTCTTATACAGAATATACCTGGTGGCTGATCAGCTGGCAAAGCAACCAAATTGCCTGCGTGGTGCTGACTGATCACGAAGGTCTGCCAACTTACAGCGATGTGGTGGGTTCCTGTGGAGAAGAACTGGCTGACTACTGGTACAGCGCGCCGCCCTGCAAGGCGATCAGCAAGAACGGAAACTCAGCCAACTGCACCGGACTCTATTTGCATATGGTTTCATCTCAACCGAAGGAACGCGAGGTAATCATTCAGCTTCCTCTTCCTGTGGTGTTTGTAAACCTGGATGGGTGTACCCCTGTACCGCCAGAAAACCGCTGCCCGGTTCTTCCAAATCTACTATTTAAGGGTGAAGAACCTCTCCCCAATGAAAGAATCGTTGCGATCCAGGGCTCCTTTAACGGCGAGCCTTTTTTTTGCCCGGGCGATACATGCCTCTTACCTCTGCGCCCCACCCCTGTGGAAGGCCTACAACTAGAGTTTTGGGCTGATTCCAGCTTCGGCGACTCGAGCGAACACTTTACCGCCCAGGTGCGGGTGATCGACACGGGTGTTTCACCGGCTCCAGGCAGCAGCGGCTGGTTTGTGGATATCATCAGTTCGCAGTGGCAAGGCGCACCCCTGGCCAGTTGCGCGCAAATATGGGAAGCCTTCCCCCCGATTGGCGGTTCCCCTGCCTGGCTGACCACGCCAGAGAGTTTTGAACTATTGGCTTCTGCAGAGCCTTATTATTATCTGGCCGGACGGTTGATCCACCAGGGGATTATCGATGCTTCCGTATGCCCGAGTGGAGGGTTGTTACCCAATGGGTATGCAGATACTTGCGGCCTGGAAATTGCGCGCCCGCTGGTAGACTATTGGCAGAACCAGTTTGACCATCGCATTATCGAGGTTGCTAAGGAAACAGGTATTCCAGCCCAATTGATGAAAAACCTTTTTGCCCAGGAAAGCCAGTTCTGGGCGGGTATCTTCCGAGTGCCTTTTGAATTTGGGCTGGGACAGTTGACCGACAACGGCGCAGATACAATCTTATTATGGACACCCTCTTTCTTCAACCAGTTCTGCCCGCTGGTATTGGATGAAACCGCCTGTGCAAGCGGATATCTGGGCTTGAGGCCAGAAGAACAGGCCATGTTGCGCGGCGCAGTAGCCTTGCAAGCCCAGGCGGATTGTCCTTCTTGCCCGCAGGGGATTGATTTAAGCAATGTAAACTTCACCGTGTCGCTGTTTGCCAATATCTTGCAGGCAAACTGCGCCCAGGTCAGTCGGACCATCTACACGGCCACAAATCAGATGGCAGGTTGGGTAAGCTCTTATGAAGATTTGTGGCGCTATACCATCGCAAATTACCACGCGGGGCCAGGCTGCCTATCCTATGCAATCCACCAGACATGGCAAAGCACCGGAAGCATAAACTGGGAAGAAGTATCCACTCGCTTCACTGAGCCCTGTCAAGGGGTTGTGCCCTACGTTGAGAAAATCACCCACTAGAAATGACAATAGCCCGGCGACTTCTCGCCGGGCTCTTCGATCACTACATTCTGCCTTATGCAATCAGTTCGCGGGCAAGCTTTAAAAACTCATCCCACTCTTCTTTGAAGAAGTGGAGGGTAACATTATTCAGCTCCAGATGGTAGGTGGTCTCCCCATCCGGTTCTTCTGCTTCCCAGGCCAGGTAGTTGTCCGTCTCAGCAATTACCTTTGTTTGTGGTTCAGGTGCATCTTTAGCCATAGCTGTTTTCTCCTACGCGATGATCTTTATCCGCGTCGATCAATCTTCGGTTAATGTCTCTAAGAATTCCTGGTTGTTGGCTGTCCTACCCAGCCGCTGCAAAATCGCCTCTGTGGCGGTAGAAGGATCGAGGCCGGCGCCATGCGGAGGCGCGCTGACCATTTGATCATACATGCGTCGCATCAACCAGACGCGCGGGGTGATATCGGGACCTAACAGCAATTCTTCTCTTCGGGTCGAGGAGCGTTCAATATCAATGGCAGGGAAAACCCGTCGTTCCTGTAAACGGCGCGATAGGTGAAGTTCCATATTCCCCGTGCCTTTAAACTCTTCATACACCACATCGTCCATGCGCGAGCCTGTATCGACCAGGCAGGTGGCGATAATCGTCAGAGAGCCACCCTCTTCAATATTTCGCGCCGCGCCGAAGAAGCGCTTTGGAGGATAGAGAGCTGAAGGGTCAATACCACCGGACAGGGTGCGTCCAGATGGCGTGACAACCAGGTTATAGGCTCGCGCCAGACGCGTGATCGAGTCCATCAGAATGACTACATCCCGTCCAATTTCAACCAGGCGCTTGGCGCGTTCCAGGGCCATTTCAGCCACCCGGACGTGTGAAGTGACTGGCTCATCAAACGTTGATGAGATCACCTCGGCATCTACGGAGCGGTCCATGTCGGTGACTTCTTCTGGACGCTCGCCAATCAGGGCAACCATCAAGTGCACCTCAGGATACTTGGTTGAAATCGCATTCGCGCACTGCTTCAGGATGGTTGTTTTACCTGCCTTCGGAGGCGAAACAATCAAACCGCGCTGTCCACGACCGATGGGGGTAACCAGGTTGATCAGCCGGGTTGCCAACGTATGGCGGTCCATTTCGAGGTCGAAACGCCGGTCTGGGAAAATCGGGGTCAGGCCTTCAAAAGTGGCCCGGAATTTGCTCTCTTCCGGATCAATTCCGTTGACCGACTCCACCTTCAGCAAGCCATAATGCCGTTCCGACTCGCGGGGAGGGCGGACATGACCAATCACCAGATCGCCGTTGCGCAAGTTATAACGGCGTATCTGAGATTGAGACACGTAGACATCATACGGGCCGGGTTGATAATGGCCGGATCGCAAGAAGCCAATCCCTTCGCTCATTATCTCCAGGATGCCGCCGCGCAGTTCAAGCCCCTGGCGCTCGGCTTCTGCCTGCTGAATTTTCAGGATCAGATCTTCTTTCTTTAGCCGAGTGGCATTCTGAACATCCAGCTCCCTGGCTAATTGACGTAATGCAGCGAGTGATGCGTTTTCTAATTCAAGAACTTTCATGGTAACCTGTTATTTTACGAAATTGAGAAGGATATATGCCTTGGGCGGCATACCTCAACCACAGAGTCTTGCCTGGAATGCTTAACAAGCACAGTGAAAGGTCAAGGTAAAAGTACCCAATTACTTAAAACATTAATATGGGGGACTGCGTATGCGACAAATCCTACGACTACACTCTTATTATAGCACCAAACTCAATGCTTGCAAACAACCGGAGAAGTTTTGATGGATGATCGGTATCCACAAAATGTATTCAGAACCTATCCCTCATCTTACAGAACTTCCCCGTACAAGCTTATTATACCACAACCCAAAACTAATCAATCTTCTCGGGTGAGCCACAGCAATTCTCAATATGCTGAAGTTGGCGATGCCAATGGCGAAAAAGCCGTTTCTACAAAGCTGGTCAAGGCCATCAGCAAGGTTA
>JAFGQI010000021.1 GCA_016935755.1 Anaerolineales bacterium
GCCGGAACCATTCAGTTTTGTCATAAAAACGTCGTAGCTTCCGCCATTGTAGCTTGTATCCATCGCCCCGGGAGTGGTGGGAAAGTTGGTTGAAGCTGTGCTGCCCGTAACATATGCTGCTCCGCTTGCGTCCACGGCAATGCCTCCTCCTCCTTCAGTGCTGTTTCCTCCCAGGTAAGTGGCATAGATCACCGCCGAGCCAGCCCCATTCAGCTTTACCACAAAAGCGTCATCGCTTCCATTATGACTTGTATCCACCGCTCCGGGAGTGGTGGGAAAGTTGTTTGAATATGTGGAGCCTGTGACAAATGCTGCTCCGCTTGCATCAATGGCAATGCGACTTGCGCCATCATCGTTACTCCCCCCCAGGTAGGTAGCATAGGTAATTGAAGAGCCTGTTTCATTCAGCTTAACCACAAAACCGTCATAGCTTCCATTAAGACTTGTATCCACCGCCCCGGGAGTGGTGGGAAAGTTGTTTGAAATTGTAGAACCTGTGACATATGCTGCTCCGCTTGCATCAACGGTAATATGGACTCCGTAATCATAGCTGCTTCCTCCCAGGAAAGTGGCGTAGAGTAAATCTCCGGGATTATCCTGCGGCGCGCTTACGGACAATGATTGGTTGGACCCCGGAGCGATCTGGTCAAAAGGCCAGGCTATGTCGAATACCTGCGAATTGTGCTTCTCGATCCTGGTGGTTTTCTTCATGGATAAGACTGTGTCCAAATCGTTGAAAGCTATCAACGGTAAAGAAAACTCGCCTACTGCTGTGGTCAGATGCAGCCCTTTGCCCCCGCCTATCGAGGAAAAGAGTTCTACATCGTCAGCCCCCTCCACCCGCAGGCGCACCGCGCTCAGGTCGGCGCCCGCCCGGACGACCAGCCGCTGCACCACCTGACCACTTTCACCGCTCACTTCCAGGTCGATGCCGGGGTAGAGGTCTTTATAGCGCACCCCACCCCACACCGGCACTTCGCTGCGCCAGCCCGCCGGGTCGTTCCCCAGGAAATAGTTGACCGATGTTTCCAGGCGGTTGAACGGCTCCAGGCGCGGATTAGGGTTAGCCCCTGGGAAGGAGAGTTTGATGTTGACGCCCGTTCGGGGTGGGTTCTCGCTCTCTCCAGCCCCGTGCGGAGATAGCATCTCTTCCTCCCACATTGCGGGGTCGGGGGAATGCGGCGGAGATGGCTCTTCCATCACCGTTACCCAGATGGCCTCCTGCGCCAGCCAGATGGCGCGGTCGCCGCCGTGCACCAGGAAGCGCGCTCCGGAAGCTTGCCCGGAGCCGGCTGGCAGGTCGAACTGCCCCACGTTTTCGATGAACATCACTGATGAATTGTTTGAGTCAGCCTCTGGCTGTGTTTGGGCGTCGAGGGCTGGATCAACTGCCTGAGCCTGTCCCAGGCCTGCGCCTGTTAGGGAAATAAAAAGAAAAATGACCAGCAGAAGGGAGAAAGCGCGAACTCTCATCGAATGTCCTCCATGTAGGTGCAATGTTGATTGCAGGGCCAGAAGGTGGTGATCTTGATCCCTGTGTGTATCGCGATGCTATTTCGAGAGCTTTCAAGGATAGCAGCCCAGCAGAAAAATTATAACCCAGGGCAGCTTTTTATACCCTTACAAGAAAGTTGGGTCGGGCGGCCAGACTACCTGATCAGCACAAAAAAGAACAGCCCCATCGTCACAATCGCCGCTAAGCAAACAGCGGCTGGTAGGCCCCTGCTGATGCAATCAGCGCTTCCTGCTCGGCTTTGCTCATCGGGGTGAAGTCCTGGCAGGCCTGCAGCACCAGCGGCAGCACCTGCAGGTCGCCGGCGGTGCACAGCCCGCTGATATCCTGTGACAGGGCGAAGTCCACCGCCTGCTGGATTTCCATCGGGTCGGTAAACGGCTCATACCAGGTATTGTGGGTGTGGGGCCGATCGCCCCATGGGCCGCGGCAGATGGTCTTGATCGCCATCACGCCCACCTCTCGAGATCGGCACATCTCCAGCAGTTCTTCGGAGGCGGCCCGGTAGGCGGGGTTGGCGTATTGGACGAAGTTGAGCGGGAAGAGCACGCTGTCGAAATCGAAGCGGCGCAGCGCCTCGCAGAAGATGGCAGGCGACTCGACGCCATGCCCGGTGATGCCCAGCCAGCGCACTAACCCCTGCTGGCGCGCCTCGATGAACGCCTCCAGCGCTCCGCCTCGGCCGGTGGCCTGGTCGAGTTCATCCAGGGAGGTGATGGCGTGGATCTGGTAAAGGTCGAAATTCTCGACCTGCAGGCGTTTCAACGAACCGTGCAGTTCATCCCTGGCGCCCTGGCGGGTGCGCTCCATCGTCTTACAGCCCAGGAAGAATTTCTCCCGCAGCTGGGGCATCCATGGCCCCAGGAATTTCTCAGCCTGTCCATAGGAAGGAGCGACATCGATATGGTTGACGCCTGCTTCCAGAATAAGCTGAACTGCCTGCTCGGTCTGCTCGGGGGTGGGTTGCCACAGGGCGGCCGCCCCGAAAATGGCTACCGTGCTTTGGTGTCCGCTGCGGCCAAATTTGCGCGTTTGCATCTTGAACCTCCGAAAAACGATCAGAACGATGGGTAGATGGATAATTGGACTATCCCTATATTTGCTTCTTTAGTATACCCCACCTGAAGCCCTGAGAACAGACGACTGGTCTTTGATCACTTGATAAAAAGAGATAGATAATGATCGATTGATTACCCCCACGCTTCACCCCCTGGTGATATTATGATCAGGAAATATCAACCAGCGTGATTTGATTCAGAGCCTGAATGAGCAGCGCTTTCAATTCATATTGATCCAGAATGGCGCCGGGGATCTGCCGCTCTAGAAGCAGCGCGGTAAAGCCATGCACCAGACTCCAGATGCTGACTGCCAGTACTTCCGGCGCACCTGCCTGAAGCAGACCAGCCGATTGGCACTGCTGCACCAGGCCAACCAGCAGCTGGAAGTTCTTCTTCGATAGGTCCACGAAATCCGGATATTCTTGTTCCTTTTCCAGAATCCCTGAGAACATGATTTTGAAATAGGCTGGCATCGCGCGGGCAAACATCAGATAAGCGTATGCAACCTCCACCAGCATCCGGGTAGGATCATCCCGGTCAGCCTCCACCTCCGCCAGCAGCCGTTTGTACAGCAGACGAAAGCCTTCGGTGGAGATGGCCGCGATCAGCGCCTGCTTATCCGCAAAATGCGCGTACGGTGCGGAATGGCTGACCCCGGCTTTGCTGGCAACCCTGCGCAAGGACAGGGCGCTGACTCCTTCGGTGGACAGTATCTCTGTTCCGGCCTGGATGAGAGCGTTTTTCAGGTCGCCGTGATGGTAGCTGCTTCTTGGCATGCGCCTATGCTATCGCATAATCTTGACACTGTCAAGATTATCGGATAAAATAATCTTAATCACGATCAATCTGGAGACATCTGATGGTGAATTATTCGGACGCCAAAACACTTGTCGTACAGGCTGCTCAGCAGCTTACCACCAAAGGGTATCTCAGCGCCACGGGGGGCAACCTGTCTGTTCGCATCAGCGGGCAGACAGCCTTGGCCATCACTCCCTCCAACTATGATTACATGAAAATGACGCCGGAGGATATCTGCGTGCTGGATTTTGATCTGCATCCGCTCGATGGGACGCGCCAACCGTCGGTGGAGAGCGCCATGCACGCCGCCATCTATCAGGTTCGAGGGGATGTAAACGCAGTGATCCACACGCACCAGGTCTATCCCAGCACGCTGGCGATCATCAACGCCCCCATCCCGGCCCTCTTCGATGAGCAGGTGCGCTTCCTGGGTCGGGCGGTGGAGATCATCCCTTATGCTCCTTCGGGCACTGGCATGCTGAAGAAGGCGATTGCCAAACACGTTGGCAATCACCACAACGCCTATATCATGGCCAATCACGGGGCGCTGCTCTTGGGGCATGATTTAGAGCGCGCCATGCACAATGTGGAAGTGCTGGAAAAATGCGCCCTGGCTTACCTGCTGGCCCTATGCAGCGAGAAGGAAGTCAGCAAGATACCCCTCCTGGTTCGAGAAGTGGCCTTTGCCAAGCTGCGCAAAGACCAGAAACGGGTTGAAGCCGGGAGCCTGACAGTTGGCGGAGAATAGACCTGGAAAGATCACCTAACAATCAGAGGCCTGCATGACTGACCAGCAATATGCAATCTCGCAGTACCCGGACGTGGACGAAGTGTACCGCCGCCTAAATGCGCTGGTATCCCAACCGCTGCGCCCCATCCGCCGGGATAAGATGGATCAATACCTGGCATATTTTCAAAACCACTGCCAGCGATCCAAGGATCTGACCGATGAAGCCAAGAAACTGATCCCAGGCGGGGTGCAGCACAACCTGGCATTCAACTACCCCTTCCCCATCGCCATTGAGAGAGTAGATGGGGCGCACCTGTGGGATGTGGACGGCAACCAATACATCGATTTTTTGCAGGCGGGCGGCCCTACCGTGCTCGGCAGCAATTATCTGCCGGTGCGGGAGAAGGTGATCGAAATGCTGCAAACCTGCGGACCGGTGACCGGACTGTTCCACGAGTATGAGTTGAAGCTGGCGCAGCTGATCCACCGCTTCATGCCTGCGGTGGAGATGTTCCGCATGTTAGGCAGCGGCACCGAGAGCGTGATGGCTGCCATACGCGCCGCTCGCACTTACACCAGGAAGAAAAAGATCATCAAAGTTGGCGGAGCCTATCATGGCTGGAGCGACTCGATGGTCTATGGGCTGCACATCCCGGGAACGGGACGGCTGGAGGCCAAGGGCATTCCCCGGGGAGCGACCGCCAACACCCAGGAGTTTTTCCCCAACGCCCTCGGCGCGCTGAAGCGGCGGTTGATCCTCAACCGACTGTTGGGCGGCACCGCGGCGGTCATCGTCGAACCGGTGGGGCCGGAGAGCGGCACTCGGCCTGTGCCCTTTGATTTCAACCAAAAAGTGCGTGAATTATGTGATGAATTTGGTGCGCTATTAATTTTCGATGAAGTTGTGACTGGCTTCCGGCTGGGGATGGGTGGTGCGCAAGGCTACTTCGGCGTTAAGCCCGATTTGACCATCTTTGGCAAGTGCCTGACAGGCGGCTATCCGATGGCTGGCGGCGTGGGCGGCAGGGCAGAGGTGATCATGCGCTTTGCGGCTGGCATTGGCGGAACCGGGGAGCGCGCTTATATCGGCGGCACCCTCTCCGCCAACCCGATCTCGTGCGTGGCTGGCTACCATGCCCTGCTGGAGATGGAACGCACCAATGCCCCGGTTATCGCTGGACGCGTCGGCGATCGCCTGACTCGCGGACTGCAAGCCATCATTGACAAATACCGCCTGCCCTATGTGGTCTTCAATCAGGGCTCCATCGTTCATCTGGAGACTTCGGGCGTAATGCTCCTGGATTTGCACCACCCGCTGCGGCTGGCAAAAGAGCTCAAACCGCGTAAGCACATGATGGAAGAGATGGGCGCCGCCTACATGGCCAATGGATTGATCACACTGGCAGGCAGCCGCATGTATACCAGCATGGCGGACACTGACGATGTGATTGATGATGCCCTTTCCCGCTTCAATGAAGTGCTATCCAGTATGGAAGGTGTATGATATTCTTGAGCAAGTTTCTACCGACGTTTCCTTTTTAGAATTGTAGCCCACCGTGAGCACCCAACACGAGCCAGTCATTCTTGCCGTAGACCTTGGCACCTCCAGTATGAAGGTGGCGCTGATCGCCATCAATGGAACCGTGCTGGATTGGGAGGCGGAGCCCATCCAGCTTTACCTCACACCAGACGGCGGAGCGGAACAATCCCCTGAAGAATGGTGGCAGGCGTTTCTGTCAGCCTCCAAACGGCTGCTGAGCCGCGATCTGGCTTCCGCCTGCGCGGTGCGTGCCATCTGCTGCTCCACCCAGGGCGAGGGCACCATTCCAGTGGATCGGGATGGCAAAGCCTTGATGAACTGCATTCTGTGGATGGATATGCGCGGCGCGCCGAACTTGCGCAGACAATTCAAGGGCTGGATCAATGTCTCTGGCGCTGGATTGCAGCATGTTCTCCGTTGGATCAACCTGACCGGCGGCATGCCCTCCATGACCGGAAAGGATCCCGCTGCTCACATGCTGCTCATCCGGGATCACTTCCCGGAGATTTATGCCCGCACGTACAAGTTTCTCAATGTGCTGGATTACCTCAACTTGCGCCTGACCGGGCGTTTTGTCGCCACAGTTGATTCCATCCTGACCTCCTGGGTGACCGATAACCGCGCTCCAGACAACATTCATTATGCCCCGCAGCTTGTCCGGGCTTGCGGCGTGGAGGCCGATAAACTGCCCGAAATTGTCCCCTGCACGGCTGTGCTTGGTGCGCTAAAAGCTGATGTGGCAGCCGAGTTGAACCTTCCTCTGGATACTCAGGTGGTGGCAGGCGCCATCGATAATACCGCCGCCGCCATCGGAGCCGGCGCGATTGAAGATTACCAGCCTCACCTGTATCTTGGCACCTCTTCCTGGATCACTGCCCATGTGCCGTATAAAAAGACGGATATCTTTGCCTCGATGGCCTCCCTGCCGTGCGCTGTGCCGGGGCGGTATCTTCTCACCGCTCTGCAGGCCACTGCTGGCGGCAACCTGACCTATCTGCGGGATAACATCATCTATCATAAGGATGAACTCCTGCAGGAAGCCAATGTGCCGGATATCTTCAAGGTGCTGGATATCATCACCGCCCGGGTTCCGCCCGGAGCCAATGGGGTCCTTTACACCCCCTGGATCTGGGGGGAGCGCGCTCCAGTCGAAGACCGCTCTCTGCGAGCAGGGTTATATAATATTTCGCTTCACAACACCCGTGAAGATGTCATCCGCGCCTTCCTGGAGGGGATTGCTCTGAATACGCGCTGGCTGTTGGCTCCGGTGGAAAAATTCCTCGGGCGAAAAGTGCAGAGCATCCACATTGTCGGCGGCGGGGCGCAGTCGGATATCTGGTGTCAGATATTCGCGGATGTGCTAAACGTGGAGATCAAACAGGTTGCTGAACCGGTCTACGCCAACGCTCGCGGGGCAGCCTGGATAGGCGCGGTCGGGTTAGGTAGAATATCATTTAACGATATCCCCCGGTTGGTTAAGTTTAATCACATCTACGAGCCACAACCGCAAAATGTGCGCATTTACGATGATAGGTTCCAAATCTTTACCCGGATTTACCGTCAGATGAAGGATATTTATCACCAGTTGAACCCGTGAAAGCGTGGAGCGTCCACCCGAGGAATACCCATGACAGATAAATCTTACCGCCTCTATCCGTACCGCTGGGTTGTCCTGGCAGTCTTCATGTTCATCAACCTGACCATCCAGATCCTGTGGATCACCTATGCCCCCATCACCGGCGTGGCAGCCGGGTTTTACCAGGTTACCGATCTCGCCATCGGTTTGCTGGCCATGACCTTTATGCTGGCGTTCATTCCGCTTTCCATCCCTGTTTCCTGGGCGATTGATACGTATGGCTTTCGCCTCACGGTCAGCATTGGGGCAGCTCTGATGGGTGTGTTCGGCATCGCCCGCGGGCTGGTGGGAGCGGATTACACCCTTGTGCTGCTTAGCACGATTGGGATTGCTGTCGCGCAGCCTTTTCTGCTCAACGCCTGGACCAAAGTCCCCGCCCAGTGGTTCAGCATTGAGGAGCGCGCGACTGCCGTCGGTCTGGTCACCCTCTCCAATCTGGTTGGAACAGCGCTGGGGATGGTGCTCACCCCAATTCTGATTGAACAGTTTTCGATCCCGACTGTGCAGGTGATCTATGGGGGTGTGGCAGCCTTCTCCGCGATATTATTTCTCATCTTTGCGCGGGAAAAACCCGCCACGCCTCCTTGCCCACCCGGGCAGGAAGTGCGGGCGTTAATGCTCGATGGTCTCAAGCATGCCTTAAAGGTAAAAGAATTCTGGATGTACTTGATTGTTTCCTTTATTGGCATGGGCATTTTCAACGGCGTGACCACCTGGGTGGAGGGGATTATCCGCCCCAGGGGCTTCACCCCCACCGACGCGGGTACGCTTGGCGCGTTGATGCTGGCGGGCGGTGTGTTGGGCGCGGTGCTGATCCCGCCCTTTTCCGACCGGCAGCACAAACGTCAGCGTTACATTCTGCTGGGGTTTGTGCTTGCTGCTCCCGGTCTGCTGGGAGTGGCATTTGCCGCCGAACCCTGGCTGCTCTTTGTCTCAGCCTTTGCCTTTGGCTTCTTTCTGATCAGTGCCAGCCCTGTGGGAATGCAATATGCCGCCGAGGTCACCCACCCCACCCCCGAGGGTACCTCCAACGGGTTGATTCAGTTGTTTGGTCAGGCATCGGTGGTGTTTGTCTATATCATGGAAGCGCTGAAAACAAAAGATGGCGCATTCACCCCGGCGCTGATCCTTGCCGTCGGATTGTTATTTGCCAGCACTTTTCTGATTGTGAAAATGAAAGACCCGCTTATGTCTGCAATAAAGCATAACCTATAGTGATTTATTCACAAGGGGGATATGAGTATAGTCACTTGACCCGCCCATAGCTAAGGGCTACAATCGAAATTGAAGCTATCCCGATGAAGGGAAGATCTTTTCTCTCCGGTGACCATCGTCGCCATGTCAGCTATTGATGACAAGTTCCATATTTTCCCTGTTACCCCCTGTTCACTAGGAGTTTCCCTATGAGTGATTTTCTTTTTCGTGGCTCTCTCTCTGAACTGGATCCGAGCGTTTATGATCTCACCCAGCTCGAAGCTGAGCGCCAGGTGCGTAAGCTGATCCTGATCCCCAGCGAGAGCCAGGCGCCATTGGCAGTGCGCGAAGCGCTGGCATCGGCCTTTCAGAATATTTATGCTGAAGGTTACCCGGATGAGGAGACCCGCTTCATGGTGGAAGCGGACATCCTGGATTATAAAGCCAGGTTGGGGCATTTCCGCCGTTTTGCGGATCCGCGCTATTACAAAGGAGTAGAGTACGCCGATATCGTTGAAGCCCTGGCGCGTCGGCGCTGCGCAGAAGCTTTTGCAGCCAATGGCGTTCCGCCGGAAGCAATTTTTGTCAATGTGCAGGCGCTTTCTGGCGGCCCAGCCAATAATGCTGTATATCATGCCTTGATGAATCCCGGGGATACGTTCATGGGCATGAATCTGCTGCATGGGGGACACCTGTCGCATGGATCATCGGTCAACCGCTCAGGAAAATATTACAACGCAGTGCATTACACCATCGACCCCCAGACCGAACAGATCAATTACGACCAGGTGGAAGAACTGGCTCTCCAGCATAAGCCAAAGTTCATCATCGCTGGTTATTCCTCCTACCCCTGGGCAGTGGACTGGAAGCGTTTTCGCGAGATTGCCAAATCGGTTGGCGCCTACCTGTTCGCCGATATTGCCCATGTGGCGGGGCTGGTGGCTGGCGGGGTATACCCCTCGCCGGTTGGTTATGCTGATGTGATCACCTTCACCACCCATAAATCGCTGTGCGGTCCGCGTGGCGCCTGCATCCTGACCACGGATGCAGCCCTGGCGCGCAAGATTGACCGGGCAGTGTTCCCTGGCGAGCAGGGCGGCCCGCACGTCAATGTGTTTGCAGCCATTGCTCTGACGTTCAAACTCGCCCAGACCGATCAGTTCCGCCAGCTGCAGAGCCAGATTATCAAGAACTGTGCGGTCTTCACCGACCGGCTGCGCGAGCATGGATTTCGCATCCCGTACGGGGGAACGAACACCCACCTGATGAATCTGGACTGCGGAACAGTCCACGGTCCAGATGGGACAACCCTCTCAGGTGATCAGGCGGCGCGCATCCTGGATATTGCCGGGATCGTGGTCAACCGCAATACCATCCCGGGCGATAAGTCGGCCCTGGATCCTTCGGGCGTCCGCATGGGCACGCCCTGGGTGACTCAGCGCGGGCTAAAGGAAAAGGAGATGGTGGCGTTAGCGGATATCATCTCCGACCTGCTTAAAGCTACCACCCCATATTCTCTGGAAGGCCGCAAGAGCGCTCTGCGCCGCGCTAAGGTGGATTTCACCGTCCTTGAGGATGCCCGGCTGCGCGTCCGTGAGCTGGCTGATCTGGCAGGGGCAGATTTTGAGCCCTCTAAGCACGGTTATCCCCATTTTTATTATCTGGATGAGAAACCTGCCGGCAAACGAGCTTCATATCAAATCAGCGGCCAGCGCGTGCGCTCTTTCTTGAATTATGCCCTATCCAGCGATGTTGAGTCCCTCCTGCCGGGCAAGAGTCAGGCGACCCACCTGTTTACACCGCAGGGAGAAGTGGATGGCGCATTGACCTGCGTTGACCCATACACATTTACTCTCACGGTGGAATCCGAACGGGCAGGGCTGGTCTCCACCTGGCTGCGTGATCTGGCCGACGGTTATGTCGCTTTCGATGAAGATCCGCTGCGCAAGCTGCCTGGGCCGGTGTATGTGAGCAGCCTCAAAGTCGCTTCCCGGGTTGCCCCGAAGGGCAATTCCACAGCTGCCTGTAAACCCTATTTCCTTTTCTCGCCAAAACAGAAGGGAAAGCCATTGCCAGCCTTCACTTTCCAGGCGGCAGAAGTCGGCTTACGTCGCACACCGGTTTATGAAGTGCACAAAAAGCTGGGCGCTAAGTTGATCCCCTTTGCAGGTTGGGAGATGCCAGTGTGGTATTCCTCGGTATTGGAAGAACACCTGGCAGTTCGTCAGGCGGCGGGTCTGTTTGATGTAGCGCATATGGGGGTATATCAGGTGGAAGGCCCGGACGCCGAAGTCTTCCTGGACAGTGTGGTTGGGAATGATATTGGCCTGCTTGGGATAGGCGAATCATGTTATTCGCACTTGCTCACCCCAGATGCCGAGGTGATTGATGATCTGCTGGTTTACCGGCGAGGAGCAGAGAAGTTTTTGGTGGTGGTCAATGCTTCTAATGATGATAAAGACTGGGCCTGGTTGAACGCAGTTAAAGACGGCCTGGTGAGAGTCAGCAATGAGCGACCCTGCACACGTGCCTTTGGGCGGAATGCGGTTTTACGCAACCTGCGCGATCCAAAAGAAGGCGCTGACATGCGCGTTGATATTGCTCTGCAAGGACCACGGGCGCGCGATATTCTCCTGGCAATGGGAGTGGATGCAGATACCCGTAAACGCATCCTGGCGCTGAAGCGCACCGAGTTATGTGACGCTGTGGTGGGCGGTTTCGATCTGATCGTCTCGCGCACCGGCTATACTGGCGAAAAAATGGCTTTTGAGCTGTTTGTCCACCCGGAGCGGGCGGCAGATTTGTTCACTGCCTTGCTCAAGTCAGGGGAACCCTTCGGGATAAAACCGATTGGATTGGGGGCGCGCGATTCGCTGCGCACGGAGGCTGGGCTGCCGCTCTATGGGCAGGAGATGGGCCTGGGTTCGGGCATGCGCGGGCATGTTGATCTGGGCGTCGCCGAAGGCGGCTTCGGCAGCTATGTTAAGACCTACAAACCCTGGTTTATCGGTAGGGAAGCCTACCTGGAGCGTGAGAAATCGCGCCCTGGAGAGGTGGTTCGTTTCCGCTTTACAGAAAAGGGGGTGCGCATGGCCCATCATGGTGATCCGGTGGTTGACCATCGTGGACGGGTGATTGGCTGGGTGACCAGCTGCGCAGTGGACAGCGAGGGCATGCTCACTGGCCAGGCATATCTGGTGGATGCCAGTGGTTTCCCGGAGGGCAATCCGATCTCTATTTATCAATCGGCTGCGCAGAAAGCGGGCAAGGCGCCAGCTGAATTTCAGGTTGGCGACAAGGCTGTGGTACCAACACCGGCAGTAGTGATCAGCCGGTTCCCAAAATAGAGGCAAATACATAAGGAGATAAAAATGCAGACCCCTTGGGATCATCGCTTTGCACAGCGAACCCATAAAATGGGCAGCTCAGCCATTCGCGAACTGCTCAAATTAACAGAACAACCGGATATTATCTCGTTTGGGGGCGGAATGCCTGCTCCGGATGTCTTCCCGATTGAGGAATTCAGGGAAGCCTGTGATCGCGTGTTGAAGGATTATGGAGCTCAAGCTCTGCAGTATGGCCCCACCGAAGGATACAAACCGCTGCGTGAGTTAATCGTGAGACATACGGCGCGGTATGGCATCGAGGTCACCCCAGATAACATCCTGGTAACCTCCGGTTCTCAGCAGGCGCTGGATTTGCTGGGTAAGATTCTGATCAATCCTGGTGATTGCATCCTGGTAGAGTCGCCCACTTACCTGGGAGCGCTGCAAGCCTGGGCTGCTTATGGGGCTGAGTATGTAACTGTGCCAATGGATGAATATGGCATGATCACCGATGCCCTGGAAGAAGCCCTGCGCAGCGGACCAAAATTCATTTATGTTTTGCCTAATTTTCAGAATCCCAGCGGGGTGACCCTTACCCTGGAACGCCGTAAAAAGGTGATTGAATTGGCTGACCGGTATGGTGTCCCGATTGTGGAGGACGACCCCTATGGGCAGCTGCGCTATGAGGGCGAGCACCTCCCCTCGATTGTTGTCATGGACAGCCAGGGACGCAGCCCTTCAGCCTGTTATGGCGGAAACGTAATCTACTTGAGCACATTCTCGAAAATCCTGGCTCCAGGTATCCGTCTGGCCTGGGTGGTGGCGCCGCCAGAAGTGATTCGAAAATTAACTCAGGCCAAACAAGGCGCTGATCTGCATACTGCCAGCTTCAACCAGATTGTGGCTTATGAAGTATCGCGCGGCGGTTTCATTGACCAGCATGTCAAATTAATCCGCCAGGTGTATGGGGAGAGGCGAGATGTAATGCTGGCTGCCATGGACGGCTACTTCCCACCGGGCGTGGAGTGGACTCACCCGGAGGGCGGCTTATTCCTGTGGGCTACTCTGCCCGAAAGTATGAATTCTGCTGAGGTGCTCAAAGGGGCCATTCAGCAGCACGTAGCCTTTGTCCCCGGTGCGCCTTTCTATCCGTTGGGCGGCGGGCACAATACCATGCGGCTCAATTTTTCCCATGCTTCGCCAGAAAAAATCACCGAGGGCATCGCCCGTCTCGGGCGCGTCCTGTATGAATATTTGGGCGAGCCAATCACCAGATAATCACGAAAGAACAGGAGGCGGAACACCGCCTCCTGTTTTGTTGAATCTACTTAATTTCTAGCAGTTCGACCTCAAAGGTCAGGGTCGCGTTTTGGGGGATTACGGGAGGGTAACCGTCTATGCCGTAAGCCAGATCTGGCGGGATTTCCAGCCTGCGCTTACCTCCGACTTTCATCCCGGTAACCCCTTCATCCCATCCCCGGATCACCCTCCCTGCGCCCAGGATGAACTCGAAAGGCGTACCTCGATCAACAGATGAATCAAACTTGGTGCCATCTGCCAGCCAGCCGGTATAGTGCACACTGACCGTATCCCCGGTCTTGGCCTCGGCGCCTTTTCCGGCAACCAGATCAAGATATTTCAGGCCTGAGGTGGTGGTAATCATATCGCCAGATATCTTGCCAGGTGAATCGCCATTGGCAGACAGGCTGCTGAATATGAAATAAGAGATCACTGCCAGGATGAGCACAGCAACGATGATGAGGATCATACGCTGGTTGCGTTGGCGGGCAGCGCGACGGCGGGCGCGTTCAGAACGTAGGGAAGACATAAGCAACCTCGAGGTAGATAAGATGGTTTCTGGAATCAAAATATATCATAAAAACACATTTACAAGGTATACTTTAGCTTCGTAAATCTAATCAAACCAGATTGCAACGAAGGGAAAAGATAGATACGATGGATGCTTTTCCGCCTCCGGGTTATATTCAAACCTCATCGATGATTGATGGCATTGAAGTCTACATGCCTGCTCCTGCTGATGCAGGACCGCAGCAGGAGGTGGTGGATTTTAAGTGCCCCCAATGTGGCGCTGCGACCGCCTTCAGCGCAGCCGATGGCGGGCTGACCTGTTCACACTGCGGGTATTATGAAGCGCCGCAGTTGCCCATCGTGGGCAGAGGCGCGGATCAGTTTGAGTTCACGGTCGAAACCATACAGCGAGCGGCGCAGGGATGGGGGGAGGAACGTAAAGAAATGGCCTGCCAGAATTGCGGCGCTTTGACCACCCTCTCTGTGGATAGCCTGGCGCATACCTGCCCATTTTGTGGATCGAATAAAGTCATCCAGCGCCAGGCGCCGCAAGATGTGCTGCGGCCGCGCTTTCTGATCCCTTTCAAATTTGAACCGGCTGCTTGCGTCCAAAAAGCGCGAGCATGGCTGGGCAGCAGTTGGATGGTGCCTGCCGGCTTGAAGACCGCTGCTGCTCTGGAGAATTTCACTGCGGTCTACCTGCCTTTCTGGACTTTCGACGCGCTAACAAACGCCGATTGGAAGGCTGAGGTTGGGCATATTCAGACGGAAAGCTACTACGAGAATGGCGAGCGGAAGCAGCGCACAGTTACGGTGTGGCGATGGGAGTCGGGGCATGTCCAACTGACCATTGATGATCTGGTGGTGGATGGCACCGGACGCCTGAGCGCAGTGCTGCTTGGGCGCATCCGCGATTTTAACCTGGCCGAATTAACGCCTTACGAGCCGAAATTTCTGGCTGGGCTTCAGGCCCAGGCCTATGATATCCCGTTGGAGAAAGCCTGGGAGTTGGGGCGTGAGAAGATGCGCGAGCAGACGCGCAAAGCCTGCATTGAGAGGGCCAGCACTTCCCTGGTGAGAAATTTCAGCATGACCCTGGATTTTGCTGATGAGAGCTGGCGTTATCTCCTGCTGCCTGTCTATCTCAATACATATGCTTATGAAGGGAAGAGCTATCAGATGATGGTGAATGGGCAGACGGGCAGCATTGCCGGACAACGTCCGGCGGATTGGAATAAGATTTGGTTGTTGATCGCTGCGATCCTGGCGCCAGGGGTTCTGTTGGGGTTATTGGGCCTGATAACCATCCCTATTGCAGGAATAGGGGTTGGCATTGGAGGCGTGGGACTGGTGTTGTTATTGATTGGCCTGGTGATTGCGATTATCATCCTGGCTCAGGCAGTGAAGATGGAGGAGATTTAACCATGGATACGAATCCCGATTCTTCCCAACAAGATCAATCCATGAACTCCTCGACAGCTGGCGCTGCCGAGGCGCCGAAGACAGGTTGGGGCATGGATTTTGAGGTCGCCGTGTGTGAGCGCTGTGATTGGAGCTATCTGATGCCCACAGGCAGCCTGCCTCAGACCTGTCCGCACTGCTTCCAGGCCCATCTGACATCCCTTGGAGAGCAGCTTCAAGAACTGCCCTATATCAAGCCACCTGAGCTATGTTTGCCATTTACACTTTCGAGCGCCCGTTTAGCGCAATCTATTGAGAGTTTTGCGCGAGGCATTCCGTTCGCGCCAGCGGATCTCAATCCGAAAACACTGCAGAGCCGCCTGCGGCGGGTTTATCTGCCCATGTGGCTGGTGGATGCCCAGGTTAAAGCAAGTTGGCAGGCAGAAGCAGGCTTTGATTACCAGGTTGTCAGCCACCAGGATCGTTACCAGGATTATGGGGGCTGGACATCGCAAGAGGTCAAGGAAGGGCGAGTGCGTTGGGAGCCGCGTCTCGGGCGGCTGGATCGTACATATAGCAATATTCCCGTACCAGCCCTGGGTGAAGAGGGCCGCATACAGTCAGCATTGGGTGCTTACGCCCTGGATGATGCCCGTCCCTACCTCCCTGAGACACTGTCGGGATCGTTCGTTCGCTTGCCAAACCGGACGCCCGAGGATTCCTGGAGTGATGCCAAACCAGCCATCCAGCAGGCCGCGGCTGAGGAATGCGGAGATGCAGCCAGCGCTGACCATATCCGCTCTTTCCGTTGGAGCCCTGAGTTCGCCAGCCAGAATTGGACGCTGCTGCTGCTGCCTGTCTACGCCAGTTATTACCAGGATGATGAGGGCAAGCCTCAGCCGGTGCTGCTGCATGGTAGAACTGGGAGGTTGAGCGGGGCGCGTCGCGCTTCGCCGAAACGAGCCCAATCCACCGCCCTGAGTATGCTGGCGGCTGCCCTGGTTTTTGGCCTGATCGCCATGGTGATCTTGCTGGTTGGGATCGCCATGCCCGCTTTGCTGGCGATCGGTGTGATCGTCCTGGTATTTGCCCTGCTGGTTGGGCTTGGGGCAATCTACCCGTTGGCAGCAGTCTGGTGGTTCAATCGGCAGGAGAGGCCAGGCCAGATCTAAGCAGACGGTTTCCCCGTTTTAATGGATTATCTCGGCAGGTTCTTGATTCAGTTCTGCCAGCAGGGCGAGTAATTCCTGGTTCTCTGGAATATCCGCCATCGATTTGCCATAATGAACGTAGCGCACCATGCCTGCTCTATCAACGATCAGCTGGGCTGGCAAACGTCCCAATTTGAACAGGTTAACTTCTTGCCCATAGAGTTTTAAGACCGTATGTTCAGGGTCTGGCAGACCAACAAAGGGAAGCTGATGATCCTGCCAGTATTTTGAGAATGAAGCCGGCCCCTCTGGCCCAATCACAATTACTTCTGTATCTAACTCAACGAAACGCTGATAATCTTGACGCAACTGCGCCATATGTGCCTGGCAGAAGGGTCAGGTGAAGGTGCGGTTAAACACTAATACCACATTTTTCTTTCCGTAGTAATCGGATAAACGTACGGCTTTGCTTTTGAAGTCTTGCAAAGAAATTTCCGGTGCTTGTGTGTTCAGTTTTACTTGGGACATTTTTTGTTTCCTTAATTATTCAAATCTTTGCTTGGCGCTTATGGCAGCCTGGCAAGAAAATCCAGGACGGCTTCGAGAAAAGCCTGGGGGCATTCTTCATGCGGCACGTGCCCGCAGGCCGGGATGACAACCAGTTCTGCGTTAGGCAGTTCGCCTGCCAGCCGGATGCTGTCTTCGGTTGGGACAATGCGATCATCATCGCCGGTAATCACTAACACCGGCAGCTTTAATTGATCCAGTTGTTGGTCTAAATTTAAATCCTGGCTGGCAGTGGTCAGGTGCCATAGGGCGCGGTCCCAATTCTCCACCCGGGTGGGTTTAATGTAACCTTCCAGCACTTCGGCAGTTATTTTCGAAGGATCATGCCAGGCCTGGTTGATCAGCGTGCTGCCGCGACCGAGGATGTTGCGCGCAATCAGCGGGCCGATGCGCTGCATCTGCGGCGTTTTGGCGATGGGCGCGAACCAGCTGGGTGATCCGCCGGTATAGATGGCTGGGTCCACCAGGATCAGCGCCTGGACGCGCTCTGGATACCGAAGCGCAGTGAGCACAGCAATGCTGCCTCCAGCCGAGTTGCCCACCAGGATGGCTTTTTCGATGTCCAGTTGATCCATCAGGCCAATGGTGAGTCTGGCCTGGGATTCTGGGCTGTAGGGGTTATCACCTTGCCATTCCATTGGGCGTTCGGTCAGGCCAAAAGCAGGCCGGTCAAAAGCAACAACCCTATGCTCCTGCCCGAACGGCTCCATCACCTCGCGCCAGGAAAACAGGCTGGCGCCAAAGCCGTGCAGCAGAACCAGAGGTGGATTGCCCCGCCCGGTTATTTTGTAGTGAACTTGCAAGTCCTCGATATTGATAAAGCGGCTGTCTGCTTCAGCCAGCTGTTCGATCAGTTGGATGCCCTCCAGGGGCGGTATCGGCACGAGAAAGGGACCAACTAAAACCAACAGGAATATACAGAAAGCTGTAATGAGAAGAAAGCGTTTCATACCAAAAATTACCCTCCCAATCCTTCCAGCAGTTCAATTGTAGCACGGGTCGCCAATCCCTGCTGCTCTTCCCGGGTGATATCCGCAGGCAAGTCGCCAGGTTGATCCCCATACCAGCCAAAGTAGGCATGATTACCTCCTGCAATAGCAACCCAACGCATGTATGCCGGCAGCAAGGCACGAGAAGCCTCGATTTTATCCGCTGTGGCGAGACCGTCTTTTGAGCCAAAAATGGATGCAACCTGGATATCTTGTCCGGAGAGATCATCACTGGAGGCAGGATAGGCGGCCCACAAAACCAACCCGGCAATCTTGTCCGGGTTTTTATGAGCATAATTGGCTGCCATGGCTCCACCTAACGAATGACCACCAATTGCCCATTGCCGGATTTCGGGAAATGCAGCTATGATTTCATCTGCAATCCCGGGTGAAAAGACAGCCAGGTTGAGCGGCATGGGCGGAATCACCACCAGATAACCCTGGGCGGCGATTGCTCTGGCTGCGGGCGCGTAAGAGCGATAATCCACTCGCCCGCCTGGATAGAAAATCAATCCGGTGGATGCTTCCTGGGCTGATGGTTGAAAAACAAGCCAGGGAGTGGTTTGCACAATAACCTGGTCATCGGATGTAAGGGAAGCGATGCCCTCAGGCATAGGTCCAAGCGGAGTCTGGCTCCAGATGATAAAGCCAAACAGGCCGAACAAAAGCAGCAGCGGTAAAATCCACCAGGTTTTATTGATCAATTTTTTCATTGAGAAATTTTCCCTTCACCAGTGGAGGTATGGACAGCAGCCTGCTCCCCAATTTCCTGTACCATGCCGGCAAAGATATAAGCGTGGATGGGATAAAAAAGATACCAATACAGCAGGCCTGACAACCCTTTCGGTTCAAAGAAAGTGGTTTGAACCAGTCGCGTACCTCCTTTCTCGTCAGGGATGGACTCAAATTGTAGCCAGGCCTTTCCCGGCACTTTCATTTCTGCCCGCAAGCGGACCAGGCGATCGGGATTTACTGCTTCAACACGCCAAAAATCGACCGCGTCGCCAACGCGTAAATCATCGGGATGCCGGCGCCCACGTCGCATGCCTACTCCCCCTACCAGGCGGTCGACCACTCCTCGCAGTTTCCAGGCGAAGTTGAATGTCAGCCAACCTCTTGTGCCGCCCAACCCACTATAAGTTCGAAAGACTTGGGCAGGAGAGGTGGCAACCAATTTTTGACGTCTTTCGATGATCAGGCCCTGTTCTTGGGTGAGGATAACAGGCGGCAGATCTCCCTGGCTGCTGGCAAGGGCGTCTGACCAGATGGTGTCACCTTCACCGGCTTCGATTTTTTTTAGAGCATTCATGACAGAGGTTTCATAGTCGATTGGTTGGATATCCGGGAACAAACGTAGAGAGCTGTCAGAGCGAACGATGACTTCGTTGCGTAAGCCATCAATCAGCGGGCGGGCGACGGAGGCAGGTAAGGGAGTGACCAGGTGCACCCAATAGGATGACAGGCGAGGGGTGAGCACTGGAATGGGCAAGAGCACTCGCTTGAGCTTACGCGCCCTGGCATAACCCATCATCATGTCCCCATAGGTGAGTACATTTTTGCCGCCAATTTCGATAATCTTGCCGGTGGATTCGGGTTGCTCCAAAGCAGCCAGGAGGTATTGTAAGACATCGTCGATGGAGATGGGCTGCGTTCGGGTGTACACCCAGCGCGGGCAAATCATAATGGGCACTCGCTCAGTCAGGTAGCGAATCATTTCAAAGGATATGCTGCCAGAGCCAACGATCACTGCGGCGCGAAACTCAGTCACTGGTATGCCCGATTGGCGTAGTGCATCCCCTGTCATCTGGCGAGAGCGTAAATGTTTCGATAACTCTGTCTCTGGATCTCCCAGTCCGCCCAGGTAGATGATGTTTTGGACGCCAGCCTCCTTTGCTGCCGCTCCAAAATGGCGTGCTGCTGTCAGGTCGCGTTCAAGAAAGTCAGTGCTGCTGCCCATACTGTGGATCAGGTAATAAGCCGCATATACACCAGTCATGGCAGGAAGGATGGTTTCGGCTTTCATCACATCCCCCTGGAAAACCTCTACCTGATTTAACCATGCTCGTCCTTGCAGGCGCTGGGGATCACGGACCAGCACACGGACCCGATATCCCTCGCTGAGTAATTGGGGGATCAGCCGCCCACCCACATATCCGGTTGCTCCAGTTACCAGGATAGATTTTTTCCCTGGTATGGCTGCAGGAGAGTTTTTTGTTCTTGGCGTCGGGTTGTTCATGATATCAATCGATTTTTCTTTCATCCAGAAAAGATAACCACACTGGCAACTTGTTGTGTTTAATCATAGCAATTCCCAATTCAAAGACTTTGGTACTGCCACAAATCACAGCAAATTGATCTTGTAAAACAGGTATATTCATTGCTCCAACAAACGATAGTATAACAGAATGTACATATATTGTCAATATATTGTATATATTCAATCGGCTCGCTTTGGGTTGGGTTTTTGGGAATTGGGCTTGCCTACGCAGCACTTCAACCACATCCTATCGGGTGGTTACTCCCCCTGTATTATTTTTGCTGGGCGCGATGTCTCAATCAGTGGTTCTATATCTTGCGGTGAAACACCCGGTGGTTCTTGTATGCTTTGCCGCCCACGTTGATCAAGTCACTGCGCATCTGTACGGCAGTCTCAGCCACCTGGGTCATATCGGCATGCTCGAAGTGGTATTCCTTGACCGTTTTTTCCATTTCAGAATACATCAGGGCATTGCCGCCGCGCCCCTGATATTCGGGCAGGATGCCGGTGCCGTTCAGGGCAACCCATTTTGTACGGCGCATTTCTAACATTAAGTCAATCAGACCGAACGGCAGCAAACGGCCTTTATTGCGCTGTAATGCGGCGGAGATATCCGCGAATCCGAACAGGAAGCCCACCGCATCCTCATTATGAGTGATAATTTTGATCAGCCGGGGATCGGCGATAGTCATGATATTGTCGACTACAAACTTAATTTCGCGGTCGGTGAGCGGGTAGTATTCCCAGTTGTTCACAAAAGCCTTATTGTAGGCCTGCCCGATGCGCGGCGAGTAGGAGACCAGATCCGCCTTGTCTTTGAAGCGTCTGACCGCCAGGGTGCCGCGCTGCTGGACTCGTTCGGCGATGCGGTGGACGCGTTCGGGCAGATTAAATTCTGCTGTGTTCATGTAGCAGGAGACAAAATCCACTTCTTTTTCAAAACCGAGGTTGGTGACCATGCGAGGGATATATGGATGGTTGTAATTCATCATCGTCATCATCTGGCGGTGTTCAAAGCCTTCGACAACGATCCCATAGCCATCTAATGGGCCTAAACCCTTGGGCCCTATGACCGTGTCCAATCCACGGGCGCGCGACCATTCGAAAACAGCCTCGAATAAGGCGTTTGCCGTTTCCTGGTTATCCTCGCATTCAAAAAAGTAGAACTGAGCCTGCTTTGTGCCGTGATACTGGTTATAGCGGGTGTTTTCCAGGGCGGCAATGCGACCGACATCTTTTCCATCCCGGACGGCAATGAAGAAATCGCCCGTGGAATGCTCATAAAACGGATGCTTGTTGGGGTTGAGCATATCGGTGACATCTTTCAGCAGGGGTGGAACCCATTGGGGTGTGTCGGTATAAAATTGAAAGGGCAAATGCACAAAGCGCTGAACCTGGGCTTTGTTCGCAGTATCGATCTTTTCAATTTTAAGCATGGTCGCCTCCGGGAGGAGAATAGGGAAAATGCCAGAGGAAATATGGTGATAGCCTGTGGTATTCCGCAAAAATCATAACACACAATTCCAGAATAGGGTTCGGAATTCACCTGGTCGTTCCTGATCGGGCTATCCAGTTTATGGGTGAACTCACCAACCGAATGTATTTTCAACAACTCCAGGGAGCAGATGATATATGGATATGCCAATCAGCGACTCAAAATGCTCTTTTGCTTTGAAAAATGCCTTCCAGCGGCTGAGGGTGTGGTCGTGCAGCCCATAGCGCATGACCACATCCACCATCCTCTTTTCCATCAGGCAGTAGCCGTTGGGCAGCGCCAGGCAGTCGCACAGCTGGATCAATCGGTCGTAATCGTCGTATTCGATGTGGGCGATGTAGTCGCGCACAAACTGCAGTTCATCATCGCTCCCATCCCAGTGCGTTGCGCCGATAATTTCGTCTTTATGCGGATAAGAATGAGTCAGGCAGATGCGGGCGGCGGCTTCGTAGCCCTCGTTCGAGAGATAACGATATCCATCCAGCACATGGCGCATATGCGTCTTCCCATAACGGCGTCCAATATCATGCAGCAGGCCCAGGATATAGGCCCGCTGGCTGTCCAGGTCTGGGTGGCGGGCGGCAATCGCCTGGGCGGCCTGGGCGACATAGCGCGAGTGCGGCTCCCAGGGGCCGGGGT
Organism: Anaerolineales bacterium; assembly: GCA_016935755.1. Lineage (GTDB taxonomy): Bacteria > Chloroflexota > Anaerolineae > Anaerolineales > UBA4823 > JAFGQI01. Next base: position 22,104 of record JAFGQI010000021.1, read on the forward strand.
TCAGTTGGGCCGCCTCACAGAGGTATTGTTCGGCCTGTTTCAGGTCGGGGAGTGAGTTGTTAGGGTCGCTCAAAGATTATGCTCCTGAAGATCCAGCCTGCCCATAGACGCGCAGCGCCCGGTCGCGTGCCCAGACATGCTTGATGATCGGGGCGGGATAATCTGTCCCGATCCAGCATTGACAGGATTTTTGCAGCTCCACGGGCATCTTCCAGGGTTCGTGGATGTATTCCGCTGGGACTCTTGCCAGTTCTGGCAGCCAGCGGCGGATAAAACTGCCCTGCGGGTCATGCCGCATGCCCTGGGTCACCGGGTTGAAGATGCGGAAGTAAGGGGCGGCGTCGGTGCCGGTGCCAGCGGTCCACTGCCAGCCGCCGTTGTTGGAGGCCGGGTCGCCATCGATCAGGTGCTGCATGAACCAGCGCTCGCCCCAGCGCCAATCCACCAGCAGATCCTTGGTGAGAAAGGAGGCCGCGATCATGCGCAGGCGGTTGTGCATCCAGCCGGTCTGGGCCAGCTGGCGCATGGCAGCATCCACGATGGGATAGCCGGTGCGCCCTTCGCTCCAGACCTGGAATTGATCTGGATCATTGACCCATTGGATATGCTGCATGCGGAAGTTCTGCCTGCGCACATGGGGATAATGGAACAGGATATAGAGATAAAATTCACGCCAGATCAGCTCATTCAGCCAGGTCTCCGCGCTCTGGCGCGCCTCTGCATCGGGAGCCAGCTGGATGGCATGCAGGGCGGCAGAGACGGCTGTCTTGGCTAAGAGCATGCCAAAGCGCAGGTAGGGGGACAGACCGGAGGTAGCCTCAAGGTCGGGACGGTTTCTCCCGGAGCTGTAGCCATACACAGGCGGGAGCGGTGAATCTGACCCTTCGCCGGGCAGATAGACGAAGGCATCCAGACGCCGCAGCGCTTCTGCCTCGCCCGCCGGGAAAGAGGTCGTTTCTGGAGCGTCTGGCAGGGGCAGGGAGGGGAGGCCTGCCGGGGTGTGGATCGGGCTGGGGAGATGCGGGACGATCCCGGCCTGGGGCAGGTAAAAAGCTTTCCAGGCTCTGCTGAAGGGGGTAAATACGGTGTATGGGGAGCCGTTCGATTTCAGGATCGCCCCCAGAGGGTGCATGCTTGGCCCGCCCACCCAGTTGATGGGCAGTGATTGGGTAACCTTCTCGTCTCGCTGGCGAGCATAGGGCGAGATATCTGGCTCAGCAAAGATCGCCTCAGCCTGGCATTCATCCATCAGCCCTTTCAGCTCTATCAGCGGATCACCCCGGCGCACCACCAGATAGCTGCCCTGGCGGCGCAGGTCTGCATCCAGCTGGCGCAGCCCTGCGTACAGGAAAGCCAGGCGTTTCTGGCCGACGTAGGAGGAGGCCAACAATTTCGGATCCAGGATAAAAACAGGAATGACTTCTTGGGCTGCCTCCAGAGCGGTCAATAATGCCTGGTTATCCCGCAGACGCAGATCACGGCGAACCCACCAGATAGCTCGTGTCATTTTCACTCCCCAGCGCCTAATCGCCCACGATCCTGGCGCTGGTATCAACCAGCGCAGCGCTGAGCTCATCCAAAGCGGCTGCCTCCGTCTCGGTTAGCTGCCATCCCAGGGCGCCGGCATTTTCTTGCGCCTGGCGCACATTTTTTGCACCGGGGATGGGAACGGTGCCTTTTCCGATGCACCAGTTCAGCGCCACCTGCGAAGGAGATTTGCCATCATGCTCCCTGCCGATCTCCCGCATCTGCCGGATGAGGGGTTGGGTTTTCTCCAGGAAAGAGCGGCTGTAGCGGCGGCCGCGAATGCCTGGCATGGGTTTGTCCGGGGTATATTTACCGGTTAATGCGCCTTGGGCCAACGGGCTGTAAGCAATGAAAGTGATGCTAAGCTCCTGGCAGGCCTGCAGCAGCCCATTCAGCTCCCACTTGCGGTTGAGCAGATGGTATTCCATCTGGTTGGAAGCCAAAGGGATGCCGCGCTTTGCCAGGGTGGCATAGGCGCGCCGCATTTGAGCTTCGTCATAGTTTGAAACACCGACTGCTTTGACCAGACCTTGCTCTACCGCATCTGCCAGCGCGTCGGCCCAGGTTTCCACCGGCACGGGAGGCCAGGGCCAGTGGATCTGATACAGATCGACGCTGGTGATTTTCAGGCGCTCCAGGCTGTGTCGCAGCGCGCTGATCAAGCTTTTCTTCGACCAGCGCCAGGGAAGCGGCATGAACTTGGTGGCGACTACGACTGGCGCTTTAGCAGTTGGCAGCAAGCTGCCCAGGATGCGTTCTGAGCGGCCTCGGCCGTAGGCTTCCGCCGTATCAATAAAGGTGACTCCGGATTCGAGACTGACTTCAAAGGCTGCCCGGATGTCATCATCCTGGTAGCCGCGGCCGTAGTTCCACATCAGGCGATCTCCCCAAGCCCAGGCACCTAATCCCAACCGGGATATCCTGATCTCGGTTTTTCCCAGAGCAGTTGTTGAGGAAATATCAGCCATGATAACCCCAGTAATTAATGATGATCCCGATTTTCATCTGCTAGCCTCTTAACACATCGCGCAGAGCTGCCTCAGCCTGGGGATATTGGAACTTGAAGCCCGCTTCGTTCAGCCGCGCCGGGATGACCCGCTGCCCTTCCAGCAAAACCGAGGACAACTCTCCAAATACCAGGCGCATGGCGAAGGCTGGTACGGGCATCAGGGCTGGGCGATGCATTGCCCGGCCAATGGCGCGGGAAAATTCAGCATTTGTTGCCGGGTACGGCGAGGTCAGGTTGAAGATACCTGCCAGGGCTGGGTTTTCAATCAGAAAGCGGATGCCGGCGACCGTATCTGCCAGGTGAATCCAGGAAAGATACTGCCGGCCGCTGCCAATTTTACCGCCCACGAACAATCGAAAAGGCAGCAGCATGCGCGGCAGCGCGCCGCCATGAAGAGACAGGGACACACCCATGCGAATGATCGCCCGGCGGACGCCCAGGCCCTCAACTCTGGCAGTGGCATTTTCCCATTCGATGCACACCCGGCTGGAAAAATCTGCGCCAGGGGCGCCGGATTCGTCCACCAGCTCATCCTGACGCGGGCCGTAATATCCCACCCCAGAGGCCTGGATCACCACCTCGGGTTTTTGCCCGGCGCCATCTACAGCCTGGACGATCGCCTGCCCGGCATGCACCCGGCTGTCCCGGATGGCCTGTTTGCGGGCCTCCGTCCAACGCCCGGCAGCCAGGTTTTCGCCCGCCAGGTTCACGATTGCTTTAGCGCCATCCGCCAGGCTGCCCCAGCCTGCTGCGCTCTTGCCATCCCAGCCGACCGCCCGCACCCCTTCAGGAAGCTTTTCCTTCTGTCTGTCTGGTTGGCGAGACAAGATGAAAACTTCGTAGCCGTTCTTTATCAGTTCGGTCGAAAGGGCGGCCCCAATCAACCCTGAACCACCTGGAATAATCACACGCATAGGATGACCTCACTTTCTCGAAGACATGTTGATCGCTTTGGTTTTTGGTTGTGCGTCCTATTATAGCTGTATTGGGCCGGTTCGTCAATATATTGTATAGAATATGTATAAATATCTTGACAAAATATAGACTTATTGTTAAAATATTATTGTTAGAATGTGAACAAAAGATGGAGTGATTAGATGAGTCCTTTACCCGAAGTGTTTCTTGGCAGCAATGAACCATTATACAACATAGGCGTGGTGGCGCGTATGACCAACGTCTCGATGGCGACTTTACGCGCCTGGGAGAGACGTTATGAATTCCCTGAGTCGGAGCGCACTGCCGGAGGGCACCGTTTGTATTCGGAGCGCGATGTGATGCGTTTGAAGTGGGTCAAGGAACGCATAGATGAGGGTATGCAGACCGCCCAGGCGATCCATGCCCTGCGGCATCAGGAGCAAGTTGGGAATGTGTCATCTTCGCAGCCGCTGGCAGCTCCCCCGGAAGTGAGATCTGAAAAAAGCATCCAACACCTGGGGATGACGAGCGATCAACTGTTTCATGCGCTGATCAATCGTGACTTGTCCCAGGCGGATTGCTTGTTAGGAGAAGCCCTGGCAGTCTCCTCTCCTGAGGATTTGATCCTGGATGTGATCGGTCCAACCATTTCACATATCGGGGACGTCTGGGAAGAAGGCAAGATCAGTGTAGCCACGGAACATCTGGCGACGAATTACCTGCGCCAGAGGCTGCTGATGTGGATGATGAGCGGTCCACCGCCGCGTAATATCAGCCCGATCGTGCTGGCCTGCGCGCTGGATGAGTGGCACGAGGGTGGGCTGCTGATCCTGGGCGCGCTGCTGCGCCGCCGCCGCTGGCCAGTGGCTTACCTGGGGCAGGCGGTGCCGCTACCTGACCTGGCGGGCTTCGTGCGCGACCTGCACCCCAGCCTGTTGGTCATGATAGCAATGACGGAAAAAACCGCGGCAGTTTTGGCGGATTGGCCGCAGTGGCTGCCGGAGGTCGCTCAAAGTGGGAAGCCGCCGGTTGGGTATGGCGGAAGGGTTTTTACCCTGCAGCCAGAATGGCGTCTGCGGGTAGTGGGCAATTACCTGGGTGATGATTTCCGCAGCGGGCTGGCGGAGATTGAAAGGCTGCTGCCCGCAGGGGGATGAACAGTTGAGATGAGAAATTGTGAGAGCGAACCTGTGAGGGTTCGCCTTTTTTCGATACAATAGGTTGTATGTCAAATCATCTCGTGATGAAAATATTCAACTCCTCCGCCCCCATCCGCATCTGCGATCTGGGCGGCTGGACGGATACCTGGTTCGCCCGGCATGGGCGTATCTTCAATATCGGGGTCTACCCATACGTCGAAGTGCAGTTAGCCGTCTATCCGGCCAGCGAGCGCGAGCAGCGCGTAGTGATCCACGCCGAGAACTACGGCGAGCGCTATACCCTGCCGGAGGGCGGGCGCAGCGCCAGCGGGGGCTGGGTGCGGCATCCGCTGCTGGAAGCCGCCATCGAATATATGCACGTCCCGGATCATCTGGCTTTCGAGGCCACGATCTACTCGGACGCGCCCACGGGCATGTCCACCGGCACCTCCGCGGCGGTCAGCGTGGCGCTGATCGGCGCGCTGGACTGCCTGAGGCCGGGGCGAATGACGCCTCATGAAATCGCCCTGGCTGCTCACCGGGTGGAAACCGAATTATTGGGCCAGCAGTCTGGCATTCAAGACCAGCTGTGTTCAGCCTATGGGGGCATCAATTACCTGGAAATGTTTGCCTACCCCCACGCCAGCCTCTCTCAAATCCAGATACCCAACGCGCTCTGGTGGGAGCTGGAGCGCCGCCTGGCGCTGATCTACCTGGGCAATTCGCACAGCTCATCCCAGGTGCATGAGATGGTCATCCGCGGCCTGGAAGACGCCGGGCCAGACTGCCCGCAGCTGGAAGATTTACGCCAGACCGCCCCGCGCGCTCGCGATGCGCTCTACGCCGGGGATTTCGCCGCCCTGGGGCAGGCGATGATGGACAACACCGATGCGCAGCGCCGCCTGCATCCTGCCCTGGTCAGCCGGGAGGCCGATCGAGTGATCGAGATCGCCCGGGAGCACGGCGCCGCTGGCTGGAAGGTGAACGGCGCGGGGGGCGAGGGCGGCTCGCTGACCCTGCTGTGCGGCGCGCATTCGGAGATCAAGCGCGCCATGCTGCGGGAAATTGAGCAGGACAATCCCCTTTTCAAGAATATCCCCATTTACCTGAGCCGCTATGGGTTGAGGGTGTGGGAGCAGTCCATCGCTGAGGATAAAACAAAAAAGACCTGATGAAAGGTCTTTTTTGTTGATCTTGTCCAGGGTGGGTGAAGGGTTTCGAACCCTCAACCACTTGATCCACAGTCAAGTGCTCTGCCATTGAGCTACACCCACCATGCGCCCGCAATTCTATCATGAAGATGGAGTTCAATCAAGCATCAGGCGGATGATTCGCGGCGCCTCCTGCTCGGCAACTGTCTGCTGTTCGCCTGTGCGCAGATTTTTAAGCGCCACCTTCCCAGAGGCCAGCTCATCCGGCCCCAGGATGACCACCACGCGCAGGCCCATGCGGTCGCCGAATTTCACCTGTTTGGAAAGCTTGGCAGCTTCTGGATAGCAGATGGTCTGGATGCCAGCCTGGCGCAGCGAGGCGGAAAACTTGAAGGAAGCCGCCAGGGAGCTTTCGTCAAAGACGGTCACCAGCACCTGAGCTGATGGCGCGCCCAGCTCTGTGGGGAAGCAGCCGAACTTTTTCAGAATGAGGCTGATCACCGCATCGCCCATGGCAAACCCCACCCCCGCAAGCGGCTCGCCGCCCACATCTCCTACCAGGTTGTCATAACGGCCACCGCCCAGAATGGCGCGGAACTCGCCCGCATTGTCCCAGGCTTCGAAAACCGTGCCGGTGTAGTAATCCAGGCCGCGGATGATATGCGGGGCGTAGCGGACATAGGCGCGACATCCCAGCGCTTTGATGGCAGCAAAGAAGCGCACCAGATCGCCGGATTTGCGCCACAGGTCTTTATCTTCGAGGATCGTCTTCAAGCCCTCGAACTGCGCTTCGCTCAGGCCAATATTCAAAGCATACGCCTGCCATTCAACAGAGGTCATCTTATCCCGCCGGTCGATCAGGCGGAAGACTTCTGTGCGCAGTTCGGCAGGTATTCCCAGCTCCTGCAGCTCCCCATTCACCAGGCGGCGGTTGTTCACCAGGATACTGACCTGGTCGGGGGTCAAGCCGCTGGCTTGAAGGAAACCTGCCGCCAGGGCCACCAGCTCGGCATCCGCTTCGGGGGTATCCACACCCATCAGGTCGGCGTTCCACTGGAAAAATTCACGCGTGCGCCCTTTTTGGGGTCGTTCGTAGCGCCAGAAAGGCCCCCAGGACCACCAGCGCATGGGATAGACCAGCTGGCGCTGGCGTTGGGCGACCATGCGCGCCAGTGAAGGAGTCAGTTCGGGGCGCAGGGTGATCAAATCCCCGCCGCGGTCGGGAAAGACGAAAGCCTGTTCTTTGACCAGCTCCTCGCCGGATTTGGCCGCGTACAGATCGATAGTTTCCAGGAAAGGGGCTTCGTATTCCTGATAGCCATACGCCTCAGAAATCTTGCGGACTGTCTGGTAGAGAAAGTTGCGCGCGGCCATATCTTCTGGATAGAAGTCACGCGTGCCTTTGACAGATTGGATGATAGGTTTCATACCTTATACACACCTGCAAATCAAATATCCAGCCAGGAGCATGCGCGCTATCGCTCCTGGCGTGGAGAGCATTTTAGCATAAAAGCCTTATTTAATCAGGATAATCTCGGTTTGCGGCTCGCCCAGGAACTCCGCTCCGCTCTCGGTCACCAGCACATCTTCCTCGAGGCCAATATATCCATACTCTGGCACCATCAGGCCCGGTTCGACAGTATAGACGTGCCCGGCCTCCAGCGGATAATTGGGCGTATCCCCGTAGCGCTCCCACTCTGGCCCCAGGATGCCTGCGCCGTCATGCGCCAGGCGGCCCAGATGGTGTCCGGTGGCATATTTATATTCCGGGTAGCCAGCCTTTGTGATCACGCCTCGGGTCAGCGCATCGATTTCCTTCCCCAGCAGGCCCGGTTTCATCGCCGCAACGGCGGTCTGGATGGCTTGAACCACGGTTTCAAACCCTTTTTGCACAGGTTCTGGCGGCTGGGTCTGGCCGGGTTCAAGCATGTAGGCTACCCGCTGGATATCGGAGCAGTAATCTTCTTGCTTCACCCCGAAGTCGATATGGAGCACCTGTCCAGGCCGCAAGATGAATTCACCGGGAATGGCGTGCCCGACAGGCGATTCAGGTCCAGCGTTGACAATCGGGCAGTGATCGTGCTCCCAGGCCGGCTGGACATGAAAAGCGTTCATCTGGGTGCGCATAAAATCAGCAATTTCAATCTCAGACATGCCCGGCTGGACATAGCCAAAGGTGCGCCCGTAGATCTGGCGGGTGGTCTCGACGGCTGCCCGAATTCGAGCCACCTCGCCAGGGGTTTTCCGGCCGCGCAGCGCGCTGATGATTTTCTCTGCAGAAACCAGGTTTTCGATCCAGACGGTGCCGACCAGATAATCCAGCAGCAGCTGGTACATGCCATGGGTCAACCCATCTGCCAGCACATCATTGCGTGAGTAATTTATCGCGATTTTGGCAGGGCCAATCCGTTCCAGAACGCCCAGTAAGATGGCGCGCAGCGATTCATCATACGGGATCACCTCTTCGTAAGCGCCGGTCTTGATCGCCGTGTCCGCCTCGTACTGACCGAGAATGGCAATGCGGTTTCCGGACCGGGTGATGATCAGGGCGCTCTGCCAGGTCAGGCTGTGACCGTAGATCAGCGGTAGAACCGGGTCTCCGCCGCTAGAAGTCTCTCGCACGAAGGTTATCCAGGCATCGATCTCCAATTCTGCTAAGATCGAAACAGCCTGATTAACTTTTTCCTGTACAACTGTGAGCATGGTAAGCCTCCTGGGGTTATGCCTGTCCTGCCAGATGGATGGTGCGGTGAATGGAGCCGGCGCGCTCGCTGTTGATATGGAGTTCGACCGTTGCTCCCTCTGGCCCATGGAGCACCCATTCCGCCCGAGCGCGGTGGTCGGTTGATGTCTCGCCCCATACAGCGGTCACATCCAGTTTATTGCTGCGACCTTCCAGGTGTCCTAAATCAACTCGTGGGCGTCCATTGAGCAGAGAGACACCCTCGGGCAAGATCAGCTCAACCCGCACCGGACGGATGGCGGCGCGCTTCTTACCTTGCTGGCTGGTATAGGTGGGAAGGAAACCAGAATTATCCACCACCAGGTTGAGCTGATAATCTCCTCCGCCCAGTGGTGTTACGTTGAGGGTATGCAGATCAATGTGAGGGAGCAGTTCGCCCAGAGCGACCGCAAAGGGCAGGTTTCGAGCGGCCTCGGCTCCGACCAGGTGAACCGGAGGATTGCGCCAGGTGTACATCTGGTTCCAGCCGCCCAGCTCAACGCGCCCTAACTGCGGATGTTCGAAGGGATACCAATCGATGTACGCGTCCTTGCCGCCGTTTTGCTCAATCCACTTCAGGATGGTTAGGTCATCCTCATGTGGGTGGTCGCGGAACCATTCGATAAATTTACGTTCTTTGATCCCCGCCTCGGTAGGCAGATCCCACAACTCGATGGTATAGGCAAAAATTCCCAGGTGATCATACATCCAATCATCAAAAGCGCCGGTGGTGACTTCCTTGGGATGATATTTGAAATCATGGAAGGTGGAAACACAGCGATATCCGACCAGCTGGCTGCCGATCTGTCCGATTTTCTTGGTGACAAACAGGTCTTCGGTCTCCATTTCATCATCAGCTTTCGTGCTGTAGGAGCGAAGAATCACTCTGCTGAAGGTGTGGTAGGTCAGGGCGATGTTGATGTTAGGATGCTGGACGATGAAATCTACCAATGCTTTGATTTCTGGCTCGGAGGCGGGATACGGACCGGCGCCGTGCTGGTCTCCCTCCGTGCGCCACTCGAAGGGGAAGTTGCGGTTGAAGTCAAGCCCTTCAGGGTTGCGGGCGATCTTGATCTGGTAGCCGTCAAAGTTGTCGATCAAACCTTCAGGTAGAAGGCGGTAATAGGTGCCGCCGTTTTCGCCTGGAGAACGTTTCTCCATAAGGCGAGGATCGAGGGAACTGACCTTCCAATCCCCGTTCGGGTCCAGGATGCGCATCTGCAGGATGTAGCCATCGCCGTTAATATCCTGTTCATGCAGCCCATCTTCTTTCTCTTTCCAGGGGTAGGCGCGCACACCCGAGCGGATATAGCGCGGTATCTCCGCCATAGCCAGAGCCGCTCCATCCGGGTTGATGCGAGGCACAATATAATACGTATTGGCATCCAACAGGTGGGTGATGAGCGGATCTTTCCCATAGCCTTCGAGCAACGCATGGGCGATGTACAGTGCGGTAGTAGTCCCGGTGATCTCGGTGGCGTGGATATTGGCATCAATCCAAACTGCCGGTTTTTCCACATCCGAGCCGGTTTCTTGATTCGTGATGGTCAACAGCCAGATGGGGCGCTTTTCGTAACTTTGACCGATTTGGGTCAGAGAGGACAGGTGCGGGTGCGCGCTTGTCCAATCTTGCAGCAGTGAACTTACTTCTTCGTTTGTGAAATAGTGGTTAAAATCCATAGAGTTTCCCTGTGAAGATATTCGTTAAGTCAGGAGTTATCAATCGGGTCATTTCGAACTTTGGGACATATCAACGAAATAACTAAAGCAGGCCTCGTCGATTAATTCTGGGCTCATGCGCGGGGGGGCGCTTTCGTATTCGCATATCTCAACGATGATCCGGAGCAAGTCGCGCGGATGAACAGCCTGCATCTTCCGCCCGGGTTCGCGATACCATTTTTGCAGCAGATAGAGAAAAGCATCCTTGTTAAACGGAATATTGTAATATTTCGCCATCGAGACAAAGATTTGAAAGTACAGTTTTTCGTCGGGGGCTGTTACGCCGACTTTCATATGGATGCGCCGTAGAAAAGCATCATCCACCAGTTGGGCAGGGTCTAGGTTCGTGCTGAAGACAATCAGCTGGCGAAAGGGTACTACAATCGTCTGCCCGCTGAGCAATCGCAAATAGTCGACCATGGCTTCCAACGGTACGATCCAGCGGTTGAGCAAATCTGAGGGGGTGATTTGTTGGCGGCCAAAGTCGTCGATCAGGAACATGCCGCCGTTGGCCTTTATCTGCAGTGGGGCTTCGTAGAATTTTGAAATGGGATCATAGCGCAGATCCAGGGCATCCATTTTTAACTCGCCGCCCACAGAGACTGTCGGGCGTTCGATCAAAGTCCAGCGCTGGTCAGAGCGGGCGAATTCGGCGGTGCGACCGGTTTCGCGAGGCACCTGTTTGTGTACCAAGCGATCGTGGATCTGGATGATCTGGCCCCCGGCCGTCAGCGCGTAGGGTACCCAGATGGGATCGGTTCCTGCAATCAGTTTGGCTATGGCCTGCGCGATGGTCGTTTTGCCATTGCCGGGTGGACCATACAGGAATATTGAGGTTCCGGAATTGATTGCCGGGCCGACCCGGCGGTGAAACTCGGCGGGTAAGACCATGTGTTTCAGCGAATCTTTCACCTGCGCCATCGTCACGCGCGTATGGGTCTTGGTTTGCGCCTCTATGCCGCGATTATAGTAAGGGATCGCAACGGGCACTGGACCTACATATTGGCTGCGTTCCATAGCAGACACCGCCCGAGCTTGACCTGCCTCGGTCAGAGTGTACACATTGCCCAGACGCCCCAATTCAACACTGGCTTTTGAGACTTCTACCAGGTGTTCCTTCTGCATCCAGAGCAGTATTTCATCAATGATCCCTTTGGGTATCTTGAGTACTTCGGTGAATCGAGCCAGGGCAACATTCCCCTCGTTGTAGAGCAGGCGAAAAATCAGGTCGATAACGATATTCTGGGGGATATGCAGATCCTCAATGGTGCGAGGCTCCGCCAGAATTTGTTTTAGTGTCAGTTCATCGGCCATACAAACTCCCAATTGATATATCTGGTTCCCAGCGTAACAGGAAATTTATTCTAACATCCTTTACTGGATAAATGACCCAATTCGTGCTAACAACCTTATCAGGTGGCCTTTGGGGGCATGAAATTCGAGTTGATTAATCCGTTGTATCTTCTGAGTGATCCTCACTGCCCGAGAAGAGATCACCGATGGACAGTCTGTTTAAATTTCTCCAGATGGCTTCCCCAAAAACAGGGGCTACGGACAGCACTTTTAGTTTCGCCAGTCTTTTCCGGATGGGTACTGTATCGGTTGTTATAATGGATGAAATCTGTGGAAATTCTTTGAGTCGCTGTAAAGCATTGCCAGCAAATAAGCCATGGGTACAGATAACAATAATCTCCTGGATCCCCAAGCCCAAGAGGCGGTTGCTTAGCTCTAGCACTGTGATTCCAGTGGCAATCTCATCATCATAGATGAGGGCTTTTTGATACCCCTCGACCTGCCGGTCAAGGGTGTCATTATAAGTGACTTCTGTATCTGAGATACGATGTTTTTGGGCGGCGGCAATCTGTAAATCCAGCAGCTTGGCAAAGCGAGCAGCGGGTTTTGCTCGGCCCATATCCGGGGAAATGACGATGGCATTATCAGAATTTAGATTGTGTTCCTTGATGTAACGGATGAATAGATGGCGTGCTGTCAGTGGGTCAGTCGGCAGATTGAAAAAACCATGCACCTGGGGCGAATGCAAGGTCATGGTCATGATATGCGTTGCGCCAGCTGTCTGTAATAAATCTGCGATCAGCCGCGCAGTAATAGAAATGCGCGGGGCGTCTTTCTTATCGGAGCGAGCGTAAGAGTAGTAAGGGATGATGGCATGGATTTCTTTCGCCCCTGCTCCTCGGGCAATATCCAGCATCATGAATAATTCCATCAAATGAGTGCTTACCGGCGGGACCAGAGATTGGACAATGAACACTTTTCGGCCGCGCACACTGGCCCCTAGCTGAATATATAAATTATCGTTGCTGAAATGTGATATATGGGTTGAACTGAGGGGGACAGATAAAAAAGCTGCGATATCACTCGCCAGCCTGGGGTGGGAACGCCCACTGAAAAAGCGGACATCGTTTGGATCAAGAATGTGAAGCTGCATGTTCCCTTCCATAGTCATACAAAAATTGAGTAATTATCGACTTGTTGATACTATCTACATCTTACCCTGCTTTTTCCAGAACGGATTTTTGTATGGCAAGGAGCTGTCCTATACCTTTATAGGCCAGGTTGAGCAGTGCATCCAGATTTGAGCGAGTAAATGGCTGTTGTTCGGCTGTGCACTGCACCTCAATGTATTCGCCAAATGAATTCATCACGATGTTGGCATCTAGTTCCGCCTGGCTATCTTCTTCGTAGCATAGATCCAGGCAGTGAATGCCATCCACAATCCCTACACTCACTGCTGCTACCGGGCTGATGATAATATGGGCTGGAACGGCCCCCGACTGCACCAATTTTTGCAGTGCGAGGGCGAGGGCAGTAAATCCACCTGTAATGGCTGCGGTGCGGGTGCCGCCATCCGCCTGGAGGACATCACAATCTATAGTGATCGTACGCGCTCCAAGGCTTTGCATGTCAACCGCCGCGCGTAAGCTTCGACCGATCAGGCGGCGAATTTCATGAGTTCGCCCCCCCAACCCAAAGGATTCGCGCGGCGTACGTTTTGCGGTGGAGCGAGGCAGCATGGCATATTCGCCGGTGATCCATCCCCCACTTTTGCCCTGCGCCTGCATCCACCGCGGGATTCCTTCTTCAACGGTCGCGGTACAAAGTACGCGAGTGTTGCCCATCGTTATCAAGGTGGATCCTTCAGCGTAGGTTGTGTAATTAGGAACGATAGTTACAGGTCGCAATTCATCTGTCCTTCGTCCGTCGACACGCATGGTAGGCCCTCCAGCTTCGCGTCACTAGCTGATTAAGTGTTGCATGAGATATTTTACCATCCTGTTCTGTGAAATTGCAGAATCGTTCTATTTGTGCTATGATTTGGTGGATTTGGGTCTTGGTTGTGAAGGAGATGATCAGCCAATTGCATGATGAAAATGGTGTCAGGTTCGAGGAATGACAGCGCGGATAACACGGCGTGATTTTTTGAAATTAAGCGGGGCAGCTGCTTTGGGTTTTGGCTATCGGGATTATCCCCCAGGTGGAAATCCTGCCGCAAAACGCGGCCCCAGCTTTCGCCTTGGCCGGACGGTGTATTCTTTACGCTACTATCAGGAGCCGTCCACTTCGAGCCGGGAATTGGGATATTATATTTCGGATACGGTGGTCAATATAAAGGAGCAAGAATTGGGTAATCCTGGGCAAACCAGGAACCCATTGTGGCTGCGAACAGACGATGGCTGGCTTCATTCTGCATACGTTCAACCAGTACAGAATGTGCTCAATCAACCATTCTTAAACGTACCGCATGGGGGGATGCTTTGCGAAGTAACTGTTCCCTATACCCAATCCTGGCAAACGGAGAACAATGAGTGGAAGCGCGGCTATCGGTATTACTATGGGAGCACCCATTGGGTCACTTATGCTTTCACCGGCGCGAACAACCAGATCTGGTATGAGGTGCTGGATGACGACAACCGAGGCTACTTCCATGTAACGGCTGAACACCTTCGCCCCATCACGGCTGATGAGTTGACCCCACTATCTCCAGGCGCGAGGGATAAGCGGATTGAAGTTGATCTTACCAGGCAGCGCGTTATCGCGTATGAAGGGAATCACCCTGTATATGCAGCCCGGACTGCAACAGGTTATTTCCCAGGCGATACACCGATCGGGGAATACCGGATTGAGCGCAAGCAGCCCTCTCGCCATATGTCTTCAAATTTGGAAGGGAATGAATTTGACCTGCCTGGCGTGCCGTGGGTTTGCTACATCTCCTGGACAGGCGTGTCTCTGCATGGCACTTATTGGCATAATAACTATGGCACCCCTCAAAGCCATGGTTGCATCAACCTCACCCCCGAGGCAGCGAAGTGGATCTACCGTTGGACAGAACCGTCTGTGCCAGTGGGTGAAGATTATCTCGAGACCGATCAGGGCACTCGCGTGGTGGTTTATTAAACCAACTACCCCGCCTGTGCCATTAGAGAGTATAAGGAGAAAAAATGTTACAGATGGATAAACGGAAATGGGTTTACCTGCTGTGCATTGTAAGCCTGCTTCTTTCTACCCTGGCGTGTCGTGTTGAAGCGCCGCGCATCATCCTTGAGGAAGCGCCGACAGTGCAACCGACAATCATGATCACCCAGGTGGTCACCCAGATTATCACAGCTACTATGGTTCCCACCACGCCGATCCCACCTCCCAGCCCCACCCTGGAACCCAGCCCAACCCCCACTTTTGACCCCCTGTCTGTGCCAATCTACTATCCTTTGGCCGATTGCGTGGCTTCACGATTGCATGTTGGCGATCGTGCCATGGTCTCACTGGTTGGGGGACCCAATGGCATTCGTTATGGGCCGGATGTGCACGAAGATATGATCGATTCCTATGCCCAGCCGGGTGACATCCTGCTGATTGTTGGCGGCCCAATCTGCAGTTGGGGTTGGATTGTCTGGTTGGTGGAAACCGAAAACGGGGTGCGCGGCTATACACCGGAAGGGGATGGCAACACCTATTGGTTGCTGCCCGTGGAGTAAGATCAGCTGCCTGTTTGTAGTGCCTGCTTGTTGATAAAAGAAAGGATAAATATCCGAATGCCAGCAAAAAAATACCAGAAGCCCAGGAAATTGTTTACCTGGTTTGGCCTGATCCTGGTCTTGTTGTCCTCAGCATGTGGCGGGGGCGAGGCGGTAACAACGGAGCCAGCACAGGTCGTAGCACCCGTGGTTGTGGTCACCGAGGTGGTGATCCAGGTGGTGGCGACCTCTCCACCTCCAACAGCGACCCCACAGCCCACACCAACTCCATATCCCACTGCCCCAGCTGCCTGGGATCCAATATCAGCGCCAATCTATTATCCTCAGGTAGGCTGTGTGGCTTCACGCTTGCACATCCTGGATGTCGCTTTCGTGGCTTCCGTATCGACCCCGGTTCGCCTGTATCGATCCAAAGATGTATTCGAAGATCCTGGGGTGCGAGAACTGGCGCTTGGTGAACTGGTGACGATCCTGGATGGCCCCTGGTGCAACATGGATTGGATCATCTGGAAGGTTGAAGCCTCGGATGGCGAGAAATATTTCGTTCCCGAAGGGAACGGCGAAATCTACTGGCTGCTCCCGCTCAACCCGTTTGTTCCTTCTGCAACACCAAACTGGTAATTGACCTTCAATCCCATTGCGGGATGTTACTAAAAACTTGAAATCAGGCCCTGGCAGAGTCTCATACACCTCAGCCAGGGTCTGATCGTTACGAACCAGCTGATTTAAAGTTCAGCTTTTTACCAGGCGAATGTTTGCCCATAATAAAACTGTGCTCAAGACGAGATAGAGAACCACATAGACATACCAGGGGGAGATGATCCCCACCCAGGCGCGGGGGGTCAGGCCTGAAGTCGGTTCGTCCAGGCTCAATCGCTGTTTCTGCCCCCTGAGAGCTGATCTAACATATCCTCGCTCCGGCGAGACGATCAACCAGCTCCAGCATATCGCTTCGTCAGGTTTCTACTTTCGAGCATGGATTCATCTGACCATATTTGCTATAATCCAGGTATGATTGAGGAAACGCCGCTCCCAGGATACAGATTCGGGCCAGGTGATGAGATTTTGCAGCAGAGTCAACCAGGTGAATCATGATCTCTTTAGATACAGCCAGGAGATTGAAGGCAGCCGGGCTGAAATGGCAGCCAGCTTTACACGATTTTTTTGCCATCCCTGATCGGGGTATGAATGAGCAGATCTTTGTTATATCCGATTTACAGGTAACGGTGGAGAATCAGATTGGGGAGCAAATCCTGGCTTTTCAGGGCGCTTCGGAGTGGGCGTTGGATTCTTTAGTCATCGCTGAGTCGATCTGGCTGCCCACGGAAGAGCAGCTCCGGCTGGCGTTGGAAGAAACCTTTTTAACCAGCTCCCAATCAGGGCTGCGCTTGACCAGCAGTCTGAAAGGTTGCTGCTGTGAGATTCATTTCAAGGGTCAGCATCAGTCCTTTGAATCCAGAGATGCCAGTGAGGCCTATGCCCAGGCATTGCTGTTTGTTTTGGAAGATCTGTTAGACCGAAAATAAATCATCCCCAGGAGTAGAAAATGGAATTTGAGGAATTGATCACCAGACGGTACAGCGTTCGGGCGTATAAATCAGACCCGGTTGAAGAGGATAAATTGCTCAAGGTGCTGGAGGCAGCCTGTATAGCGCCGACTGCGGCCAACAGGCAGCCATTTCAAATCATCGTCATCCACACGGAAGGGCGAAAGGAAGAACTGGGTAAGATTTATTATCGCCCCTGGTTTGTCCAGCCGCCCCTGATATTGTGCGCGGTGGGGGTGCCCGCCCAGGGTTGGGTTCGTTCGGATGACCAGCGCCGGTATCTGGATGTGGATGTTGCAATTATTATGGATCACTTGATCCTGGAGGCGGCAAACCTGGGGTTGGGAACATGTTGGATAGCGGCCTTTAATGCTCGGGAAGCTAGGCGGATCCTGGGTTTGCCGGATGAAGTAGAACCCCTGATATTCACTCCCTTGGGCTATCCGGACGATTCGCTGCGCCTAAAGGAGCGTAAGCCGCTCTCAGATTTGGTTCGTTACGAGCGGTGGTAGTTGGAGGTAGGTTAATGGATTTCGCCGCACACATAGCAGAACAATTATCCATCCGAGTCCAACAGGCCTCAGCCGCCATCGAACTCCTGGACTCGCAGAACACCATCCCGTTTATCTCCCGCTACCGTAAAGAAGCTACAGGCGGGCTGGACGAAGAGCAGCTGCGTCAGTTGAGCGAGCTTTTGGATAAGCTGCGCGCTCTGGAAGACCGGCGGGAGGTGATCCTGAAATCCATCCTGGAGCAGGATAAACTAAGCCCAGAGTTGGAGCAGCAAATTCGCGCCGCGACCACCTTAACAGCTCTTGAAGATTTATACCAGCCTTATAAACCCAAGCGGCGCACCCGCGCCATGGCTGCTCGCGAGAAAGGCTTGCAGGGCCTGGCAGATATCATCCTTGAGCAGGTAGTAACGAGCCAGACTATGGATGAACTGGCTGCGCCGTATGTCAACGAAAATGTGCCTTCTGTAGAGGATGCCTGGGCTGGGGCGCGGGATATCGTTGCCGAGACGATCAGCGATCATGCCGAAGTCCGCAGCGCCATCCGCCAGAAAGCTCTGCAGTGGGGCAGCCTGCTTTGCGAGAAGATTGAAGCTGCTGAAGATCTGCGCGGCATCTACCAGCTTTATTATCAGCTGGAGCTGCGTATAGATAAGCTCCGCCCACACCAGGTTCTGGCGATCAACCGGGGGGAATCCGATAAAGTACTGCGCGTCAAAGTAACCGTCCCTGAGCGGGACTGGTTGGGCGCCATCGAAACCTATTTTCGCGTTAACCCGCGTTCAGCTCTTGCTGGGCAGCTCCGTATGGCAGTGGCCGATTCGGCTGAACGGCTGCTGCTGCCTGCCATCGAGCGGGATGTACGGCGCAAGCTGACCGAAGAGGCGGAGACTCATGCCATCCATGTCTTTGCCCAAAACCTGCGCGCCCTGCTCAACCAGCCTCCATTGGCGGGTCACACTGTCCTGGGCATTGATCCGGGTTTTCGCACCGGCTGTAAGGTAGCGGTAGTTGGCCCGACCGGGAAGCTATATGAGACGACAACGATCTACCCGCACGAGCCGCAGAAGCAGCGGGAGAAATCCATCCAGGCCCTGGCTTTGCTTGTTGAACGATACCAGGTCACTCTAATCACCATCGGCAATGGGACGGCCTCACGGGAGACCGAGCAGCTGGTCGTGGAATTGATTCGCGCGGCTGAGGCAGCTCAACCAGCTGGCTCCACGAGAAAGCTGAAATATCTGATCGTCAACGAAGCCGGCGCAAGCGTCTACAGCGCCAGCCCCCTGGCGCGGGCAGAATTTCCCGATCTGGATGTCAGCCTGCGCGGGGCGGCCTCGATTGCCCGGCGCATCCAGGATCCTTTGGCTGAACTGGTCAAAATCGATCCGAAATCGATCGGCGTGGGCATGTACCAGCATGATGTGGATCAGAAACAGTTAGCCGCATCCCTGGCAGGGGTGGTGGAAAGTGTGGTGAACCAGGTGGGCGTTGATGTAAACACTGCTTCTCCGGCGCTGCTCACTTATGTGGCAGGAATTGGTCCGAAGCTGGCTGAGCGGATTGTGTCCTACCGTGATGAAAATGGCGCCTTTCCCAGCCGGGCGGAAGTTCGCCAGGTACCCGGCCTTGGTCCAAAAGCCTTTGAACAGGCCGCCGGTTTTTTACGCGTGCGGGATGGCGAAAATCCCCTGGATGCAAGCGCCATTCATCCTGAGAGCTACGGCGTAGCGCAAACTGTATTGAGCAAGGCGGGTCTTTCAGTCCACACTCCACCAGCAGAGCGGAGGGCTGGGCTGGAAATGCTGCTGCAAAAACAAGCCATACAAGATTTGGCGTCTGAACTCCATACTGGAGAACCGACCCTGGCAGACATCTTTGAACAGCTTATCCGCCCAGGGCGTGATCCACGGCAGGATCTACCTGCCCCGATCCTGCGCACCGATGTGCTAAAGATGGAGGATCTGGTGGCGGGGATGCGTCTGAAAGGCACCGTTCGCAATGTGGTCGACTTTGGTGCGTTTATTGATATTGGCGTGAAACAGGATGGCTTGCTTCACCGCAGCCAGGTGCCGCGCGCGGCAGAACTCTCGGTGGGAGATGTGATTGATGTGCAGATATTAAAAGTTGAACTGGAACGCGGCCGCATCAGTCTGGGGTGGGTGAATTCTTGAGGCGGCTGGTTTGGCTTACTCCCAGAACTGCTTGAGATATTTGATTTGCTCCAAAGCCTGATAGCTTTCCCCGCCCTCGTGCTGATTGTAGGGATATACGACAATTTGCTTCGGCCCGGCGTAATGATTGTAGGCGGCAAAGACGGTGGAGGGCGGGCAGGTATCGTCCATTAAACCAGCGGAGAATAATGCTTTTGCCCGGGCGCGTACCGCGAAGTTGACCCCATCGAAGTAGGACAGCGTATGGAAGACTGCTTCGATCTTGTCGCGATGTACATGGCAGTAGCGCACGATCTCCTGATAAGGATATGAGTCGGTGATCTCGGTGGCTCGCCGGTAATGGCAGAGAAAGGGCACATCGGGCATCGTCACAGCCACAGACAATTCTAACCCGCTGACAATCAACGCCAGCCCGCCGCCCTGGCTGCCGCCTGTGATCGCGATGCGGTCAGCATCTACGGCTAGATGCGCCTTGGCGGTTTCCACCGACCGCACAGCATCTACAATCAAGCGGCGAAAATAGTAAGTCTCTGGTTTTTGAATGCCTTGTGTCATAAAGCCAGGGTGGTGTGGGGACGATCCTTCTGGCTCAGCGTCGGGGGTATCCCCTTTGCGCCAGGCGCTGCCCTGCCCACGGGTATCCATGATCAGGGTGGCATACCCCACAGAAGGCCACAACAGCCATTCAAAGGGGAATCCGCGTCCTCCGCCATAACCGATATACTGTACAACGCAGGGCAGCGGATTTGTTCTCGAACGCGGCAGGAGCAGCCAGCCCTTAATCGGCTGACCAGCATACCCACTGAAGGTTACATCGAAGCTGTCGACGGTGCTTAAACCGAAATCAACGGGGATAAAAGAGGCGTTCAAAGGGTGAGCGCGCGCCTCTGCCAGGGTCTGCTGCCAGAAGACATCGAAATCTTCCGGTTCCTGGCGCGGTGGGCAATAGTTTACTAACTCTTCGTATGGGAGGTCAAAGTATGCCATTGGTAAATCCTCTTTTCCCCCAGGGCGACCTATCATTTGTCCCCTGAGGTAAGGGTATAATCATCCTGGTCTATTATAACCGTGTAAGGAGACACATATGGACATCTTGAAACAGCGGCCAACCTGGTTATTCTTTACACTCACCTTCCTGGTTTCCTGGTCTTTTTGGATTCCAGCAGCGCTGCTCGGGCAGGAAGCCATGACCTTCCCGACCATTTTGCTGTATTTCTTGGGCGGCTGCGGTCCTTCTCTGGTAGGCATACTCTTCTTGTATCTTGACCCAGATCGCGATACACGGCGGGATTTCTGGCGGCGGGTGATTGATTTCCGGCGCATTCAAGGCGACTGGTACGGATCCATTATCTTGATTTTTCCGGCTGTGGCAGCCCTTTCCATTGCGCTCAACCAGTTGCTGGGTGGTCCGCTGCCCCCGCTGCCAGTGTTTTTACAGCTATTGGATCAACCCGCACTGCTGATCCCGCTATTCATCTCCACCTTAATTGGCGGCCCGCTTTCTGAGGAGTTGGGCTGGCGCGGTTTTGCCCTGGACAGGCTGCAGGTGCGCTGGAAACCACTGGTTGCCAGTCTGATCCTGGGATTATTCTGGTGGGCCTGGCACTTACCCCTATTTTTCATCCAAGGTTCTCCACAATCTGTGTGGGGTTTTGGCACAGCCATGTTCTGGCTTTTCTTGATCGGTGTATTTCCCCTCTCCGTCTTGATAACCTGGGCCTATAATCAAAATCGCCGCAGCATCCTGTCGGCGATTTTGATCCATTTCTTCTATAATCTCACCATCAGCGTGGTTTATCCCCTTCCACCTCAGGTGGAAGTGCTTCGGGTGGTTTTGAGCATCCTGGTGGTGGCTCTGGTGATCCGCTTGTCTCGTCCAAAACCAACTCAGGAGCTAGAAATTCAGGCGCAAGATCAGGGAGGCTGATCCGTTATTCACCTTCTGGTTCTATCTGTTCCACTTTGATGCTGTTCAGGCGTGAATACAGGTAGTTGAGATCGAAGATCCGTTTGCTCAGCGCGTTGGTCAGGACGCCCTCGGGCATCCGCCAGGTCCAGTTGCCGCTGGGATTGCCCGGATAATTCATGCGAGCTTCGTTCCCCAGGTTTAGAAAATCCTGCATAGGGGCTAAGGAAAAAACAGCGACCGAAGCCCAACTGGCACGAATCAAATCCCAGGCCACATTGCTGCCATCCCGCGCCAGGTAGCGGCGATAGACAGATTTTTCTTCTTCTTCCACGCGTTCGTACCAGCCTCGGGCGGTATCATTGTCATGGGTGCCAGTATAGACCACGCAGTTGACCGGGTAATGGTGGGGCAGGAAGGGATCCTTGGGGCCGCCAGCGAAGGCGAACTGCAGGATTTTCATCCCTGGTAGATCAAATGAATCCCGCAGATCGACCACATCCGGGGTGATCACCCCCAGATCCTCGGCAATGATGGGCAGCTCTCCGAGGGATGATTTAAGCGCACGCAAAAAGTCTTTGCCGGGGCCTGGCACCCAGCGCCCCTTTTCGGCAGTCTTGGCGGAACCGGGCACTTCCCAATAGCCGGCAAAACCGCGAAAATGATCCAGGCGAACAATATCCACCAGGTTCAGCACGGCGCGCATGCGTTCGATCCACCACTGGTAGCCGGCTGATTGATGTACATCCCAGCGATAGAGCGGATTGCCCCACAGCTGGCCCGTGGGGGAGAAATAGTCGGGCGGCACACCCGCCACCACAGTGGGCTTTCCTTGCCTGTCCAGATAAAATAACCCCGGGTTAGCCCACACATCCGCGCTGTCATGTGCCACGAAGATGGGGATATCGCCGATGATCTGAATGCCATTCTCGTGGGCATAATCCCGCAGGGTCTGCCACTGGTGGAAGAATAAGAATTGGCGATAGACCTGGCGCTGGATAGCAAATTCAAACTTCTGGCGCGCTTCAGCCAGAGCCTGCGGCTGGCGATCCCGCAGCGGCGCTTCCCAGGTGGGCCAGGGGTTGCCGCCATGAGCCTCTTTGATGGCCATAAACAAGGCAAAATCATCCAACCAGCCCTTGTTTTGGCTCTGAAAGGACAGATAAGCCTGGCGCATTTTGGCAGAGGCCAGGTGTTGGAAGCGCAAGAAGGAGCGATCCAGAACGTTCAGTTTCCAGGAGATTACGGGGCCGAAATCGACACGCTCTCTGGAGAACTTAGGCAGTTCTACCAGGTCATCCGGGTGGAGCAGATCCTCAACCAACAAGGTTTCTGGGCTGATCAGATAGGGATTGCCGGCAAAGGCAGAAAAGCATTGGTAGGGCGAATCGCCATATCCAGTTGGGCCTAGAGGCAGAACCTGCCATAATGAACATCCTGCCTCAGCAAGAAAATCTATCCACAGGTGAGCCTGCCGCCCGAGATCGCCGATGCCATATTGCCCGGGCAGGCTGGTGGGATGTAACAGGATGCCTGAAGAACGCTCAAATTTCATAAGGTAGCCTCTTGGTCTGGATGTAATCGCTGCCGCGCACAAGATTGGATGGATATTCACTCTCGATAACATCTGGCCCAATGATTGCGCCTGCCTCAACGATCATATTTGCTGGGATGTGTGCATGCTTGCCGACCATAGTGATCACCGGCTCAAAACCGGCGCGGATTGATCCCACCCGGGCTTTTTCTCCCACCGTGCCCCTCTTGTCCATGATCGTGTGTTCCACGACTGCCTCGTTTCCGATAACATTGTCGGTCAGGATAACCGATTCGCGCACTACAGCGTTCGCCCCGACATGCACACCGGGTGACAGCACGCTGCGCTCGATCCTGGCGCCAGGGCCGATTTCGCAGCCGTCGGTGATCATACTGTCAATAATGGTGGCGCCGTTCATGATCCGCACCGGGGGACGCTCTTCTGATTTGGTATGGATAATCCAGGAGCGATCATTCAGGTTGAAAGAAGGAGGGGTGTTGAGCAAGTCCATGTGTGATTTCCAATAGGAATCCACCGTACCGACATCTACCCAATATCCTTCGAAGGGAAAAGCGAATACACGTTGGTTCTCCTGCACCATGCGCGGCAGGATATCCTTACCAAAATCATGCGATGAGTCGCCTCGTTCATGATCTTCCCATAAGGCGTGGTCGAGCACCCTGGTGCTAAAAAGATAGACCCCCATATTGATTAAATTGGAGGGCGGATTGGCCGGTTTTTCAACAAATGAAGTCACGCGATAATCCTCGCCTACTCCCAGGATGCCAAAACGCGAAGCTTCTTCAATTGGTACACGGATGGTCGCGAGAGTCAAATCCGCCTGGCGCTCGAGATGGGCCTGGATCATCGCCTGGTAGTTCATCGCATAGATATGATCGCCAGAGAGGATCAGTACCAGGTCTGGGGAGCCACGCTTAATGAACAGAAAGTTCTGCTGGACAGAATCGGCAGTGCCCAGATACCATTCAGAAGAGCCGCGCGCTTTATAGGGGGTGAGGATGCTGACCCCGCCGGTGAAATCGCGGTTGAGGTCCCATGGGCCGCCTGATCCGATATGCTCGATCAGCGAATGAGGGCGGTATTGGGCCATGATCATCACATCGAAGATGCCAGAATTAACGCAGTTTGAAAGGGTGAAATCCATAATCCGGTATTTACCAGCAAAGGGCACAGCAGGTTTCGTGCGTTTAGCGGTCAATACGCCTAACCGCGATCCCTCGCCGCCAGCTAAAATAATGGCTCGAACTTTCATGTCTTTGCCTCCTCGTTAATTACCATGATCCCCTTGGTGGGGTTTTCTTGTAACATAACTGGCATGTTTGCTATGAGGGTACAGGTTTGCTCCAGAGCCAGGATCAGCGAAACCAATTTATAGAGCAATGTATTCCTATTTTACTCGATAATCATTTACTCGGGAGCAGGTCAGTTATCAAGCACTCAGGTGGATGAGTTCTACCGAATGAAGCGATTATCAGTTTTGTGATGATCGTCACTTGCCAAAAGCCGCTTTTTATGCGAAAATATGCTAGTCAAATTTTCGGCGCGGGTTTTCACCGCCGGAGCAATGCATGGCATTACGCGCACTCAGCATTCACGCTCACTTCTACCAACCTCCCCGGGAAGACCCCCTTACCGGTATAATTCCTTCAGAAGCCGGCGCAACCCCTTTCAAGAATTGGAACGAGCGGATTCACGCTGAATGCTATCGGCCAAACGCTGAACTGCACAACTTTGAGCAGATCAGTTTCAATATTGGGCCGACTCTATCCGCCTGGATGGATTTGCATGACCCTGGGACAAGCCGCAAGATCATCGAGCAGGACCAGGTGAATGTACAACGACATGGTGTAGGGAATGCTATCGCCCAGGCGTATAACCACACAATCCTGCCGCTGGGATCCTATCGGGATAAGGTAACCCAGGTTTATTGGGGGGTGGCCGATTTTGAGCATCGTTTCGGGCGAAAACCGCAAGGTATGTGGCTGCCGGAGACGGCTGTGGATGTCGAAACGCTTGAGGTATTAGCTCGTCATAATATCCAGTTCACCATCCTTGCCCCCTGGCAAGCAGATTGTGAAGACCTGGACCCCACCGAACCCTATATCGTCACCCTGCCCAACCAACGACAGATGACGATATTTTTTTATCATCGCGAACTGAGCGCTCGGGTCAGTTTTGATCCCACCTCGACGATCAACGCGGATTTATTCGCCCAAAACATTCTGCAAAGTTGTTTTAGCTCTCATAAAAGCAATCAGGGGGATGCTCAACTGATCCTGGTAGCTTCGGATGGGGAGCTTTATGGGCATCACCAGCACCTGCGCGATCTCTTCCTGGCGCGGCTCGTTGATGGAGCCAGCAGCCAATTGGGTATACGCCCAACTTATCCAGCGCTCTGGCTGAAATCTTTTTTGCCCCGGCGAAGGGTAGGCATTCGAGAGGACACCTCCTGGAGCTGCCATCACGGGATTTCAAGGTGGATGGGCCAATGCTCGTGCACCCCCGGTGATGCAAATTGGAAAGCTCAAATGCGATACGCTTTTGAGCGCCTGGCCAGCGAGCTGGATCATATCTACCAGGATGCCACTCGCATGCTGATCCAGGACCCCTGGCTGCTGCGCAACCGGTATATCCATGTTCTCCTGGGTCAGATCAGCCTGGAAGCCATGTTGGGGGAGATGGCGCATCGCGCTTTAACCAGCCAGGAAATTCACCGGCTGCATCTGATGTTGGAGGCGCAGCGCGAACGGCAGCGTATGTTCACCTCGTGCGGCTGGTTCTTCGATGATTTTGACCGCATTGAGCCGCGCAACAATGTGGCTTATGCCGCCCAGGCGGTACGATTGATGCGCCTGGCAACGGGAATCAACCTGGAAGCCGAGGTGGCGAGCGATCTGGAAAGAGTGACCAGCACGCGCACCCAACTCAATGCCAACCAGGTTTTCTCAGCTCACCTGCGCAGGGCAGAGGGGATTGAAGAACTTCGCGTTGGCTTTGCTGATTAGAGCGCAATCTTTTTTTATTCTTCCTGCGCTAGGTTTTTTACAGCATCCAGCAGGGCATCAATCTGGTAGCCCGATTCTTCCTCGGCTTGTTTTAGCAGCCGGATAAGCGCATAGATATTGGCGATATGGGATACCTGGGATTTTTTGTTTTTCCCTGGTAGTTTTGAGCTGGTAGTTGTGATCACGGCGGCTACGAAAAACCACCACAGCAGGCTGCTAAAAGCTTCTTTATTGAACCATAAAACGCCCTGATAGCGGTTGATCATCAGATAGCGCTGCACATCCCGGTCTTTTAGCCAGGTTTCCAACGCCCGAGAGGCCTGTTCTTCTGCGGTTTGTTCTGCATCATACCAGTCCTGGTGGCTGATTAACAGGCGCGCCAGCCCAACCGCCCGCCAGGCGGCTTCTTCGCTCAGGCCAAAATCCTGCAATGAACCGGCGATGAGCTTGCCCAGCAGCCATTCATCCAGCCAGGCACGGCCTTGATCCGCATATTCTTCCGCCTCCAGGATTTTCCCGATTCGAGCGGTGAAAGCCCAGGCGAACAGGGTTCCCCAGGTCGCTGGATCGCCTTGTTCCAGGGGGGTCTGGTTGTCTGCTCCAGACAGCAAGTATGCCCTGGCTTCTTCGGGTGTAGCAACATCCTGAGCCAGCGCAGGCAGGGAAAGGGTTGTTTTCAGGAGCTGGCGGGTTTCAACCGCCAGCGCTTCGGGGTCGCCATCCGCTGCAGCAAGCCGCTTCACTTCAGCCAGGAAGGCGCGAGCCTTCCATTCAGCCTCATCCAACGCTTGCGGCAAGGATGTCCCAAACAAGGTTTCTTCCACCTTTGCAGCGCGGTGATCCAGCAGCCAACGCAGCATGCCCGCATTGAATAACTCTCGGAAGGGCAGGTGAATGGGCTGCAGGAATATTTCTTTCAGCGCCTCATCAATATTGGGCACCCCCCGCCCATCCAGATAACTGCATAGCTGGGCGTAGCGATGCCATTCATCATCCAGCATTTCACGGAAATCCAGGAAAACGTGATATTTATAGGCATTCAATTCAACGTAGAACCCTTTTTCGTACATTTCCTGGCTGTTGCGGATATATTCCAGACCGGATACGTGATCGCGGAAGATGACAAAGTATGCCTGATCGTTGTGTAAGCCGAGACCTTCCCCCAGGGTCTTTTGAACCAGGGATCGCTCTTCGCCGGTCTTGACCGGGGTTGCCGCCGAGATGCGCACCCAGCCGCGCGCGGTCGCATATTTATTATGATACAGCACCAGGCCGTGTTCTTCGCCTGCCTGGTTGGAATAGGCATATACATCTTCGTTTACATAGCCTTCGGGTGTGTAGAAATCGTAGAGCAAGAAGTTGTAGGCTTCTCCAAACAGATAGCGTCGGCGCAAAAGTGGAAAGATCTCTCGCTCGTGTCTCTCGACCAGGAAGCTATCGGCGGTTTCATCCCATAGAGGCCGGTAAAACTCCATGCCATATTTTTCGGCGAAGCCTTCCACCTGTCCATGCCCAAACATGGGTAAGCCAGGCAGAGTAGCCAACATAGCGCAGATGCCGAAGTACTTATCGCCGCGACCGAATTGATCCACCGTGGTGCGTTCGTCAGGATTGTTCATAAAATTGACATAGCGTTTCAGGATTTGTGGATCGAACTCAATCGTGTTCTTGATCACCAGGCGGTATTCTTGATTCTTCTCATCGCGCAGCATATTCATGAACGCGCTGTTATACACGCGATGCATACCCAGTGTCCGCACGAAATACCCCTCCATCAGCCAGAAAGCTTCCGCCAGCAGTAAGGTATCGGGGGCTTCCTGCGCGACGCGATCGACCACTTCTCGCCAGAACTCTTCGGGAATTGCCTGATCGAACTGCGCCTTGGTCATGCCGTGATCGGCGCGGCTGGGGATATCGCCCCCACTGCCTGGCTCGGGGAACCAGAGGCGCTGATAGTGGCGTTTTGCCAGGGTCATCGCCGCATCGAAACGGATAATCGGGAACTTGCGCGCAACGTGTAAGATTGTTTGGATGACAGCTTCGCGCACCTCGGGCAGCAGGTAGTTCAGCTGGGCGGTGTCGTTCCAGGGCATGGACGTGCCATCGTTGCCATGATAGACGTAGCGCGATTCGCCAGACCAGAAATCGACCCGCCTGAAGACAACCGCGGCATCCGAGTTGTCGTAGTAGTGATCCTCCAGATAGAGGCCCACCCGGTCATCCCAGGATAGATTCGGGCCGTTGAAGGAATAGGAAGGAAAAGGACTGTAGTTTAGTTGGATGAACCAATCCGGATGCTCGACCACCCAACGGGAGTCGATGCCCATGTGGTTTGGAACCATGTCCGAAGCCAGGCGAATGCCGCGCTTCCAGGCGCGATCACGCAGGGCAATGTAGGCCTGCTCGCCCCCCAGATCAGCAGCGATATCGTAGCTGTACAGTGAGTATGCCGAGGCCACGGCATCCGGGTTGCCGCGCATCTGTTTGATGCGTTTGGAGGCGGGGCTGCGCTCCCATAAGCCGATCAGCCACAGACCGGTAAATCCCCAGCGCGCCAGTTTATCCAGTTCTTCGTCGGGGATTTGATCCAGGTGGGTGATCTGGCGTTTATATTGCTTGGACATCTGGTGCAGCCAGACATAAGTATTTTTGGCAAGCAGCACCAGGTTGGGCATCCATTCGCGATCCTGGCTGAAGCGTTCTGGTTCGTAGCCTAAACCGGTAAAATCATACACCTCCGCTGGTCCCTGCCCGCCCACGCCAAAGATAGGCTTTTCCTCCTCTTTGATCAAATCCAGGCTGCTTAGCAGACGGTACAAATAGCGTCCCAGGAAGGCGCCCCATCGGTTGCGGATATATTCCAACTGTCCGGTGAGCGAATGCGGGTTGGCAATCGCCGGGCTGCGCAGCATATCAATCAGGTTCTGATTATCAGGGCCGAAGGTTGGCTGGGTGTCAAAAAAATCGTGCAGGCTGGTGATGATAAGGGAATAAGCGGTGTGTTTCTTTAAATCGTCATCCGCAAACAATTCCAGAAAAGGGGAAAAAGCCGGGTTTGCATTTGCCAGCCAGAGCAGGAGCAGTTCTTCCAGGATGACCTGGCGATTTGGGACCTGGCTGCCATCCGCCCGGATGGACTCTCCCTTGACATACTCATCCAGGCTGATTTCCCGCCGGTAGACGGCCACAGG
The DNA here is from genome assembly GCA_016935755.1 of Anaerolineales bacterium. Taxonomy (GTDB): domain Bacteria; phylum Chloroflexota; class Anaerolineae; order Anaerolineales; family UBA4823; genus JAFGQI01. Next base: position 51,167 of record JAFGQI010000021.1, read on the forward strand.
CGGGAACTGCTCAGCGAATTGGCGTAAGGCATTTTCAACCTGAAGGCTGCCAACCTGGTCGTTCAACCAGGCTAATGCTTTTTCCATAGCTGTTTGGTTCCGCTGTTCACGATAGTGCTCAACCACCAGGTGCAGGATTTCGTCGATCAGACCCATGGCGTTGATTTGCCCGGCGCGTACAGCCTGCTCGGGGAAAGATACCAGGTCACGACGGGCGTTCATCTTTTGGGCGAACTGGCGCGCGGCGTGAAAGTTCGCGAAGATGATATTGCCATTGAAAGAAAACAGCCCCTGGTCAAACTGGTAGAGATCGCGGGCGCTGCGTGAAACATGAAATTCCAGATATCCAGCTGTGGGTCTCGACATAGAACCTCCGGGTAATAACGGTCTTATTGACGTTTGATCAGCATCATGGTGATGTCATCAAAGGGCATGCTCATATTTGAAAAAGATTGGATCGAATTCTGTATCGCGGAAAGGATTTCTGTGGCATTCGCGCTGCGTACTTGCTGTAAAACATCCATCATGCGTTCATTGCCATATGGCTCTTCCTGGGCGTCGAATGTGTCGGTCACGCCATCGGTGTAGAAAAGGATGAAGTCGCCTGGCTTTACGCGCAGGTTTTGCTCTTTATAGGTATGGTCCGCGTCGACGCCCAGAGCCATACCGGTGCGGCCCAGGGTGACAAAATTGCCCATATTAGCGCTGCTGCGCGATTGGTAGAAGATGGGCGGATTATGCCCGGCGTTTATGTAAGTAAAATCTCCGGTGTCGGAGTTCAGGCGGGCGCAAAACAGGGTGATAAAGGTGCCATCGGATGACTCGCTGCACAGCAGCCGGTTGGCCTGGGTGATTCCTTCAACCACCGAAGAAGAGCGATCCAGGCTGGTGCGGATAATGCTGCGTGCTGTTGCCATGAACAGAGCGGCGGGCATGCCCTTGTCAGACACATCCGCAATCACCAGTCCAAGCTGTCCATCGCGAAAGGTGATAAAGTCGTAGTAATCGCCAGCTACCTGGCGGGCGGGCTGCCAAAAAGCGGCAAAATCCCAGCCAGGGATGTGGGGAGTATCCTGGGGCATCATGCTGGCCTGCACCTGGCGGGCCATCTGGAGCTCGCGTTCCAGGCGGCCTTTTTCGACTGCCAGCTGGTAGAGGCGAGCATTCTCGAGGGCTACGGCCGCGCTGGAAGCAATCGCGGTCAACAGGTCCAGGTCTAACGGCGTAAAAATTCCCGCCTGGACACGGCTGTCTACGAAGATCACCCCCAGCGTTTGGCCTTTGAATACCAGCGGGACGCACAAGATCGCCCGCAAGCCCAGGATATTGACGCTCTGGCGGGCGCTGATGCGCGGGTCGAGCATGGCATCGCTCACTAACATGGGTTGACCCTCGCGCGCTACCTGCTCGATCACACTGCGGGAAACCTGGAACTGCGGCTCAGCGATTGACACCTGATCGATGCCTCGCGCCACTGCAAAGCTCAGATTCCCATGCTCATCTAAGAGCATGACAAAGCCACGCTCGGCGTGCATCACGTTGATGACCTCATCCATCACCAGGTTCAGCACCTCGGTGAGATCCAGGGAGGAGTTGAATGTCTGGGATAAGCGGTAGAGCAATTCGAGCCGGTTGCGCGTTTGTGGGGAGGTGGGCTGTGCCATAACGGTACCCTGAAGCAGGCGGTTTACTTCCCTATTTTATCAGAACCTCGCAGCAGCCGGGCGGAGCGACCGGATAACCTGCATCGAAGCCAGCGCCTCTTCCAGGCGCAGTTCAAAAATTATGGGGCCCTTGAACTGGGCTTTCTCCAACCGGTCGAGCAATCGCGGTACATCCAAATCGCCAGTACCCAGGGGAGAATGGTCTTTGCCGTAGCCGATGTTCCTTTCGGGGCCTTGCCAGGGGCCGTCGTGCAAGTGTATTTCGCCCAGGCGAGGCAGGCTGCGTTCCAGGGCCTCGAAGAAATCCACTGGCCCAGAAAAGCCAACCAACACATGCCCGGTGTCAAAACAAATCGAAAGATCCATCTCCTCGGCCAACTCCAGGGTTAATTCGAAGGGGAATTCAATCGTCTCGATTGCCAGGCGGCGGGAGGGCAGACCGGTTTGCGCCAGGATGGACTGCAGGCTCTGACGCGCCCCGTTCTGAAACTGGCGCAGCAGCACCTCGCGCGCCATTTCGGGCAGGCGCATGCGATAGAACTCGGCAGCCAGGGCGCCGGTAGCATGCATGACATACACCTCAGGCTCCAGGGGTTGGGTGAGGCGGATCATGTTCACCAGAGCCTGCACAGAACCCTGCCGTACAGGGGTTTGCAGGGTGGATGGCTCCACAGACCACAGAGGCAGGTGCACGGTATAGCTCAGGCCCAGTTCGGCTTTCAGCGCCTTGAGCGATTCGATCGCTGGGGGCGCATAGGTGTGGGGCAGCAGCATAGCCAGGTCGCCGCCCAGTTCGATCGGGTTGAAGCCCTGCTGCGCCAGGCTGCGCACCAGCCCGGCGTGGTCGAAGCTCATAACGCGCATCAAAGCCTGCTCGGGCGGCAGGTCGCGCGCCTCCGGCGGGATGAGAGAGTCGATCTGCATTGCCATGATTCCAAAACGCATGGGGCACCTCCTGAATTTTGATTATCTCACAGTTAGGCGCATAAATTGACATAATATTCCCAAAATGATATATTTCTCCAGGCAGGAACAACCTACAAAACGGGATTAGAAAAATGACCTACACTCTCTTGATTTCAACCGATGAGCTTGCCGAACACTTGAACGATCCAGATTGGATCGTGGTGGACTGCCGCTTTGTGCTGGCTGCGCCAGAGCGCGGCGAGCAGAATTATCTGCACAGTCATATCCCTGGCGCGATCTATGCTCACCTGGAGCGCGATTTATCCAGCCCGGTGATCCCCGGCGTGACAGGCCGCCACCCCTGGCTCGGTGCAGAGCAGACAGTGGAAGCCCTGGAGCGCCTGGGGATTGGCTCGCACATGCAGGTGGTGGCTTATGACGATGCCGGCGGGGCGCTGGCAGCCACGCGCCTGTGGGGCATGCTGCGCTGGCTGGGTCATGAGGCGGTTGCTATCCTGGACGGGGGCTGGCAGAAGTGGGTGAACGAAGACAGGGATATTGCTATGGGCCTGGAGACGCGCCCGGCTCAATCTATCGTTCCTCGGCTGCGTCCCGAATTGATCGCGGACATTGTAGAGGTCGATCGTATGCGCCTTGACCCGGCTTGCCGGGTCTTCGACGCCCGCACTCTGGAACGCTACCACGGGCAGAATGAGACCATTGACCCGATCGCCGGGCATATTCCGGGCGCATACAGCGCACCATATCTGGAAAATCTGACCGAAGACCTTACCCTGCGCTCGCCTGAGGAACTGCGCGCCCATTATAAGGCTCTGTTGGGCGAGATTCCAGCCGAGCGGGTGGCTTTCTACTGCGGTTCGGGGGTGACATCCATCCACAATGTCTTGGCAGTGATGATCGCCGGGCTGGGCGAGGCCAGGGTCTATGCAGGTTCCTGGAGTGAATGGATCGCCGACCGGAAGCGGCCAGTCGCCACCTGATCGGCAGGCAGTAATCAGTCTTTAGAGCAGAGGCTAATGTTAAAAATCTAACGCTGGGGGGGTGTCGATAATCGTATCCAGCGTGAGCAGTTCGCCTTCCAGAGTCGCCAACGACAGGTCGAAGGCGCGATTCTTTTGCTGCACGAACAAAAAGGTCTGTTCATCGATCCAGTTTACCGAGAAAATATTGACGCCCTCACCAGTAAAGGGCTGCGCGGCGGCATCCAGGCTGCCGATCTGCGCTTGTTGATCTTCTCCCACCGAGAAGACGAAGCGGCGCGAATCGGGAGACCAGCCATAGAAGCGCAGCATGCGGCCCTTCTGGTAAACCCAGTCGCCCGAACCATCGGCCTTGGCAATATGCAGTTCGCGCTGATTATCGGCAGGAGGGCCGTATTCCAGCAGATAGACCAGCAGGCTGCAGTCAGGCGAGAAAGACACGGGGGTATCGAAGAAGGGGGTGGCTGATAGACTGCCAACCTGATAAGCAGGCGCACCATCCAGGTCGATGCGCCAGAGGGCGGTAGGCTGGCGAGGGTCGGCCAGTGGGTCGGCAGGTGGGATTGCCACGCGCAAGAAGGTGCCATCCGGCGACCAGACCGGGGCGGCATAGTAGCGGTATTCGCTGTAGGTGGTGACTGGAGCATAATCCAACACCTTGCGGTAGCTGCTGCCATCCGCATCAGCCAGCAGAATGGCGTCTGGTGTGGAAAGCGCCACCTGCCCCCCGTCCGGCGAGAACACAAATTCACCCCCCCAACCGGAGAGCAGCACATAGTTCAGTTCGCCCGTGATGGCATCCACCGTGTTGAGGTCATTCAGCAAGACCAGCCCAGGTCCATCGAAGACCTGGTGGGTGTTGAAAGCCAGCCGGTGCGTCCCGGGGATCCATTCCATGTGGTAAGGGTTGATCGCCACAGCATTGGCATCCCGCACCCCGCCGCCAATGGTGTCCAGGTCGCTGATGCTGACCAGCCGCCGCTCATTCTCCCCGCTGATCTCCACGGCCCAGATCTCGGCGTGGAAGGCATTCACCTGGCGCAGGTAGGCGACGAGCTTGCCATCGGGTGAGATTTTCAGCGCATATGCATCTCCCTGGTTGGTCAGAGGAGAGGGGGAGCCATCCTGCCACAGCCAGATATTCCCGTCCTTGAGGTAGGCGACCTTAATTTTGGTCAAGTTTTCATCCGGAGTGGGCAGCGGCGTGAGCAGGGCAGGCTGTCCGGTGCTGGTGGGGAAAAGGGGAAAGGCCTGGCTGGTGGGGGAGGCTGGAGGCGTGGGAATAGCCTGGGTCAGTGCAGGCAGGGTAGCTGCGGGGGTTTCTGCCGCCTTTCTCAGGTTGCATGCGGATAGAGATGCAGCCAGCGCGGTGCTCAAGCAGAGCGCCAGGAGGACATTACAGATTGGTGCCTGTTTGCCAAACCTGCCAGCCATGAGTTTACCTCCTAGATATCATCCTGATAGCGCGAGTTCTCCAGGTCTTTACGCAGTTTCTCCTGCTCATCCTGGGCGACACCCCCGCCGCCTTGCAGGGCATCTTCCAGTTCGGCGGCTTCGGCAGCCCGCAGCATGTCAATCGGCAGTGAGCGCACAATGCCCCATTTTCCGCAGTACGGGCAGCGGTCCAGCTTTCCAGCCACCATATTGAAGGCGAAGAAGTGGATGGCGAAGGGCCGTTGGCAGCGTGAGCAGATTGCTCCGCCGGAGAGGCCGTATTTGCGCGGCGTGCCGGGCGGCAGGTTTTTCTGCTTCCCGGAAGTCAGGAAGATCGAGACGAAGGCCAGGATCAGCACCCCAAAGAGGATGGCGAACACAGGTATCATCATCTTCATGGTCGTCTGCCAGCCTTCATCAGCACTGACAAAATCCACCTTGATCTCATTGGAGTGCAGTTCCTGCCCGCCTGTGGTGTAGCCGGTGGCTGACAGCGTGTGGGGTCCAGTGGGGTGGACGTCGGTGGTGAAGCGCAGGTTGAAAGGCGCCTGGGTCACCTCGCCCAGAGTTTCCCCATCCAGGTAGAAGACCACCCGGCTCAGGTCCTCCGGGCCAGCTGCTTTTAGCGAGAAAGTCCCCTGGATGTCATTGCCGGCGGCGTAGCCGAAATCCCGTGACATGCGCAGGGTGAGCTGAGAGTCTTCCTGCGCGGCGGCGGGAAGGATAAAAATCAAGCCCGCCAGCAGCGCAAAAAGGATTGGTAAAACAGTTCTGTAAGGTCTCATTTTGAGGCGCTCCTGTCTATTTCCAGCGAGTCAGGATGGTCTCGCGCTGGAACAGCTTTGCCGCCAGGTAGACCAGGCCTGCGTCGATGAAGATCAGCACCACCGCGGTGACCAGGATTACCTGTTTGTTGATAATGAACAGGCCAGTAAGCTGACCGAAGAAGAACGCCAGCACTGGCAGAATTACAATCATCGAAAGCTGTTCCGCCACGCGCGGATCGTTGACCCGCGAAGAGACCATCACGCTCACCGTGACCGAGAGCAGCGCCATCAGCGGACCGACCACAAAGATGGCGATCAGCCAGCGCGCATCCATCATGGCCGCAAAGATGGCGCGGTTGGTGACGATCAGCCAGGCGCCGATGGCGTAGATGATAAATCCGGCATAGGTGGCGATCACCGCCGGGATGACCGCCGCCAGGCATTTGCCGACCAGCAGTTCGACGGTGGTGATGGGGGTTGCCAGCAGAGGCTCCAGGCTGCGGGTGGATTTCTCGCCCACGATCGAATAAGAGGCGATGGTGGAGGGGATCGCCAGGGGGATAATCATGAACATGATCATGAACTGGCTGACCATATAAACCTGGAAGCACTCGCCTCCGTTCAGGCCAGGTGGGCAGAAGGCATTGAAGGCATCAGGCATTTCGCTGCCGGCCGCATCCATGCTTGCATCTCCGCCCATGGCGAGTAAGATGCCCAGCGGCAGGGCGGTCATGATCAGGGGCAAGAAGGCTACGGTAAACAGGACCATGCGGTTCTTGAAGACCTCGGCCCATTCTTTGCGGATGATGGTTTTGATTTTTTCCATAGGATTTGTGTTTAGCGATCAGGCGTTCTTGACCAGCTGGAGGTAGACATCCTCCAGGGAATGGCGCAGCTCGCCCACGAACTGGATTTCGGCGCCCGCGCCGACCAGCGCCCGGATGACGGCGGGGTTGTTGGTCTCGGGGTCTTCCAGGGTAACCACCAGCTTGTTATCCACCAGGCGAGCTTCGCGGGTGAAGGGCAGGCCGGTGACAACATCCGCCAGCCCAGAATCGACCCGCAGCAGGTGAAAGACCACCTTGCGCCCGAATACCTGCGAGCGCAGCTTCGCCGGGGTGTCGACCACCAGCAGGCGGGTCTTGAAGACCCCGATGCGGTCGCATAACCGGTCGGCCTCGTCCAGGTTGTGGGTGCACAGGAAGATCGTGCGCCCCTCCTTACGCAGTTCATCGATGAACTCGCGCACCAGCTTGGCCGCCTCCGGGTCCAGCCCGGCGGTCGGCTCGTCCAGGAAAAGGATGCGCGGCTCGTGCAGCAGGGCGCGGGCGATGGCCAGCTTCTGCTTCATGCCTTTGGAAAAGGTGCCGGCCTCGTCGAAGCGCCGCTCCCACAGCCCCAGCATGCGCAGGTATTTCTCCACCTGCCCGGGGATGTCCTTGACTTCGTACAGGCTGGCGTAGATGCGCAGGTTGTATTCGGCGCTGAGGTTATCGTACATCCCAGGCGTTTCGGTCAGGATGCCCACCGAGCGGCGGATGTGGATGTCTTCCTTGCCGACCGCAAATCCGTTGACGGTAGCCCGGCCACCGGTGGGGGCGATCAGGCTGGTCAGCATGCGCACAGTGGTGGTCTTCCCTGCGCCGTTGGGCCCCAGGAAGCCGAAGACTTCGCCTTCGCGCACTTCCAGGTCCAGGCCGTCGACTGCCAGGACGGTATTGAATTTTTTGGTTAGCTTTTCGGTGATGATCATAGGATTAATTGGCTCAACAGGTTTTGTTTCTAAAATCCGAACCGGTTAATTGTAACGCGTATCCTCCAGATTTTTGGGGGTTTCGGGGAGATCTGCCGGTAGGGGTGGAACCAATGGGGATGGCACTTCGGGTTCTTCAGGCGGCTGGGAGTCATTTTCAGGCAGCCCGCGCCGCAGGGTGAGCAGGGTGATGCTCAGCCCGGCTGTGGAGAGGATGCCTATCAACAGTTCCGTCAGATACATATTCCCGGCGTTGATGGTATAGACCGCTGCGGCGTTGATCAGGGTGTGCCAACCTACCGACAGCCACACCCAGGCGATATTCTTGCGAATAAACGCCTGCAGCACGAGCAGGGAGGCCGATAGATGGAACAGGATGGCGAAGGCGCGCTCCAGCGCGCCGATCAGGGTTTCATACCATTCAGCCGACCAGTAGGCCTGGACCTGCTGCTGTGCCAGGGCCAACTGCTCTGCCGGCACCTGCGTGGAAAGATCCATGCCCCGGGCAATGCTCATATTGACCAACGCCAGCAGCACCAGGATGCCCAGGATGATCGCCTCCGCGCCGCCATGACCGGCGCCCAGCAGCAGACCCGACTTCCAATCCCGCGCTTCCCTTGCCCACCAGCGGTATGCGATGTAACGGAACCATTCCTCCCACAACCCGGCGCTCAGCCCCAGCACCAGGGCGTTAAAAGGCAGCTGCCACTCGGCAGGCGGGGCGGGCAGCACACCGCGCTGGAAGAGCAGGGTCAGGACATAGTTGAAGGGGATATGCCCAACCTGGGAGAGCACAAAAGTCCCCGCTCCAATCCACCAGATGCGCCATCCCAAATGGAAGCGGCGGGTCAGGAAGATGCCCAGGGCAGCCGGCAGGACGATCATGAGCAGTCCGTTCAAAAGATGCGTGATGGTGAGTAATGGGATCATTGGGTTATCAGAACCTCACAGGGTATCAAGAATCTTGCATCAGCTTTTCTACATAGCCGGGCAGCAGGCGCAGGTTTTCCAGGGTGGTGTATTCGCCAACAGGATCTTCATCCACCAGCTCATGCGACCAGGTGTCGGCATAGGGGATGTAGACCGCCCGCGCCCCGATCGCCAGTACGGGCAGGATGTCCGAGCGCAGTGAATTGCCCACCATCAGGAAGCGCTCCGGGCGCAAGCCGCAGCGTTCCAGGATCGCCCGGTAGACTTCTGGCGTTTTCTCATGCACCACCTCAACCCAGCGGAAGTACCCGCTCAGGCCGGAGTGCAGGATCTTGGGACGCTGCTCGGAGGGGTCGCCCTTGGTGATCAGCATCAGTGGGCAGCGCTGCGCCAGGGCTTCCAGCGTCTCGCCCACGCCGTCGATCAGCAGCACATCCGCCGAGAGCATCTGGCGGGCGGTCGCCAGGATGGAGGTAATCACCTCCGCCGGGGCCTGCCCGCCGGAAAGCTCCAGGGCGGCTTCGATCATCGACAGGATGAAGCTCTTGATGCCGTAGCCGTAGTAGCGCACATTGTGAGATTCGATCTCCTCCAGGCGCTGCAGGCAGGCTTCCTGGCTGCAGCAGTCCGAGAACATCCCGGCAAAACGGGCCTTGGCCTGCGTGTACAGATATTCGTTGTCCCACAGGGTGTCGTCAGCGTCGAATGCGATGGCGTCAAAGATCATGGTAAATCCTCAGGGCGAATATGGCATAGCCAGGGAGGCGGGATCAGCCACAGATGCACACAGATGGCTTGACTGAAAAAACAGCACTTTAAAAATTGAAACATGGTCTGCCGAATTTCCAGAAGTGGCCAGAACGGCTAAATA